>VGBV01000007.1 GCA_016870325.1 Actinomycetota bacterium
CCGCCCGAGGCCCAGCCCGTGAGCGCCTGCTCGTCGCCGCCCTCGCGCTCGACGAGCTCGTCGGGCAGCTCCGAGAGGAAGCGGGAGGGCATGCCGCCGGCGCGGTCGCCGAAGAGGCGGCGGCTGCGGGCGTGGGTCAGCCACAGCCGTTTGCGGGCTCGGGTGATGCCGACGTAGGCGAGGCGGCGCTCCTCCTCCTCGTTGCCCTCCTCGAGCGAGCGCGAGTGCGGGAAGACGCCCTCCTCAACGCCGATGATGAAGACGGCGTCGTACTCGAGGCCCTTGGCGTTGTGCAGGGTCATCAGCGTCACCTTCTCCTCGCCGTCGCCGATGTCGTCCTGGTCGGTGTAGAGCGAGATCGCCTGCAGGAACTCCTCCAGCGGGGTCAGCTCCGAGTCGCCCTCGAGCGCGCGGTTGGCGTCGAACTCGGAGGCGACGCCGACCAGCTCCTCGAGGTTCTCGATCCGCCCCTCGGCCTCGACCGTGCGCTCGGCGCGCAGCGCGTCGAAGTAGCCGCTGCGCTCGAGCAGGTCGCGCATCAACTCGGCCACCGGCTGGCGCTCTGCCTCGGCGCGGAGGTCCTCGATCAGCTCCACGAACCGGCCCACCGACTTGATCGCCGCGGCGCCCAGGCCCGGCACGGACTCCGGCTCGCGCGCGGCCTCCCAGACCGTGCGCCCCGTGTTGTCCGCGTGCGAGCGCAGTCGCTGCCGGCTGGTGTCGCCGATGCCGCGGCGCGGTGAGTTGACGACGCGCGCGAAGCTGACCTCATCGGCGGGGTTGACCAGCAGGTTCAGATACGCGACCGCGTCCTTGACCTCGGCCCGCTCGTAGAACTTGGTGCCGCCGATCACCTGGTAGGGCAGCTCGTAGCGAACGAGCACGTCCTCGAGCACGCGGCTGTGTGCGTTGGTCCGGTAGAAGACCGCGATCTGCTCGCGCGGCACCCCCGCTCCGGCCAGCTCCTCGATCTCGCCTGCGACGAAGCGGGCCTCACCGTGCTCGTCGTCGAGCTCGGCGACGACGATCTTCTCCCCCTCCTCCACCTCGGTCCACAGGTTCTTCCCCAGCCGCTCGCGATTGTTCGAGACGAGGGCGTTGGCGGCGCTGAGTATCGTCTCCGTCGAGCGGTAGTTCTGCTCGAGCTTGACCACGTGGGCCTCGGCGAAGTCCTTATCGAACTCGAGGATGTTGCGGATCTGAGCCTGTCGGAAGCCGTAGATCGACTGGTCCTCATCGCCGACCACCATCAGGTTCCCGTTCGGGCCGGCAAGCAGCTGAAGCAGCCGGTACTGGGCTTGATTCGTGTCCTGGTACTCGTCCACCAGCACCCACCGGAAGCGCTCGCGGTAGCGGCGGCGGACGTCGGCTGCCAGCTCCAGGACGTTGACGGTGCGCATCAGCAGGTCGTCGAAGTCCATCGCGTTCGCGTCCAGCATCCGGCGCTCATAGAGGCGGTAGGCCTGGAAGACGACGTCCTCGAAGTGCCCTGCGCCCGCGTGCTCCTCGTAGGCCTCGGCGTCGAGGAGCGCGTTCTTGGCGTCTGAGATGCGGGCGCGGATCGCGCGCGGCGGGTAGCGCTTGGTATCGACCTCGAGGTCCACGAGGCAGCGCTTCAGCATCCGCAGGGAGTCCGACTCGTCGTAGATCGTGAAGCTCTTGGTGTAGCCGAGGCGCTCCGCCTCCATCCGCAGCAGCCGGGCGCAGGCGGCGTGAAAGGTCATCACCCACATCCGCCGCTCGACGCCGCCGACGAGGGCGCCGACGCGCTCGCGCATCTCCTGGGCGGCCCTGTTGGTGAATGTGATCGCCAGGATCTGGTTCGGCCGGGCCTGGCCGGTCGCGAGCAGCCAGGCGATGCGATGGGTCAGCACCCGGGTCTTGCCCGAACCGGCGCCCGCCAGCACCAGCAGCGGCCCCTCGCCGTGGCTGACCGCCTCGCGCTGTGGCGGGTTCAGGTCCTCGAGCAGGTGCTCGGTGCCCGCGGCGCCGGCCTCGACCGGGGCCCCGGAGAACAGGTCCTCGGGCGTCGCTGTCTCCTCCTCGATCCGGGCCACGCGACCGAGAATAGCCCGCGGCCCGGAGCGCTCAGGCGCCCCGGGCCGCGGCCTCCAGCTGGTTCAGGCTGTGCCTCTACTGGCCGAAGCACTCCCCGAAGAGGGCGACGAGCTGGCTCTCGTCGCCGCTCAGGTAGACGCCGGTGAGCTCGTCGTCGGAGGCGGCGTTGATGGCCTGCTCGAGGCAGTTCAAGACCCCCTGCGGAGTCTCGCCGTCGGAGGAGGCCTTCTCGAGCAGGCCCGTTGCGAATGCCTCCTTGTCGAACTCGACGAACTCGTCCAGCGAGTCGAGCTTCCATTGCCCGTCCTCGTCCACGAGGGAGATCGCCAGGACCTGGCCGTCGAGGTTGCCGCCGCTGAAGCTGACGTCCGCGGTCGCCGATTCGCCGTCGACCTCGATGCTCTCGACCTCGACCGAGTCGGCCGCGACGTCACCCTGGCCGGCCTCCTGCTCGCAGACCTCGGTCGCGTCGCCCTCGGAGGCGAACTCCGTCTGCTGGTTGAAGGCGTCGGTCTGGACCTCGGTGCAGTTCTCGGCGGTATCGGTGGTCGCCGCCTGCTCGATCGCGGCCGTGATGCCGTCCTCGTCCCCGCTGCTGTCATCGCCACAGGCCGCGAGCAGGAACGGGGCGGCGGCCAGCAGCAGCAGCGGTGCGATCAGTCGTGAGCTTCTCATGCGGATAGACCTCCCTTGGGTTGGCTGACCGGCCAGTTTAATCCCGGGCCCGGGAGCGGCAACGATCCAGGATCGGCTCCACCCCCGCCTCCAGGAACACCCGCGCCAGCGCCCCCGGCGAAAGCGTCCCGAGCGCCTGGGAGACGCAGGAGACGACCGGCTCCCCGAAGCCGAGCGGCGGCTCGCGCAGGCGCGCGCCGTAGGCGGCGATCACCGCCGCCGAGTCGCACTCGAGCGCGAGCCGCCGTGTCCCCGTCGATCTCGACGGCGGTCACCTGCAGGGGCGCGTCAATGAGCCCGCTGTCGCGGTCCAGAAAGCTGTTCTGGCATGCGGCCAGGGCCGCCGCCCCCCTGCGCCGCTCGCGCTGCTCGATGTAGGCCTGGGTCGCGAGCACGGTGCACTGGTCCGCGCTGCGCGTCTCGGCGGCCGGGGCGATCGTGTCCGCGACCGCGCTCTCGCGCGCGGAGAGCTGCGCCGGCACCTGGGCCGCCGGAGCGGTCGGCTACCGCGGCTCCTGCTCCCCGCCGCCCGGCAGCAGCCCGACCGCGATTCCGGCGCTCGCGATGAGCGCGCATGCGAGGGCGATGCGACCGGCTCGCCCCACCGTCCCGGGCTCAGCCGCCGGCGGAGCTCGGGCCCTTCTTCGGGCGCAGCTCGGTCACCTTGGCCGCGGGCGGCAGCCCGCTCTTGGGCTCAACGTGCTCGTCACCCTCGGCCTCGGCGAGCAGGCGCTCCAGCTGGGAGATCCGATCGGAGAGCTCCTTGATCGCCTCCGCGACCGGGTCCGGCAGGTGGATCCAATCCGAGTCGGGGCCCTCGACCGGCCTGCCCTCGACGCGAACGGGATGCCCGGGGTTGCCGACCACGGTCGTCTCCGCCGGAACGTCCTCGACCACGACCGTGTTGGCGCCGACCTTGGCGTTGGACCCGATCGTGACCGGGCCGAGCAGCTTGGCGCCGGAACCCACGGTCACGTTGTCGCCCAGGGTCGGGTGGCGCTTGCCGGTCTCGAAGCCGGCGCCTCCCAGGGTGACGCCCTGGTAGAGGGTGACCCGGTCGCCGATCTCGGCCGTCTCGCCGATCACCACGCCCGCACCGTGGTCGATGAAGAACTCCTCGCCGATCTCGGCCGCGGGATGGATCTCGACTCCCGTCACCGCGCGGCTCCCGTAGGCGATCAGGCGCGGAGCGACGGGGACCTCCGCGTCCCAGAGCGCGTGCGCCACGCGGTGAGCGAGCAGCGCCTGCACCCCCGCCCACCCGGTCAGGATCTCGAGCGACCCCACGCCCTTGGCGGCGGGGTCGCGGTCGCGCGCCGAGCGGATGTCGGATGAGATCTCTGCCGCGACGCGGCGCAGGGTGCCCAGGCCGAGCATGGGCGAAGGGTACCCGCCACCGGACGCGCGCCCGGCATCCTGCGGTCAGTCCGGGGCGAAGAAGGGGAGCGACATGTAGCGCTCGCCCGAGTCGCAGACGATCGTCACGATCCGCTTCCCGGCCATCTCAGGGCGGGCGGCCACCTCCAGCGCGGCGTGAACCGCGGCGCCGGCCGAGATCCCGGCGAGCACCCCCTCGCGGCGAGCGAGCGTTCTCGCCGTCTCCAGCGCGTCCTCGTCGCCGACCGGGATCACCTCGTCGACGACCGAGCGGTCGAGGGCCTCGGGCACGAATCCCGGCCCGATGCCCTGGATCTTGTGCGGGCCGGGCTTCCCGCCGGAGAGCACCGGCGAGCCCGCCGGCTCGACCGCGATCACCTGCACCTCGGGACGGCGCTCCTTCAGGACCTGCCCGACGCCGGTGATCGTGCCGCCGGTCCCCGCGCCCGCGACGAAGGCGTCCACCTGGCCGTCGAGGTCGCTCCAGATCTCTTCGGCGGTCGTGCGCCGGTGAATCTCGGGATTGGCGGGGTTCGAGAACTGCATCGGCATGTAGCCGCCGTGCTCGGAGACGAGCCTGCGCGCGAGGTCGACCGACTCGTCCATGCCGCCCATCGAGGGCGTCTCGTGGACCTCGGCGCCGTAGGTGCGCAGCATCGCGGTGCGCTCGCGGCTCATGCCCTCCGGCAGGGTCAGGATCAGCCGGTAGCCGCGCGCCGCGCAGACCAGGGCGAGGCCGATGCCGGTGTTGCCGCTGGTCGGCTCGACGACCACCGATCCCGGCTCGATCAGGCCGTCGCGCTCGGCCGCGTCGATCAGAGCCACCCCGAGGCGATCCTTGACCGAGCCGCCCGGGTTGAAGTACTCGAGCTTGGCGACGACCTCGCCGCCCAGCTCGTCGGCCATGCGCCCCAGCCTGACCAAGGGGGTCCCGCCGACCAGGGCCGAGGCCTCGCCTCCGACGCGTACCGCCATGCTCTGTCCCGGCGCCCCGGCCACGCCAGAGAAACTACCAATTGTTGACCAGGTTTAACGGGATTCGCCTGGCGAGGTCCTGCCAGCTAGTGGCCCTTCTCGGAACGTTCGCCAGGAAATGACGCAGGCCAGGCGCCGCCAGGCAAGGAGGCAGGGAGTCCGAATAGCAGCGCTATCCGGACGACCGAGGACGCAGCATGGTGGTGATCTGGACCGGTCATTTCCGGTGAGGCGTTTTGAGGAGGGCCGCTAGATGTAGTACATCCCCGCGTCGGACTCCCGGCCCTCGCGGCGGGCGATGTCGGCGATCGTGTTGGAGCGGAAGGTCTCGCGCAGGGCCTCCACGCCCTCGGCCCAGATGCCGCCGGCCTCCTTGCCCTCCTCGCCGACGACGCCGTCGAGCGCCTGCACGACCTCGAGCACGGTGATCTCCTCGGGCGGGCGCGCGAGCGTGTAGCCGCCCTTGGCGCCTCGGTGGCTGGCGAGGATGCCGGCGCGGCGCAGGGTCGAGAACAGCTGCTCGAGGAACTGCACGGGCATCTCCCGCCGCTCGGCGATCTGGCCGATCGGGACCGGGTCGCCACCCGAGCGGGCAAGCTCGGCCAGCGCCACCACCGCGTAACGTGACTTGGAGGTGACCGAGATCACGCCATCCCTTCTAACAGGTCGGTCGGCCGCCAGCCCCTGGCGCCTGCTGGCCCCGCTGGCGATGATGGCCGCGATCTTCTACTTCTCGGCGCAGCCCTTCGAGGGCCCCGAGCTCGCCCCCTGGGAGGTCGCGGTCCGCAAGCTCGGCCACGTCGCCGGCTACGCGCTGCTCGCCTTCCTCTGGTGGTGGGCGCTGCTCGGGCGGGTGCGCCGCCCGCTGCTCGCCGCCGTCGCGATCTCGCTGGCATACGCGGTCAGCGACGAGTACCACCAGACCTTCACCGAGAGCCGCAACGGCTCTCCCCTTGACGTCGGCATCGACGCCGTCGGCGTGGGGCTGGCGTCCCTGTGGATCAGCAAGCGCTGGCCGCGCCCGCGGGAGTCGGCCTAGATCCAGCCCTGCTCGGTGGCCATCAGGACCGCTTGCGCGCGGTCGAGGGCTCCGAGCTTGCCGTAGACGTTGTGCAGGTGGCTGCGGACGGTGCTCGCCGACAGCTCCAGCTCCTGCGCGATCTGCTTGTAGACCTTGCCCTCGGCGAGGCGCCGCAGCACGTCCAGCTCGCGCGAGGAGAGCGGGCAGGGGCCTGTGGCGCGGCGGCGCGAGCCGACGCCCTGGGGGAGCTCATAGACGACCTGGCGCAGGCCGTCCTCGCCGAGGCCGCAGGAGACCGCGGCGTCGGTCATCACGGAGATGCTGACGGGGCAGTCCTCGAGGTGGGCGACGATCATGTCCGCGAGGCGGACGATCGCAGCGCCCCCCTCGACCTGCTGGGTGTGGTGGCGCTCGACGGCCTCGGAGATGCGGCCGTTGACCCCCCAGCGCCGTGTCAGGACGCCGCCGACGAGGGCGTGGTCGATGCCGAGCTCGCGGCGCTCGGCATCGATGCGATCGTCCGGCGTGCCACCGTCCCGGTCGAAGCGCTCGGCGTAGCCGGGATGCAGGCGGGCCAGGACGGGCCGGCCGATGTCGTGCAGGACGGCGGCCAGCGCCAGCTCGTCGCGGTCGCCGTAGCCGACCAGCTCGGCGATGCGGTCGGCGGTGCGCTGGACGGCCAGGGCGTGAAGTCGGAAGCGGTCGGGCTGCAGGGCGAGCTGGGCGTCGCCCTGGAACATCTCGTAGGTGGGCGCTGAGCGCACGATCGCCTCGACCGCGCCCGGGCCGAGCCGTTCGACGGCGTCGGGGACGCTGCGGATCCGGCCCCCGCCCTGAAGCTGGCCTGCGGCGCGGATGATCGCGCAGGTGAGGCCGACGTCGCCCTCGGCCGCGGCCGCGAGCTCGTGGGGCGGCGCGCCGCGAGCGATCAGCTCCAGCGCCTGATCGCGAGACTCGGCCAGCGCCGGCTGGCGCTCGGCCTCATCGAAGGCGGCAGCGAGGACCCGGCCGCGCCCTTGTCCTCGGGGCGCGGGCTCGGACGCGCGAGTGGAGGTGCTGGTCGCCATTGAACTACCCATCGGCACCCAACTATTGATTGTTTAGCCCTTACGTCGAGACGGCCGAACCTTCATCCAGGGCACGCTGAATCCGCTGCAAGCTGGCGCTCTTGCCGAGCGCGGCGAGGGATTCGAAGATGCCGGGAGAGACGGTTCCGCCGCTGATCGCCACGCGGATCGGCTGGTAGAGCTTGCCCGGCTTGACGTCGTGCTCGGCGAGCACGGGCGCGAGCGTCGCCTCGATCGTCTCGGCGTCGAAGGGCTCGGCGCCCTCGAGCGCCGCGCGCGCGTCGGTCAGCAGCGTCATCGCGCTGTCCTTCATCACCTTCTTCCACGCCTTCGGGTCGTACTCCGGCTCGGCGAAGAGGAAGGAGATCAGCGGCCAGACCTCGTCCAGCGTCTGTGCCTTGTCCTGGACGATCGCGCAAGCGGCGCGCAGGGCCTCGTCGGGCTCGCGGCCGAGGTGGCGCGCGACCGCCTCGGTGTACTCCTCGAGCGGCATCTCGCGCATGAAGCGCCCGTTCAGCCAGCGCAGCTTCTGCTCGTCGAAGATCGCGGACGAGGTGCCGACGTCGCCGACGTCGAAGCGCTCGACCAGCTCCTGGGTGGACATGATCGTCGTGTCGTCATCGGTCCCCCACCCCAGCAGCGCCAGGTAATTGCGCACGGCGGCGGGCAGGTAGCCGGCGTCGCGCAGCTCCTGCACGCTCGCGGCGCCGTGCCGCTTCGAGAGCTTCTTGCCATCGGGCCCGTGCAGCAGCGGCAGGTGGGCGTAGCGGGGCGGCTCCACCCCAAGCGCCTCCATCACCAGCAGCTGCTTGGGAGTGTTGGAGAGGTGGTCGTCGCCGCGGATCACGTCGGTGATGCCCATGTCCGCGTCGTCGACGGCGACCGCGAAGTTGTAGAGGACCGACCCGTCGCCGCGGGCGATCACGAAATCGTCGGCGTTGGCGTTCGGAAAGCGCACCTCGCCGCGGATCAGGTCGTCGACGACGGTGTCGCCGCCGTCGGGCATTCGCAGGCGCACCGCGGCCGTCTCGTCGTCGCTGGGCTCTCCGCGGTAGCCCCGCTGCTTGCCGTGCCGCTCCTTCCAGGCCCTGACGTCGTCGGCCATCGCCGGATCGCGATAGGCGGCCCCGCCCTCGAGCAGCTGCTCCACGGCTTCGCGGTGGCGCTCGGCCCGGGCGGCCTGGCTCAGCGGCCCCTCCTCCCAGTCCAGCTCGAGCCAGCCCAGCGCGTCCAGGATCTGCTCGACGTTATCGGGGGTGGAGCGCTCGCGGTCGGTGTCCTCTATCCGCAGCACCAGCTCGCCCCCCTGATGGCGCGCCTGCAGCCAGTTGTACAGTGCCGTCCGCGCTCCGCCGATGTGGAGCGCCCCCGTCGGGGACGGGGCGAACCTGACTCGGAACGGGGAATCTGTCTGTGGATCGTCACTCATGCTGATCGGCGCCCATGTTTCCACCAGCGGCGGCCTGCTGAAGGTATTGGAGCGGGCCCAGGAGACCACCTCGGACGCGATCCAGATCTTCAGCCAGAGCCCCCGCATGTGGCGGCCGACGAAGTACGCCGACGAGGATTTCACCGCCTTTCGGGAAGCCGCCCGGGGCACGCGGCTGCAGGCGGTGATGATCCACATGATCTACCTGATCAACCCCGCCACCGACGACCCCGAGATGCGGCGCAAGAGCCTCGAGTCCCTGAGCCACGCGCTTCGCGTCGGCGACGGGATCGGAGCGATAGGGGTGGTCGTGCACCCGGGCGCGCTCAAGACCGACACCCGCGCCAACGCGAAGAGGCGGGCGATCGCCCTGCTGAACGAGGCCCTCGCCGAGTCCGAGAGCTGCCCGATCATCTACGAGAACACGGCGGGCTCGCCGCAGCTGCTGGGGCGGGACTTCGACGAGACCGCGGAGCTGATCGAGAAGACGGCGACGCGGGCCGGCCCCGAGCGGCTCGGCCTCTGCATCGACAGCTGCCACCTGCACGCGACCGGATACGACGTCACCACGGTCGAGGGGGTCGCGGAGCTCGCTGACGAGATCGAGGCGAAGATCGGGCTCGAGCAGCTCCGTGCCATCCACCTGAACGACTCTCGCGACGCGCGGGGATCCAACCGCGACCGCCACGCCGCGATCGGCAAGGGCGAGATCGGCCGCAGGGGGTTCCGCGCCTTCCTCAGCGAGCTCCGCTTCCAGGGCGTACCCGCCGTCTCGGAGACGCCCGGCCCCGGCGGCAAGGGCCCCGACAAGGCCGAGGTGCAGCTGATGCGGCGGCTGCGGCGCGAGGGCCTGAAGGCGCGAGGAGGCGGCTAGGCCCACACAGCCCGGGCCGTAGGCGCGATCATGGGCCCGTGGAATCCGCCTCCCCGCCCGACGACAAGCACCGGCTTCAGCGCATGGGCCTGATCGCCGCCTCGGCGCTGCTCTCGATCAACATCTGGACCGGTGCCCCCCTGCTCGCCGTTTGGGTCGGCTCGCGCATCCAGGCCGCCCAGAACGCATTCACGATGAGCTCCCTGCTCGCCGTCGTCGCCACCCTCGGCGTCTCGGTCCTCGCCCTCGCCTGGCTGCTGGCCCGCATCAACGGCCGCTACGACGAGCTCAGCGGCCACGAGCGGGGCGCCCGCGAGACCTCCCCCTGGCTGCGCAGCCTCAGCGGCGAGCGCGAGGCCGACGTCCGCCGCAAGCACGGCATCAGCGGCATCGAGCGCGTCGTCGTCATCGTCGTCATCGTCGCCGTGCTCGCCTTCGAGGCCTGGTTCTTCTTCTTCGCCGGCTCCTCGCTCCCGAACGCCTGACGCAATGCGCTCTTCCAGCCGTTGCACGGGGCCGGGGTCCGGCCGTGCGACCGTATGCAGCCGCCTGCTCGATCTCGGACGGCCGCCGCGGCCAATCGGCGAATCAGGGAGGTAGGCCGGACCCCGGCCCCGCACAGCCCGCTACGTCAGCGCGTTGCGGAGGTCGAAGGCCCTGATCGACTCGGAGTGCTCGTGGGCCATGTCGAAGAAGCTGCGGTTGATGCATTCGTACTCGGGGCCGTCGCCCTCGTATGCGCGCTCGACCGTGAACTGGCACTGGGGAAGCGGCCGGCCGGTCATCTTGATGCCGCCGTAGCTGCCTCGTCCCGCCTCGGCCAGCAGGAACAGGTCCACGTTGATCTCGCCGCCGAAGACCTTGTTCACGCAGCCCATGAAGCGGCCGCCCGTGATCGCGTCCTCGTAGGTGTAGAGGAAGCGGCAGCCGATCGCGAGGCAGCCGGCGGGCTCGATCAGCTTGTCGCAGGTGGCGCGGCACTGCCGGCACTCGCCGGCGGCGCGGGTCCTCTCCTGTGGCTGACCGAGCGTCATGCGCTGAGTCTATGCCTCGCCGGGACGCCCATTCGGGCGTCGTTCGGGCGGCCCTTGAACTCCGGATGCGGCTGTGGTAGCCGCCCGGCGCCGGTCGTGCCGCGGTGGCTCAGGCGGCCCGGGTCCCGGCGCCGAGCACGGCGCCGAGCTCGGCGTGCAGGGCGGCCGAGTCGCGCACCCGGTACTCGTCGCCGAAGCGCAGCCGGCGCACGCCCTGGCGCGTCTCCATCTCGAGCACGACCTCGCTCTCGCCGGGGAAGTGCTCGAACACGCCCTTGAGCTCGTCGACCAGGGCCGCGCCGAACTCGCCGGCGTTCAGGTGCAGGATGATCGGCTGCGGCGCGCGCGCCTGCCGGGCGCGGGCGACCTCGTCGTCGGAGGGCTCGAAGGCCTCGACCTCCTGGGCGATCAGCTTCGTCTGCCCCCGCTCCTGGTGATCGAGGCGGCCCTTGACGATCAACACGCTGTCCACGGCGAGCGCCTCGCCCGCGTTGGCGTAGGCCTGGCCCAGCACCAGCGTCTCGACCTGGCCCTCGACGTCGTCGAGGGTGAGGAAGGCCATCGGGTCCCCGCGCTTGGTCTTGTGGCGCTTGAACTCGCTGACGATGCCGCCGACGGTGACGACCGAGCCGTCCGGCCTGCTCGCCAGCTCCGAGAGCGGGCAGTCCACGCGCGCGCGGAGCGCGTCGCGAACATCGGTGAGCGGGTGCGAGGAGAGGAAGGTGCCGAGGGTCTGCTTCTCCATCCGCAGCAGCTCTCGCTGGTCGTACTCGTCGAGGCCGATCGGCGGGTGCTGCATGCGCCCGCCCCCGCTTTCCTGCCCGCCCCCTCCCCCGAGGTCGAAGATCGATCCCTGGCCGAGGCGCGAGTCCTCCTGGGCCTTCTGGCCCGCGGCGGTCGCCATCGGCACTGCCTCGATCATGCCTCGCCGGCTGGCGCCGGTCGAGTCGAGCGCCCCGCATTTGACCAGGCATTCGACCGCCCGCTTGTTGACGGCGCGGGTGTCGACCCGCTCGCAGAAGTTCCAGAGCGAGCTGAACTCGCCGTCCTCGCGCGCGTCGAGGATCGCCTGCACGGCCTGGTGGCCGACGTTCTTGACCGCGTCGAGGCCGAAGCGGATGCTCTTGCCCGTGACCACGAAGCCGTGATCGGAGGCGTTGACGTCGGGGGGCAGCACCTCGATCCCCATCTCGTCGCAGCGGTTGACGAAGAAGGGGACCTTGTCCTTGGTGCTCATCACCGTCGAGATCAGCGCCGCCATGTACTCGGCCGGGTAGTTGGCCCGCAGCCAGGCGGTGCGGTAGGCGATCAGCGCGTAGCAGGCGGCGTGCGAGCGGTTGAAGGAGTAGTCCGCGGCGGCCTCCATCAGCGACCAGAGGTCGCCGGCGACGTGCTTGTCGGTTCCCGACTCGCTGAGGCCCTCCAGGAACTCTTCCTTGATGGTCGCCATCAGTTCGCGCTTCTTCTTGCCGATCGCCTTGCGCAGGTCGTCGGCGCGCGCGGGGCTGAAGCCGGCCATCTGCTTGGCGATCTCCATCAGCTGCTCCTGGTAGATCACGCAGCCGTAGGTCGACTCCGTGATCGGGCGCATGCGATCGTCGGGGTAGCGCACGGTGCGGGGATCGCGCTTGCCCTGGGCGTACTGGGGGATGTAGGCCATGGCGCCGGGGCGGTACAGCGAGACGAGCGCGACCAGGTCGCGGAACTCGGTCGGGCGAACCTGGCGCAGCGCGTCGCGCATGCCGTCGGACTCGAACTGGAAGACGCCGATCGAGTCGCCGCGCGAGAGCATCTCGTAGGTGGCGGTGTCGTCCAGCGGCACGTCCTTGATCTCGATCCGCTCGCCGCGCGAGCGCTCGACGATGTCCGCCGCGTCCTCGATCACGTCGAGGTTGCGCAGCCCGAGGAAGTCCATCTTCAGCAGGCCGATCTCCTCGATCGGCCCCATCGAGTACTGGGTCACCGTCTTGTAGGCGCGCTCTGGCTTGCCCCCGTTGCCGTTGCCGTCGCCCGCGGCCTCGGCCGCCCCAGCGCCGCGGTCCTCGGCGAGCTGCAGGGGCACGAACTCGTTCAGCGGCCGGTCGGAGATGACCACCGCGGCGGCGTGGATCGAGTTGTTGCGGACGATCCCCTCGAGGCCCTTGGCGACGTCGATGATCCGCCTCGAGTCGGGCTCGGCGTCGTAGGTGCGGCGCAGCTCCTGGCCCGGGCGCAGGCACTCGTCGAAGCTCGGGCTGCGCCCCATCACCGGCTCGGGGATCTGCTTCGCGAGGCGGTCGCCGGTGCCGTAGTCATAGCCGAGCACGCGCGCGGCGTCGCGGGTTGCGGCGCGCGGGGCCATCTTGCCGAAGGTGATGATCTGGGCGACGCAATCGCGCCCGTACTTGTCCTGGACGTAGCGGATCACCTGCTCGCGACCGCGCACCGAGAAGTCGATGTCGATGTCCGGCATCGACTTGCGCCCGGGGTTGAGGAAGCGCTCGAACAGCAGGTCGTTCGCGATCGGGTCGATGTCGGTGATGTCGAGCGCGAAGGAGACGATCGAGCCGGCCGCCGAGCCGCGGCCGGGACCGACCGCGATGCCGTTCTCCTTCGCGTAGCTGACGAAGTCCCAGACGATCAGGAAGTAGGAGTCGAATCCCATCTCCCCGATCACCCCGAGCTCGAACTCGAGGCGCTCTCGCGCCTGCGCCGGGACCGGGTCGCCGTAGCGGGCCCGCAGGCCCTCGCCGGCCAGGCGGCGCAGCATCTCGGCCGGCTCCTCGCCCTCGGGCGTCTCGTAGCGCGGCAGCAGCAGCTTGCCGAGCTCCATCTCGACCTCGCAGCGCTCGGCGATCTCGAGCGTGTTCGGAATCGCCTCGGGCCAGTCGGCGAAGTCGCTCGCCATCTCCTCGGGGCTCTTGAGGAAGAACTCGTTGGTGTCGAAGCTCAGCTTCGGCTCGGCGACGGTGGACTTGGTCTGCACGCAGAGCAGCGCCGCGTGGTTCTCGTAGTCGTGGCGGGTCAGGTAGTGGACGTCGGCGGTACCGACCAGCGGGCGGCCCAGCTCGCGGGCCATCCTGACGATCCCCTCGTTGGCCTTGTCCTGCTCGGGGATGCCGTTGCGCTGCAGCTCGAAGTAGACCTGCTCGGCGCCGAAGACGTTGACCAGGTCGTCGATGTGCGCGCGGGCGTCGTCGGGGCGGTCCTCGACTATGCGGCGGCAGAAACGCGACTGCAGGCAGCCCGTCAGCGCCAGCACCCCCTGGGAGTGGCGGGAGAGCAGCTCCATGTCGAGGTTCGCCTTGCCGCGCGAGAAGCCCTCCAGGAACCCGGCCGAGCTCAGCTTCGAGAGGTTGGCGAAGCCCGCGTCGTCGTGGGCCAGCAGCGTGATGTGGTTGCGCTCGTAGCGGGGCTGTCCCGCGATCGCGTTGCGGTCGTCGACGAGGTAGCCCTCCATGCCGATGATCGGCTTGATCCCCACCTCGCGACAGGCCTTGTAGTGCTCGACCGCTCCGTTCATGACGCCGTGGTCGGTCAGCCCCAGCGCCGGCATCCCCAGCTCGGCCGCGCGCTCGGCCAGCGACATCCGCCCGACCGGCTCGCCCTTCTTGTTCTTCCTGCGCGGGCTGAGCTTGCAGGCGCCGTCGAGCAGCGAGTACTCGCTGTGGACGTGCAGGTGCACTGCGGGGGCGGAGGCGCTCACCCACCCATCCTTCCAAGCAGGCCAGATGTCACGGGTCTGTCACGGCAGCGCTTTCGCGGAGTTTCCGTAGCCTGAGCGGCCGATGATCTGGCTGCTGCGACACGGCGACGCCGAGGACGGCGCCGGCAAACCCGACGCCGAGCGCGAGCTGACCGCCAAGGGCGAGCGGCAGGGGCGGGACGCGGGAGCGGCGATGGCCGCGATCGGGGTCGAGCTCGGAGCGTGCTTGACCAGCCCCAAGGTGCGCGCCCGGCGCACGGCCGAGCTGGCCTGCGCCGAGCTGGGCGTCGCCGTAGAGCTCGACGAGCGCCTGGCCGGTGGGGACTTCGACCCCTACGAGCTCGCCGCCGGCCACGGCGAGGTGCTGCTGGTCGGCCACGAGCCCGACTTCTCGCTCGCCATCGCGATCGCCACCGGCTCCCGGGTCAAGATGAGGAAGGGCGGGCTCGCCGCGTTCGACGACCACCTGCTGCACCTGCTGCTGCGGCCGAAGGACCTGAGCAGGATCGCAAGCTGAGCACCTCGGCGCCTACGGAAGCGCGGTGATCTTGATCTGCAGGCGCCCCGGGCCCTGGTATTGCCGCAGCCGCTCCCCGGCCTTGCGGTTGACCGGAACGACGACCCAGCGGGCCCGGTCGGCCTTGGCTCCGGCCGCACCGGAGCCGATCAGGCGGCTTGCGAGGCCCAGCCGGCTCGCGACACGCTTCGATACGCGCACCTTGACCACGAGTACGCAATCGAGCGAGCACGAGGCCTTGACCCGCACACCGCGAGAGGCGAGCTTGGCCCACGTGTTCGGCACGACCACCTTCTTCACCTCCACCACCGGGGCCCCGTCCTGCGCCTGCGCGTCGGCCCGGCCCAGCAGTGCGAATGCCACCGCGAGCGCGAGCAATCCAGCCATCCCGCGGACGCGCCAGGCTCTGGATCCGAACTCGGCCATCGCGCGCGAGTTTATGAGCAGGCCCAGGCTCCCGGGCCGTCCTCGCGCCAGATGATCGCGGCGATGCGGTCCTGCTCGGCCTTGGAGGCGAGGTGCGGCAGGCCCCTGCCGCCGTAGGCGCGCCAGGTCGAGGGAATGATCTGGTAGGCGCCGCCGGCGCCGCTGGAGGGGTTGAGGGCGCGGTAGTTGCCGCCGGACTCGCAGATGACGATGTAGGTCGGGATCGAGTAGGGCCCGCCCAGGTAGGCGCCTTCGCCCAGCTCCTCCGCGGCCTCCCTGCGCACCTCGAGCTCCCAGCCCGAGATCCGCTCGTGCAGCTCCGCGAGAGCGGAGCGCTCGGCGGCGCGGGCGTCGGCGATCTCTGAGGCGCGGCGCTCGGCGGCGGCGCGGGCGGACTCGATCTCGGCGCGCGCCGCCTCGAGGCGACGCGCCTCGGCGTCGATGCCCGCCTTCAGCTCGGCGATCTGCTCGTAGGCTCTGGAGACCTCGTCGTGCAGGGCGCTGACGCGGTCGGCGATGCGCTCGTCGGCGTCGGTCAGCGCGTCGAGGTACTGCGCCCTCGTCTCCAGCTCGTCGAACCCGTCGGACTCCAGCAGCACGGTCAGGAGGTCGGGCTCGGACCCCTTGTAGATCGCGACGAGCCGGTCGGCGAGCACCCCGACGGCGCGCTTGTAGCGGGCCCGCACGACCTCGAGCTCCCGCTCGGCGGCGAGCAGGTCGTCGTCCAGCGCGTTCGAGCGTGCGGTGCTCTCGCGCAGCTGTGCGCGCAGCTCCCGCTCGCGGGCGGCCGCGCGGGCGGCCTCGGCCTCGAGCTCGGCGATGCTCGCCGACTGGGTGCTGATCCGCTGCGTGATCTGACCGGCCTCCTCGCGGGCCGACGCGAGCTTGCGCTCGGTCTCGGTCGGCTCGGCGCCGGCGAGCGAGCCGAGCGCCAGCGCGGCGCCCAGGGCGCCAGCGGCGAGGATCCAGATCCTTGCTTGTCTCGGCACTGCGGCCCACTCCTTCCGGCGCCCGCGGGGTTAGCTGTCGGGCTCGCGCCGAAGGAGTGGCGCTACGCAGTGGTGCTCGTCTGCCTGCGATTCGCCCCTGGGGCGGATGCCCCGGTGGTCCCCCGCTCCCGGCGTCGGTCGCCCGGGACTCGGCTCGCTCTACGAGCCGAAAAGTTAGCGGACGCTCAGATACTCACAGCGAGGCGCCGCGGGGGCGGCCGGCGCCCCTGCCGCTGCAAGCGATCGTGCAGGCGGGGGACCGCCCCCGCCGGTCCCTAGTCCTGCTCGTGTTCGCGAGTGGCGGCGTAGACGCCGATCGCGCCCAGCGCCGCAGCCGCGAGGCCGACGCCCGCTGCGACGCGCAGCTCGCGGCCGTAGCGATAGCGCACGAAGCCCACGACCATGCGGCCGATCAGCTCGTAGATGCGGCTCATGCGGCTCTCCTTCCGGTTGCTCTCGAGGTCATTGCCCTGCTCCCCCATCCTTCCCCGGGGCCGCCCTTCGAATCCTGTTGGCGAGCCGGCTCTGCAGGGTGAACAGCTCGATGAAGCCGGGGCTCGCGTGTTGGGAGAAGTCCCCACCCGACTCGCCGAACGAAGCCAGCGACTGGTCGTACAGCGCGTAGGGAGAGGTGCGCGCCACGGGCGTCACCGAGCCCCGGTAGAGCTTGACCGTGACCTCGCCGCTGACGAAGCGGTTGACCGAGTCCATGTAGGCGTCCAGGTCGGCGCGCAGCGGCTCCAGCCAGAGCCCCGCGTAGCAGAGGTAGGCCCAGTGACCCTCGAGCGCGCCCTTGAAGTTGTTCTGGTGGATGGTGCTGACGAGCTTCTCGAGCTCGCGGTGGGCGGACATGATGATCGCCGCCGCGGGGGCCTCGTAGAGGTCCCGCACCTTGAGCCCGACGATGCGGTCCTCGATCTGATCGACGATGCCGACCCCGTGGCGGGCGCCGATCTCGGCCGCGCGCTCGATCAGCTCGACCAACCCGAGCTGCTCGCCGTCCAGCGAGACCGGGCAGCCCTGCTCGAATCCGACCCGGAGCAGCTGGGGCTCGGCCTCCGCCCGCTCGGGCGGCGTCACGAGCTGGAAGACGTCGTCCGGCGGCGGCTGGGAGAGATCCTCGATCGTGCGCCCCTCCGAGGAGCGGCCCCAGAGGTTGTCGTCGATCGAGTAGGGCGAGACCTCGGTCCCGCCCTTGAGGGGGATTCCGTGCTCGCGCGCGTAGGCGATCTCCTCCTCACGGCCCATCCGCCAGTCGCGCACCGGCGCGATCACCTTGAGCTCGGGGTCCAGCGTCGCGATCATGCCCTCGATCCGGACCTGGTCGTTGCCCTTGCCGGTGCAGCCGTGGGCGATCGTGTCGCAGCCGTGCTCGCGGGCGACCTCGACCGCGAGCTTCGCGATCAGGGGGCGCCCGAGCGCGGTGAACAGCGGATAGCCGCCGCCGTAGAGGGCGTTGGCCTTGATCGCGGGCAGCACATGCTCGCGCGCGAACTGCTCGCGCGCGTCAACGATCACGGTCTCGGCCGCGCCCAGCTGATCGGCCTTGCCGGTGACCACGTCCCAGTCCTCTCCCGGCTGGCCGAGGTCCACGGTCAAGGTCACGATCTCGGCCCCGTAGAGCTCCTGGATCCACTTCAGCATCACGCTCGTGTCGAGGCCCCCGGAATAGAGCAGCAGCACCCGCCCCACCTGGGAGGGGTCGGCCTCGTAGGAGGCGATGCGGGGGCCGTCGGGGCGCTCGGGGCTCATCGCAGGCGCCTGAGTTTGGCAACTATCCAGCCTCGGGCGCGCCCGATGGGCGGCCGCCGCCGGCACGGCCTTTGGAATTCGTTGAGAGGCACTGCCAGAATGGCGACATGCGCCGTCCCCTCAGGATAGTCTCGACGGCCCTGATCACGGCCGGCGTCGTGTTGCTGGCCGACGCCGTACTCACGATCGTCTGGCAGGAGCCGGTCTCGGCGGCTTACGCCTCCATGCAGCAGAGCCGCGCGGCCGGCGAGCTCGGCGAGCTCGAGTCCGAGTTCGATCCCGGCGAGGTCGGCCAGCTCGGCGCCGGCGCCGGCGCCGGCGAGGTCGCCCGGGCCCGCCTGCTTGCCGAGCGCTTCGAGCAGACGCTCGAGAAGGGCCAGCCGATCGGCCGGCTCGAGATCGACAGCATCGGTCTCAGCAAGGTGCTGATGAACGGCACCGACACCAAGACGCTCCAGAATGGCCCCGGCCGCTACCCACAGACGCCCCTGCCGGGTTTCGGCGAGACGACAGGAATCGCTGGGCACCGCACCACCTACGGCGCTCCGTTCCGGAAGATCAACGAGATCAAGGATGGCGACGAGATCCGGATCGAGCTTCCCTACGCGGCCTTCACGTATGTGGTGCAGAAGCACGAGATCGTGAGGCCGAGCGACGTACAGATCGTCTACCCGGTCGGGTACGAGCGCGTCGTGCTTACCGCCTGCCACCCGCTCTACAGCGCCGCCCAGCGCTGGGCAGTGTTCGCGAAGCTGACCGACATCGACACGTTCGCGATCAGCGGGGAGGGCGACTGGGTCGCTCCCTGAGCGGCAGCGTGATCCCGCGCGGCCAGTGGCCCTGCTCGGAACGTTCGCCAGGAAATGACGCAGGCCAGGCGCCGGAGGGCAAGGAGGCGGGGAGTCCGAACGGCAGCGCTGTTCGGACGACTGAGGATTCAGCATGGTGGTGGTCTGGACCAGTCATTTCCGGTGAAACGTTTTGAGGAGGGCCGCTAGCGCGCCCTGAAGCTGCGGGTGGCGGCCCGGGCCTCGCCCGCGACCCTGGCGGAGGCGCCTCGATCCACGCTGGTCAGCAACAGGAACGAGTCCCCGCCGTCGGCGAGCACGATCGCGGACAACCAGGCCGCTTCCGTCGTCGGAGGTCAGCCGCAGACCCCTGGCCCCTCCAACCATGACCCGGCCCGCCCGCTTGACCCGAGCGCCTCCGGTCTCGTCGGAGAGAATCGCCGCGGCTCCACGGGCGAGGACGAGCAGACCCCGTTCCCCGCGCTCGATCAGAACCTCGACCCTCGCGACGGAGCCGGCTGATTCGATCTCGAGCCCCGACCCTTCGCGGCCTGCGCGCCACCCACGCGGCACCCCGATCGCGAACAGACCCTCGATGACCCGGCGATCGAGTCGGAGCGCGACGCTCGCTCCGGAGGGCGGCTCGCTCGGCTCCGGCGGCTGGGTCTGCGTCGGGACCGAGGGCAGCGTGGCTGCGGGCTCCTCGGGTGGCCCTCCGCCGCCCTCCTGGCTGGAGGAGCGCACCAGACCGACTGCGAGCAGCGCAATCCCCGCGACGATCAGCACCGCTGCCAGGGCGTGCGACGGGCGCAAGCCATCGGGCCCGCTGCGGCTCGGAGCGGGACGGCCGTCTGGATCCGGGAGGCCTGCCCCGGGCCGAGCGCGCGAACCCGCGTCACCGTTCGCAGTGCCGATCGCGGACACGCGGCCATCTCGCCCGCGTCGACCGCCCGGCAGGCGATCGACGCGCCGCATCCGAGGCAGGTGATCAGCAGCCTGCCCGAGCCCGGGCCGGCCTCGCGGCTGACGTCGAAGCCCGCCTCGGGATGTTGATGCTCGCTGAGGAAGCGCGCGATTCCCCGCGCGCCCTCGCTCCGGAACCGCTCACCCTCTGCCATCGCCACCCAACCGGATCCTCTCCCGGGGGGGTGGCCAATCGGTGGCTACGCCGGATCCCGGCCCGGGAGCGCTGAACCTCGAGCCGCGGCTCCCTGGGCCTAGATTCCGATCTCGCGAAGCAGCGCGGTCGGGTACTTGACCCCGAACTCCCGCTCGAGCCGGGCTTTGATCTCGTCGCGACCGCTGCCGGAGATCGCCATCTGTGTGGCGAGCAGGCGAGCGCCGGCGGATAACCTCGGGAGAGCGCTCTCGGCGGATTCGGGGTCCGGCTCCGGCGCACTCTCAGCGGGCCGCCGGGGCGGCGCGGGGAAGGGCCTGGTCTCAGGTTCTCCCGCGGGGGGCATGGGCGGCGGGTCCCGGGGGGGCTCCGTCGGCGGCCAGAGTTCGCCCGGCTGCGATGCCGCAGCCGGCGGCAGCGATGGTTCCTGAGGCGGGATCTGGGGCGGAGGAGCCGCGGGGGGCGGCTGAGGCCGTGGCGGTGGTGGTGAAGGCGGCGAGGGAGGCACGGGGGCGGGCTCGGGCGGGACCGCCGTCGGTTGCGGCCGGGCAGGGGCCTGGGGCGCAACCGGGGGCGGAGTGGCTCCGGGCCCGGCCCAGTAGAGATATGGGTACGCCGGCGGGGCCGGAGCCGGGGCTGCCGGTGCCGGGAAGGACTCGGGGGTCCGCTGCTGGGTGACCGGCGGCGGGTGGGGGCCCGCGGCGTGCTCGACCCCCGGGACGGCATCGTAGGGCCGCTGGACCGCCTCGGCGACGCGTGCCGGTGCGGCGGGGTCGATGGCGCCCGCGGGAGTGGCGCTCGCCTCGCCGGCTTCTCCGGGGAGGTCGAGAGCCCTGCGTCCCGTCTCGTCGAGAGCCGCAACCAGCTCATCCGACTGCTGGGCGACGGCGCGGACGCGCTCGACCAGGCTGTCCGTCAGTTCCGAGACCTGTCGGATCCGCTCCTCAGTCAGCTCGTCGGCCTGCTGGCGGGTTTCATCAAGGTATTCCGCTGCCCGCAGTTCGGCCTCCTCGCGAATCCCGGCCGCCGCCTGTTCGGCCGCTTCGAGAATCGCCTCCACCCGCTCGCCGAGGATCTCCTCCACCCCATCCGCCTCGGTGGCTCCGGACCGCGGCGATGGCGCATCATCGCTTGCGGGGTCCTCGGTGGTGTCTCTTCGGCCTTTCCAGATCATCGATCTCGCCCTGCCCCAGTTCACGATCAGGCGCCCAGATCCTGCCCGGTGACCCCGTTCCTCACGCCCTCTGGCCGACCTCAAGCCTCGCCTGCACCTCTTCTCCCGCCGTGGCCGCGACGATGAAGCGCTCGTCCGGCCGGTTCATCGGCTCGGGCACGAAAACGGTGCTCAGCGTCTCGAGCATGATCAGCAGATCGAAGAGGGTCGAGCGACGCTTCAGGTAGTAGAGGTCATGGCAGAGCTTCCAGGCGCTGCCGATCTGGCTGCCCGAGTAGCCGCACCGAACCTGGGCCCAGCCGGTGATTCCCGGCTTCACGAGGTGGCGGCGGTCGTAATAGCTGAAGCGGGACTCCAGCTTCGCGACGATCGACGGCTGTTCGGGCCGAGGCCCGACCAGGCTCATCTCGCCCTTCAGCACCAGCCACAGCTGCGGCAGCTCGTCGATGTGGAGCCGGCGCAGCACCCGTCCGACGGCGCTGATGCGATCGTCTTCGCTCTGGGTCCAGAGCGGGCCTCGATGCGCTTCCCGCATCGTGCGCAGCTTGATCATCTCGATCTCGCGACCCCCTTCGCCCAGCCGCGTCTGCCGGTGCAGGATCGGGCCACGGTCACCGATCTTGATCGCCAGCGCCGCAACGAGCAACAGGGGCAGTGCGAACACCGCGGCGACAAGGCCCAGGGCGAGGTCGAAGAGGCGCTTCGAGATGGGCCAGGCGGGCTGGTAGTTCGGATGCAGGAGGTATTGGAACCAAGCGGAGGTGGTGGTGCCGAGGGGGACGTGCCCGAACAGCTCCTCGTAGAGCTGGCCGGCCTCGATCATCGAGACCGGCAGGTCGAGGCACGCGTCGGCGACGCGCTCGAACACCTCCAGGCGCGAGACCCCCCCGCCCCTGAACCCGTCCTCGGAGGGGAGCGCCGAATCGTCGGCCCCGGTGGTGGCCGAGAGGGGCCCGAGCACCAGCAACTCGAGGCCTTCGCTGAGGACCGTATTGCGGAGCAGCACCATCGAGCCGAGACAGCGAACGCCGGCCACCTCATCGGTCGGGCAAGAGCCCTCGGGATCGATGCAGCCGACCACTCGATACCCGCTGACGCCCACAGCCTCGAGTTCCGCCTCGAGGCCCCGCGCGAACTCGTGCGTCCCGATCACCGCCATGCGCACCTCCCGGTCCCGCCGCAAGGAGTGTGTGAGCCAAGCTCCGATCCCGGTCACGATCCATGCGCCCAGGACGGCCGGAACCATGTCGGCGATCTGGACGTTGCTGATCGCGTACGCGTCGGCGCCGCTGATGGCGACTGCGAGGGCCGCTCCCAGCAGCGGGGCGAGCATGTAGAGCGTCGCGGAGGCGAACGGGATCAGGTGCAGCGGGTAGTGCCGCTGGCGCAGCGCCAGCGAAGCCCCCAGCATGCAGACGAATACGAGCAGCGCCTGCCATTCCGAGTCGAGCCTCGCATGTGCAATCGCAGCCCCCGCCAGAGCGGGGGCGACGCGCAGGGCGACGAGATCGGAGATCCGATGGGCGCTGGGGCCCGTCAGATAGGGGAGCGAGCGCCGACGATCCTCACGAGCGTGATGCCGTGACCGGTCGCCCATTCTGGTCGAGCCTCGTCGGGGCTGGTCAGCTCCGCGGCTCGGATGGCGACGAGAGCCGCCGCAGCGCGAAGCCCGTGCCGGTGAGCAGCAAGGCCACGCCGACGATGATCAGCACGTCGAGACCCGTGAATGGAAGCGAGCCGAGGTTGCTGTCGAGCCCCGAGCTGGAGCCTGAAGCGGTAGCTCCAGCCGTGTCGTCAGGAATTGGCGGATTGTATTGCGCCGATGAAGGATCATCCTGTGCCGAGGCGACGGGAACCCACGCCAAGGCCACCGCCGCAATGGCGGTCGTGAGGATCCAGGTGATTCGTGTTCGCCATGAATACATTTTCGGATTCCTTTTCAGCGATTTCTCGGGCATGTGTTTGAAGTCGTCTTCCGCGATCCAAACCTTTAATCCGGAGTCGCTAGGGGTGGTTCCCCCTGTACTCCAGCCGATGATAGTTGCTCTGCAGGATTCAGCAAGCCTATGGACCTGCATGGGACTGACACATGTGGCGGCTCCGAATGCAAGATCGGCTGCGGGCGTGCGCTCAGGATCCGCCCGAGAGGCGCTGCTCGAGACGGTCGATCTCGGTGCCGTGGGGGTTCAACTCCCGCGCCTGACGGATCGCCCGGCGCGCCGCGGCGGGATCCCTGCCCTCGAGCACACGGGCCTCGAGGAAATAGAGCGTCCATTCCGTGGGCGTCCTCTCCTGCGCCCGCGAGAGCGCCGCCAGCGCCTGCTGGGGCTCGCCCGCGGACTCCGCGATCGACGCCTCGGCCAGCAGCGGGTGATCGCTCAGCGGATTCAGGTCCGCGGCCCGGCTGAGGTCGGAATACGCCTTGGGCAGGTCGGTGCGCCAGGTCTCCAGCGCCTCCCTCGTGTATCGGTCGCTGAGGAAGAACGGGACCATCGAGATCGCGGCGACCCCCACGACGGCCGCCAGTCCCACCCTCCATCCCGGCCGCGGCGGGCCGGCGGGGCGAAGCAGTGCCGGGGCACAGGCGGCACCGAGCGCGAACGAGACGGGCAGCGTGATGGCCGGGTAGTGCCAGAACCATTCGACCGAGGCATGGAACAGCCAGTAGGTGAGGGCGCTCAGGGCTGCCGCGGCGAGCGCCGCGGCCGAGGGCCCGAGCCGTCGCGCGCGAAGCACCGCCCAGACGCCCCCGACGAGAAAACCGGCGAAGAGCAGCAGCCCCGGGATCCCGAGCTCGGCGAGCATCAGCAACTCGACGCTGTGGGGGTCCTCGGGCTGTACCGCCGTGGCGTCGGACTCGCGCTCCAGCAGGTAGGTGGCGCGAAACCCTCCCCCGCCCTCGCCGACGACGGGGCTGGCCTTGAAGTCGTCGATCGCCACGCGCCAGATGTCACCCCGTCCGGTGCGCAGGTCGAGCCCGAAGCGGCTCTGCTCACCCGTCAGGTCCGGGCTGCCCTCTGAGAGGTCGTCAAGTCGATCGTTGACGAAACCGACCGGCCCGCCATCGAGGCGGGCGATCCCGACGGCGGCTACCACGACCGCCAGCGCGAGCGCGCCGAGCAGGGCCCGCTCTATCGCTCGGCGCGCACGAGGGGAAGGCAGCGGCTCCCAGCGGCAGAGGACGAGCCCCAGAGCCGCGGAGACGCCGGAGCTGATCGCCATCGCCCCGCAGGCCGAATGCAGTGGTGGGATCGAGGCGGCCGTGGCTCCGCCCTCCGCCTGGAACACATCGAGCAGCCATGGCAGAGCCAGCGCCGCGGGGACCATCGCAAGCGCCAGATACCCCAGCAACCGCAGACGGGCCGGGTGCGCCAGGAACAGGACCGCAACGGCGCCGGCCAGCGCGAACACGGCGCCGCGGCTCTGGGAGAGCACGGCGAGCTCCATCGCGAGCGTCGCGCTGCCGACCAGAACGCAGCGAGCGCGCCAATCGAGGTCCCGGGCCGCGGCCAAGACCAACATCGGCAGCATCGCGATCCCGAAGAAGGCGGCGACGGCGTTCCGATAGCCGAGCGGGTAGCGCAGGGTCGCGTCATCCTCAAGGAACTCGACCGCGTTGTCGCCGACCCAGAGGGCGATCAAGGTGGCGACGGCCACCACCGCCCCGGCCGCGGCCACGGGCACCAGCGCCAGCAGCATGCGGCGGCCGAGCAGCAGACAGATCCAGATCCCGACCGCAAACGCCGCCGCGTAGGCGACCACCCGCTGCGCATCGGAGATCGCGACCGCCGGGGTGGGGGACCAGGCGGCCGAGATGGCGGTCCAGGCGGCGAGGCCGATCAGGCTGAGCAACGCCACCAGCGCCGGGCCCGAAAGGCGCCCCGGCCAGGGGGCGAACAGCAGCATGGCGGCCAGCAGCGCCAGCAGCGCCATCGTCCCCGGCAGCACAACCACGCCGAAGTACGCCCCGCTCTCCCAGGCCCACCAGCAGATCAGGGCCGTGACGAGCGCCAGAAGCAGCAGCGCCGCCGCTGGCGGGGGCGCCTGAAGAGCCTCGGCAGGTGTCCCGCTCTCGCCTCGGCTGCGCGCCCCCTTCGACTCTGGCGTCACGGAGGAAGGCTATTCGATGAGGCCGACGAGAATATCCTCGACGGGTGGCGAGGCTCGGCGTCTATACCGACTACACCTACTCGCTGCGCGATGGGCAGCCCCATGCCGAGCGCTCGTTCGCGCTGTTCGTGGCGGCGCTTGCCGAGCGGTTCGAGCGCACCGTCCTGATCGGGCGGCTCGATCCGGCCGGCGAGGCGCGCTATCCGCTCGGCGGGGTCGAGCTGTGCCCGCTGTCCAACTACCCGAGCCTCTCCCACACGCTGCCTGCCCTGCGCGGGATGCTGGGATCGCTGCGCCCTTTCTGGCGAGCGCTGGAGGGACTCGATCTGATCTGGATCCTGGGACCGCACCCCCTCGCCTTTCCGTTCGCGCTGCTCGCGAGGTTGCGCGGTCGTGCGGTCGTGCTCGGCGTGCGCCAGGACACCGTCGAGTACGTTCGCAACCGCCACCCCGGGAGCCGCCGCAAGCAGGCCCTCGCGAAGCTGATGGACGCCGGCTTTCGCGCCCTCGGCCGTCGCTGGCCCGTGGTCGTCGTGGGTCCGGCGATCGCCGAGGCCTACCGGAGCAGCCCGAGGCTGCTCGAGATCTCGGTCTCATTGATTGCTCGTTCGCAGATCGCCGAAGCCGGTCAGAGCCGCGCCCGCGACTACTCCGGGGAGCTGCGGGCGCTCAGCGTCGGCCGCCTCGAGACGGAGAAGAACCCGCTCGCGCTAGCCGACGTGCTCGCCGACCTCAGGCGCCGGGACGAGCGCTGGCGCCTGGTGGTCTGCGGCGAAGGGGAGCTGAGGCCGGCCCTGGAGAGCCGCCTGCGGGAGTTGGGGGTGGACGCTTACGCCGAGCTGCCGGGCTACCTGGGCCATGACTCGGCTTTGGGCGACCAGTACCGCAGGGCGCACGCGCTCGTGCTCGTCTCCTGGACGGAGGGTCTCCCCCAGGTCCTCTACGAGGCTTTCGCCGCAGGTCTGCCGGTCGCCGCGACCGACGTCGGCGGGATCGCCGCCGCTGCTGGAGACGCGGTGCTGCTCGTTCCCCCCGGAGACCCCGAGGCGATGGCGGCTTCGCTGGCTCGGATCGGGGAGGACGCCGCGCTGCGCGAGAGGCTGGTGCATCGCGGGCTGGCGCTGGTCGCCGAACGCACGATCGAGTCCGAGACCGCCCGAGTCGCCGAGTTCCTCGAGGACGCGGAGCGACAGCCACCGCCCAGCACCAGATGACCGGCATGTCAGAATCCGGCAATCCTCCGGTCTCGCACCAATGTGCGCGACCATAACGAGCCAGTGTCCCGAGACCCCAACCATCGAGCCGACTGGCTCCAGCCGCCCGAAGAGGAGCTGGGGCTCAAGCGCTATGTGGAGACGATCAAGGAGCGCAAGCGGCTGGTGCTGCTCACGACGTTCCTCGCCACGGCGGCAGCAGTCGCCTACGTCCTGCTGGCACCCAAGACCTACGACGCGCAGGCGGACCTGCTGATCACCCCGGCCTCCAGCGAGACGCTGCCCGGTCTGCCGCTGATCCGAGAGTCCTCCCAGGAGACCCGCGACGTCGAGACGGCGGCGCGGCTGGTGGTCAACACGGATGTCGCTGGGCGCGCCCAGAAGCGGCTGGACTTGAGCGGCGATCCCCAGGACCTGCTCGACGATGTCACGGCGGAGCCCGTCGCCCAGAGCAACATCGTCGCCGTCACCGCGACCGCGGACTCGCCCCAGGAGGCGCAGGATCTCGCCAACGCCTTCGCGGAGGCGACCGTCGTCGAGCAGACCGAGGCGCTGCGAGAGGAGGTCACCGCCCAGATCGACGCGCTCGAGAAGCAGCTCGCATCGAGCCCCAACCCGGCGCTCAGCGACAGGGTCGCGGAGCTGCAGGCGCTGGTCAGCGGGCCCAACCCGAACTTCAGGCTCGAGACCGGGGCCGCGCTGCCTCGCGAGCAGGCGACCCCGCGACCCGCGCTGACGATCGTGGGAGGCTTCCTCGCCGGACTCGTGCTGGGGATCGTGGGGGCCTTCGCCTCCCAGGCGTTCGACCCTCGCGTACGGCGCGAGGAACAGCTGCGCCGCAGCTTCAGCCTTCCGATTCTGGCCCGAGTCCCGGAGGAGAGGTCCCGGCGGCCGGAGCCGCTCGGGCCCCGCCGTGTCTCGCCCGCGACCGCGGAGGCATTCCGCATTCTCCGCAGCTCGCTCGACAGGCCCGGTGAGCACGGCTCCGGCCGAGCGATCATGGTCACCGGCTCCTCCCCATCCGAAGGCAAGACGACAGCGGCCGCCAACCTGGCTTCCGCGCTGGCACTGGCGGGCTACAGGGTGATCCTGATCGAGGCCGACCTGCGCCGGCCGTCCCTGAGAAAGGCGCTGGAGACAGAGGAGACGAGCAGCGGGGTGGTCGAGGTGCTGATCGAGAACGCCTCGCTCGAGGATTCGCTGGTCCCGACGCCGACCTTCGGCGACAACCTCAGGGTCCTGTCGGCCGATTCCGCGGGAGGATGGATCGCAGACCTGTTCTCGATCCCGACGGCCTCCCAGATGCTCGACGATGCGCGGGCGATGGCCGACTTCGTGATCGTCGACTCGCCGCCGCTGATCGAAGTCGTGGACGCTTTCCCGCTGGCGCGAAGGTGCGACGACCTCGTCATCGTCGTCCGCCTTGGCCGGACCCGACTGGACCGGCTCTCACATCTGGCGGAGCTGCTGGCCGAGAACGACATCGTCCCGGCCGGATTCGCGGTCATCGGCACCAAGCCCCCGGGGAAGGCCGAGTACTCCTACTACCTGGAGACGCCCGACGCCGGCAGGAAGGGCAAGCGGCGCAAGCGCCTGGGCCGGAAGAAGCAGCTCGAGGCCCCCCAGCGCCCGACGCTCGACCGGCAGCAGGCGGAGGGCGCCCGCAGGAGCGCCAAGCGCCGCAGCTCCAAGCCACGGCAAGACACCGGCAAGAGTCGCTAGGGCCTCCGCCCTTGGCGCTCCGGATCGACTGGGCGAGGTGGGGATGGCCCGCCCTGTTGGGTGCGCTGGCCCTGCCGGTGGGGGTGCTGGCCGGCGTGCGGCCCGAGCTGACCCTGCTCGTCGCGCTGGGGCTTGCGTTCGTGCTGGTCGTCTTCGCCGACCTGACCACGGGGCTGGTCGCGTTCACGTTCCTCACCTTCTTCGAGCTGCTTCCGAGCGCGGACAGCGCGGCCTTCGGATTCACCAAGCTCGCCGGCCTGCTGCTCGCCCTTTCCTGGCTGGCGCGACTGGCCGTCCACCCCGACGCCAAGTCCGACCTGCTGCGCGCGCACCCGATGATCGGCGGGCTGCTGGTGCTGCTGATCGCCTGGGCGGGGGTCAGCGTGATCTGGGCCGAGAACACGGCCGGCGCGATCGAGGCCACCTATCGCCTGGGCCTGAACGCCGTGCTCTTCCTGATCGTCTACACGGCGGTGCGGGTGCCGCGCGACGCCGTGCGTGTGCTGTGGGCGTTCGTGATCGGGGCGAGCGCGGCGACGGCCTACGGAATCGTGACCGGCGACGCCGCATCGCCATACGGCGAAGCGGCGCGGCTCTCGGGGACCGCCGAGAACGCCAACGAGCTGGCCTCGACGCTGGTTGCGAGCCTCGCGCTGGCGCTCGGGCTTGCGTTCCACTCGCGCGACTCGCCCGCGCAGCGAGCGGCGGCGCTGGCGATGGCGACGATCGCGCTCTACGGCGTCCTCCTCACCGTGTCGCGCTCGGGCCTGATCGCGCTGGGCGTCGCCGCCCTCGCCGCGATCGTCCTCTCGGGGCGTTGGCGGCCGCGGGTGGCGGTGCTGGCGATCGGAGTGGCGGTGAGCGCCCTCGCCTACTTTGCGCTGTTCGCTCCCGACGCCGCCCGCGAGCGGGTCCGCGACTTCGAGGGCGGCACCGGCCGCGAGGACATCTGGCGGGTGGCGTGGCGGATGGTCGAGGACCAGCCGCTCCAGGGCGTCGGCGCCGGCAACTTCTCGGACTCCTCGATCCACTACCTGCTGGTGCCCGGCACGCTGCGCCGCTCGGACTTCATCGTCGACAGCCGGAAGAACGCCCACAACGTCTACCTGGGGACCCTGGCGGAGCTGGGGATCGTCGGTCTGGCGCTGCTGGCGGCGCTGATCGTCGCGATCATCGCCTGCGCGCTCTGGGCGATCGACGGCTTCCGCCGGGTCGGGGACATCCGCATGGAGATGCTCGCGCGGGCCCAGCTCGTCGCCGTCTTCGGCCTGCTCGCCTCGCTGTTCTTCGCCTCGGACGAGTACAAGAAGCAGCTCTGGCTGCTGCTGGCGCTGGCGCCGGCGCTGCTCGCGATCGCGCGGGCCGAGCTGGACCGGGCCCGTGAGCGCAGCGCTGACGCCGAGCCCGGCTAGCGCGCCACGGACTCCAGCACCGCCTCCATCGACCCGACCGCCCGCTCCCGCGAGTGTTGCTCGCCGAACTCGCGGGCCGCCGCCGCCAGGCGCTCCCGCAGCCGCTCGTCGTCGCGCAGCCGCCGCACAGCCGCGGCGATCGCGTTCCCGTCCTCGGGCGGGACGCAGATCGCGGCCCCGGCCCCCTCGGCCAGCTCGGCCGCCTCGCCCCTGGCGGCGACCACCAGAGGCCGCCCCACGCCCGCGTACTCGAACAGCTTCGAGGGCACGAAGCCCTCGAGCCCGGGCGTCGCCGCGAGCGGCACCAGCAGCGCGTCCGCGGCGCGCAGGATCCCCGCGGCCTGCGCGGACGGCACCGGGTCGAACAGCTCCACCGCCCCCGGCGGCAGCCCGGCCGCCAGGCGGCGCAGGCTCTCGCGGCGGGGGCCCTCGCCGACCAGGATCAGGCGAAAGCCCTCCCCCAGCTCGCGCGCGGCCTCGATCGCGCTCTCCAGCCCCTGCGCGATCCCGAGGTTGCCGGCGTAGGCCCAGGTGAAGCGCCCGGCCCGATCGCCCGCGCCCAGCGCCGCAAGCGCGCCGGGGTCGGGTGGCTCAGCGCCCGCGTCGAGGAACTCGGCCGCGGCGCCGTTTCGGATCACCGTCAGCTTCTCGTCCCCCCCGCGCTCCGCGACCACGCGCCGGAAGTGCTCGGTCGTGACGGTGATCGCGTCCGCGCTCGCGTACAGGCTCCGCTCCAAGCGCTCGACGAAGCGCAAGAGCCGCCCTGGGCCGATCTCGCCGACGACCACCGCGACGTCGGGCCAGAGGTCGCGGACGTCGAGGACCCAGGGCGCGCGGTGCCGCCGCGCCAGCGCCCGCCCGACGCTGCCGACCGAGAGCGGCGGTGAGGACGCGAGGATCGCGTCCGGCCGCCGCCGGGCCGCCCCGGCCAGGGTGGCCATCGCTGCGTAGGAGGCGTAGTTGAGCAGGCGGGCCCGCGGGGACTTCGACGGGGTGGCGCGGACCCAGACGTAGCTGACCTCGAACCCCTGCAGCGATCGCCTGCTCACAGGCCGGCCCCCGTAGCCGGGCTCGATCGCGCCGGCGGGGTGACTCGGGACCTCGCAGACGACCTCGACCTCGTGGCCGCGGGAGGCGAGCCCGGCGGCGAACGAGTGGAGCCTGTTGGCGCCCGCAGTGATCTCAGGCGGAAAGTACTGGCTTGCGATCAGGACCCTCAAAGCGCCTCGGCGAGGCTGCTCGCCACGAGCCCGACCTGCTCCTCGCTGATCGTGGGAAACAGCGGCAGCGAGATCGCCCGCTCGGCGTAGGCCTCGGTCCGCGGCAGCTCGGCAGCGACGCCGTAGGCGCTGAAGCGGTGGATCGGCGGGTAGTGGAGACTGGTCTGCACCCCCTGCTCGGCCATGCGCTCACGGACCCCGTCGCGGTCGAGGCCCCGATCGAGCACGACCGTGAACAGGTGATGGGCCGGGCGCTCGCCGAGGGCCACGTCCACGGGCATCGTCGCCGAGACGCCCTCGATCGCCGCCAGGCGCTCGCGGTAGAGCGCCGCCGCGGCCGCGCGCCGGGCGTTGTCGGCGTCGAGCCGCTCGAGCCTGACCGTGGCCAGTGCCGCGCGTGGCTCGTCCATCCGGTAGTTGAAGCCGAGGTCGACGACGTCGTAGCTGCTCGCGTGGCCGCGATGGCGATCCCAGGTGACCGAGGTCATCGCGTGCGAGCGCAGCAGCCTCGCACGCTCGGCGATCTCATCGTCGTCGCTGACCACCATGCCGCCCTCGCCGACCGGCAGGTTCTTGTTCGAGAAGAAGCTGTAGGCCCCCGCGAGCCCGAAGGTGCCGAGATGGCGGCCGTCGAGGCTGCCCCCGAGGCCGTGCGCGGCGTCCTCCAGCAGCAGCAGCCGGCGGTCCGCGGCCAGGGCCGCCAGCCCCGCGCTGTCGCCGGGATGGCCGCCGTAGGTCATGTTGAAGATCGCCCGCGTGCGCTCGCCGATCGCCGCCGCGGCCGTCTCGGCGGTGATCCAAGGTCGCTCGAGCCCTCCGATGTCCGCGAACACGGGGGTTGCGCCCGTGTAGCGGACCGCGTTCGCGGTGGCCACGAAGGTGAGCGAGGGAACGATCACCTCGTCGCCCTCCCCCAGCCCCGCCGCCGCGCAGATCAGGTGCAGCCCAGCCGTGCAGTTGGTGACGGCGATCGCGTGCGCGGCCCCGGTGTAGCCGGCGAACCGCTGCTCCAGCAGCTCGATCCGCGGTCCACTGCTGAGCCAGCCGGAGCGGTAGGTCTCGGCCACGGCCTCGACCTCGAGCTCGTCGATCGTGACGTCGACGAGCGGGACCCGCCAGTCAGGCATTCTCGAACAGCTTCGGGTCCGCCGCGATCGCGGCGGTGGCGCGCTCGTGCTCGCCGACCGTCCCGATGTCGAACCAGACGCCGGGGGCGGCGTAGGAGGCGACGGCGCGATCACCGTCGATCATCTTCTGGACCACGTCGGGGAAGTCGAAGCGGCCGTCGGGTATCAGCTCCAGCACCGATGGGTCGTAGACGTAGACGCCCATGCTGACGTCGAAGTGCATCGTCGGCTTCTCGTCGTAGGAGACCACCCGCCCCTCCTCGGAGTGGATCACCCCGAGGTCGATGCCGATGTCGCGGCGGTGGGTCGCGATCGTCAGCTCCGCGTCGTGGCCGAGGTGGTAGCGCATCAGCTGTCCGTAGTCCATCGTCGTCAGGATGTCCCCGTTCATCGCCAGGAAGGGCTCGTCGAGGTCGTCGATGTGGCGCAGCGCGCCGGCGGTGCCGAGCGGCTCGTCCTCCCACCAGTAGCGCACCCTGAGCGACTCGGGCAGCTCGACGCTCTCGAGGTAGGCCTTGATCAGCCCGCCGAGGTGCCCGACCGAGAGGTCGATGCGGGTGAAGCCGAAGCTCGCGAGCTGGCGCAGGATCAGCTCCAGGATCGGGCGCTCGGCCACCGGCACCAGGGGCTTCGGAAGCACCGTCGTGTAGGGGCGGAGCCGGGTGCCCTTGCCGCCCGCGAGGATCACTGCCCTCATCGGCCGCTCAGCTCGTAGTTGAGGTAGAGGAGCGGATCGGCCTCGACGGAGTCGAAGACGCCGCTGCGGATCGCCTCGACCAGGCGCTCGACCGAGCCGGGGACCGTGTGGCGGGGCGAGAAGCCGAGCCGCTCGGAGATCTTCTCGAAGGAGACGCGGTAGTTGCGCGCGTCGGCGCCGCCCTCGGTGAAGACGACCTCGCCCTCGCCGTCGAGCGCAGCGAGCGCGGTCTCGACCACCATGCGCTTGGTGTAGTTGCCCCCCGCGCCACCGACGTTGAAGACCTCGCCGGAGACCAGCTCGGGGGCGGACTCCAGGACGAGCGCGATCGCGGCCGAGGTGTCGGCGATGTGGCAATAGGGACGCCAGGTGTCCGCGTCGTAGACCTCCAGCGCGCGGCCGAGCGCGAGCTCGCGGGTGAACTCCGAGATCGTCAGGTCGAAGCGCATCCGGGGCGAGATCCCGTAGGCCGTGGCCACGCGAAGCACGGTCGCCTCGAAGCTCGCATGCCGCGCGCGCTCGAGCAGCTCGCCCTCCATCTGCACCTTCGTCTCGGCGTAGAGCGAGAGCGGGTGCAGCTCGTCGGTCTCGGTGGCGGGCTCGTCGGTGCGCAGGCCGTAGTTGCTGCAGGTCGAGGCGAACACGAAGCGCTCGACCCCGGCCTCGGCCGACGCGTCGATCAGGTTGCGGGCGCCGCCGACGTTGGTCTGCTCGGCCAGCTCGGGGCTGCCCTTGCAGACCGGGTCACCGACCAGCGCCGCCAGCAGCACGACCTCGCCGACGCCCTCGACCGCGGCGCGCACCTGATCGGCCGAGCGCACGTCGCCGCGCGCGAACTCGAAGCCGGGGTGCTCCGCGACCGCGGCCAACGAGCCGCCGTTGCCGTAGAGCAGGGAGTCCAGGACGCGTACGCGATGCCCGGCGGCGAGCAGGTCGCGCGTGAGCACGGAGCCGATGTAGCCGGCTCCGCCCACGACCAGGATCTGCCGCTCAAGATCTGCCGCGGACATGGGGCCAATCTAGGGACTGCGGGGGCGCTGGGCGGGAAGCGTCCTTCACTGGGCCGGGCCGCTCGGGCGGCTCAGATCACGATCAGGGCCCCGGCCTGCTCGGCCACGGGCGGCAGGCCGCCGGCAAGCGAGAGACGGGCGGCGTCCGCGAGCCGGCCCAGCCTCGTGGAGCGCACCATGCGGATCGCCGGCGAGGTCTTCAGCCAGAAGCGCCAGCGCCGGTCCGCCGGGTAGACGCCCACCCGGGGCCAGCAGAGGGGCTGCTCGGGCCCGCAGCGCATCGACGCCGCGGCGGCGTACCCGGCTTGGCCCGCGAGCCGCTGCACCCGCTCGTCCTCGTCGCCGTAGGGGAAGGCGAGCGAGCGGCGGTCGCCGCCGAGCTCCTCCCGCAGACGATCGCGCGAGCCGGCCAGCTCGGCGAGCAGCGCATCGTCTTGGAGCCTGCTCAGGCGGGGGTGCGAGCGCGTATGCGAGCCCACCTCCCAGCCGGCGTCCCGCAGGCCGCGGAGCTGGTCCCAGTCGAGGCAGCGCAGCTCCTCGCGGAAGGGCCCTTCTGACCATTCGTCGATGCCGGGCCAGCGCATCGGCCCGGGCGCGCCGACGAAATCGGTGGGGACGAAGATCGTGCCGGGCAGGTCCAGTTCGCGCATGATCGGCACCGCGTGCTCGAGCACCGACGCGTAGCCGTCGTCGAAGCTGACGACCAGCGAGCGGCGCGGCGCGGCGCCGCTGACCACCTGGGAGAAGGTCGCGCCCGTGTAGCCTCGCTCGATGAGCAACTCGAGCTGCTCGCGGAACCTCCCCGGAGAGACCGATAGCACGGAGGGCCAACGGGGGCTGACCGCGTGGTAGGAGAGGACGAGCGATGGCGACATGGGGCTACCTTCGGCTGAACCTGAGACGTTACTGAAGACCCCAGATGCAATCTAGGCGTGGGCGGCGAGCACGCGCGCGTAACGGTCGACCATCTTCTCGGCCCAGGGGCGCAGGTCGAAGCGTGCGGCGACCGCCTCGCGGGCCTCGGCGGCCTCGCGCTCGGCGCGCTCGCGCGGGCGGCCGAGCAGCTCTCGCGCCGCCGCGGCCATCGCCTCCGGCGTGCGCTCCACGACCCGGCAGCTCGCGAGGCCGTCGCAGATGTCCTGATGGCCCGGCAGGTCGGTCGCGACCACGGGCAGGCCCGAGAGGATCGCCTCGATCACCGCGAGGGGCTGGCCCTCGACGCGGCTGGAGGCGACGAACAGGTCGGCCGCCGCGTAGAGGTCACGGATATCGGCGGCGCCGTCGAGGATCCGCAGCCGAGGCCCGAGGCCGAGCGCCTCCGCGCCGCGGCGGGCGGGCTCTCCGCCCCGGACCGTGACGCCCACGTAGCTGCGCTCCGGGCCCCGGTCGAGCAGCCTGCGCAGGGTCGCCAGGAACAGGTCGCCGTCCTTCAGCCGCCAGTCCCAGGCGAGGTGCAGAAGGACCCGGTCCTCGGGGTCCAGGCCGAGCTCCGAGCGCGCCGGTGCTCGCAGCGCCGGGCCGACCAGCGGGAAGGAGTCGACCTCGATGCCGCCGCCGACGACCTCGACCCGGCCGCGCGGTGCGCCGGCCAGGATCGCGCCGCGCGCCGGATCGGGCCCGGCCGCGACGATCTCGTCCACCGAACGGCCGAGCAGGCCGTACTTGAGCAGGTTTCTCGCGGCGGCCCGCGGCCGCCACGACAGCGGGGTGTGGATGTGCCAGATCACCCCGGTCACGGGCCGCTTCCTCGCGAGCGCCAGGGCGGGCAGGTCGAAGCGGGTGAAGTGCGTGTGCAGCAGCGTCGGCTCCGAGCCGGGGCCGAAGCGCTCCCCGACCCAGTCAGTGAGCGTGCGCCGTCCCGCGTCGGGGGCCTCGAGCACGGCCGCGCCCCCCTGTGCGCGCAGATCCCTGTACCAGTCGAATGACTCGACCTCGGTCGTGAACGCCATCTCCACCCGCCACCCGCGGGCGTCCGCCGCGTCGCGCAGGGAGCGCAGCATCGGCACGAACGAGCCCTCGAAGGGCCCGTTGTAGCCGGCCAGGAGCCCGAGCCTGGGACTCACTTCAGGCGGTCGCCTCGCCCCGGGTCCAGGGCATGCGCCGGCCGAGCACCCGGTTGCGCGGCACGACCAGGCGGAAGGCCAGCTTGTGCGCGAATGAGCCGGCGCGATTGGAGCGGCGGGCCATGTAGCCGCGGAAGCGCTCGGCCGCTGCGGCCAGCTCGGGCCTCGGGCCGATCGCCTGGTTCGCCTCGAGCTGGCGGATGTGGAGCAGGTGGTATGCCGAGCTCGCCACGTTGCGCAGGGGCAGCGCCGGGTAGAGGTCGTACAGGGACCAGCGGCCCGTGTCCCAGCGCCCGATTCCGCGGGCGAGGGCGTCCAGGCCCCGCTCCCAGTCCGCGGCGGCGCTCTGGTCGCCCAGGCCGACGGCGACGTCGCGCGCGCCCCAGAGGGCGAAGATGCCTCCGTTCAGCACGTAGGAGGCGGGCTCGGTCGGGTACTCCTCGAAGAAGGGGCCGCCCTCGAGCTCGACGCGGACGCCGCCCGCCGCCGTCGGCGCCGCGAAGGGACCGAGCGCGCGCAGCGCCGCCTCGGCGTAGGCCTCCTCCCCGGTCTCGGCGTGCAGCCGCGTCAGCAGGCTGGCCCCCTGGCCCTGCGCCATCGACGAGAGCCACGGCGGGTCGAGCGGGAAGGTGTGCGGCATCGGGAAGCGGTGTACCCAGGCGCCCCCCGGCTCCTGGTCGGAGACCAGATGGTCGGCGCCCGCCCGCGCCCCGGCCAGCCAACTCTCGCCCTCGCCCCAGAGGTAGCGCTCGAAGCAGCCGAGGCCCCACTGGGTCAGTTCCACGTGCAGCAGCGTCTCCCGCGGCCCCATCCAGGCGGGGGGCCAGTCCGGGCTCTCGGCCTTGAAGCCGAAGTCGATCGGGTAGCCGCGCACGCCCTCGGGATCCATGTGCGCGCCGACCCGCGGCGAGAACACTCGCGCGCTGCTGAAGAACCCGGTGCTCTTGTGGTCGGAAGCCATGTTGCTCGGCACCCTGAGTTGCGGTCGAGGTCGGGCGCGCGGCCTAGGGTATGGCAGATGAGCGACGGCACGATCTTCGCACCGGAAGGCTCCGGGATCCGCCCGTTCGCCGACACGATCGGCTGGCTCTGGAGGGTCCCGGTCACCGATTCGCCCTCTGGCCGCTCGGTCGGGATCGGCACGATCGAGGACGGCGTCGAGCTCGAGGCCCTGGTGGCGTCCCGGCAGCTCGCGGGGGCCGCGGTGTTCGGCTCGCGGCCCGGCCCCGACCAGGGGCGCGTGCCCGGGCGCCAGCGCCTGGCCGGAACGGCGAGGTTCGGCCCCGGCCTGGCGACCCAGGGCGACTTCACCGTGCTGCACGGACCCGGTCGGGCCGTCGCCGAATCCTCCTTCGGCGCCCACGCGCTGCGCGACGGCTCCTGGCTCACGCTCGGCTTCGACCCCGTCGCTTCGTGGGGCACCCTGCAGCACTTCTGGGCGCTGCGCCCCCTGGCCGACTTCCTCGCCGAGCTGCTGCAGCGGCCGATGGCGATGCTGCCGCCGCTGGGAATGGTCCGCTACGACGACGTCCCGGGCACAGCCGAGCAGCAGCTCAAGGGGGAGACCAAGAGCGACGCCCACGTGCGCAGGCGCCTGCGTCGCATCCTCGGCGCCTACCGCCGAGCTGGGGCCGTGATCAACGTCGCGGTCGCCTGCCGGGCCCTGGACGGCGATCGCGAGGTGCCGCTCGAGAGCATCTGGCCCGGATCGCTGGAGATGCTGCGCGAGGGCATCGCCGAGGGATACGTGGAGCAGGTCTGCCACGGCTACCTCCACCTCGACCGCGACCGCAGCGGGCCCGACGAGATCGAGCCGCGCGAGTTCGCCCGCCTCGACAGGCCCGAGGCCCACCGAAGGATCGAGGCGGCGCTGGAATGGGGGACGTCGATCCTGGGCGCCAGGCCGCGCACCTTCATCGCCCCCAACTGGGGCTACAGCTCGGGCTCGCTGGAGGCGCTCGGCGAGATCGGGCTGCCGGCCTGGCTGCCGTTCCGCTTTGGGCCGCTGGTCGACGGGCCGAACGCCCGGGAGACGCTCGTCTCCACCGTCAACGGCATCCACGACCTCGACTACGCCCCTCTGGCCGCGCTCGCGGCCGCCGGCCTCCCCCCCTACGTGACCATCCACGGCGGCCTCATGGATGCCCGCTTCGACGGGCTCCGCGGCCTCCGCCACGCGGGCGCCCTGGCGCGGCTCGCCCTGCGCCGCGACCTGGTCAGGCTTCCGGGCGTGCCCGGGATCCGCTGGGTCGGGTCAGGAGAGCTGATGGAGCGGCTGCGCGCGCACGACCGCGTCGAGGTCGCGGGGGCCGAGATCCGCTCCCCGGACGGCGTCGAGGTGAGTGCGCACGGGGCCCCGGTCGCGGCGCCCTGATGGATGCGGGCGCGAACTCGAGCGCGGATCAACGCACGCCGGGGCCTAAACGGCGGCGGCGGACGAGGGCCTGGGGCCTGCTCGCCATCGCGCCGGCGGCGGTCGCCGTCGCCGCGGCGCTCGGAGCCGGCGGCGATTCTGACGAGGCCCTGCCCGACTCCTCGCAGCGCCTGCTCGCCTCCGACACCGCCGGCATGGCCGACCCCTTGCCTTTCTGGGGAGCGCTCGACTGCGCCGAGCGCTCTCGCCACCGCCGCATCGCCACGGGAGGCGACCCCGCCCCGGCGGGAGACGGATCGCCGCAGGGCGATGCGGCCTTCCGGCGGCTGACGGCGGTCGACGGTGACGACCTCTGGGGCGAGCGCTGCGAGCTGGGCCTGAACAACGCCGGGGGGCCGGTCAGCTTCTACCGCGAGGGCGAGCGCCTCGTGACCTACGCCAGCTTCCGGCTGCCCCACGACTTCCCGCTGGGGGCGAAGAACTGGCAGGGGGTGCTGCAGATGAAGCAGGCCCAGCCGGCCGACAACGGCGGCGGCACCCCGGTGATCTCGCTCGGGGCCTATCAGGGCCAGTGGCTGCTGTTCGCGAGCGACCCCGGCCCGACGATCGTGGACCGCGTGGTCTGGCGGGCGCCGGCCGAGAAGGGGGCCTGGACGCGCTTCCGGATCGAGGCGCTCTACTCACAGGACCCCGGGCAGGGCTGGGTCGAGGTCCGGGTCGATCTCGACGGCGACGGTGACAGCGACGACGAGGGCGAGGGCGGGCCGCGGATCGCGGTGGCCACGCTCAAGCGCGAGACGGCCGGGGACCCGGGCGACGGCCTCGAGCGGGGCGACCCGGTCCCCTCCCACCTGCGCGTCGGGATCTACCACGACGAGCGCATCGCCTGCCCGGCGCCGGCGGGCTGCTCGGTCGACGTCGACAACGTGCAGGTGCTGCGGCCGTGAGCGGCGGCGGCCCCCACCCCGCCGCGCCGGGATCAGGGCCCCCGCCCGCGGGCCCCGAGGACCCGGCCGACAGCATCGAGCGCAACGCCGCCTTCGGCCTCGCCGTGAAGCTCGCCGGGGCGCTGTTCACGGGCGCGCTCACGATCTTCCTCGTGCGCGAGTTGGAGCCCGACGGCTACGGGGTGTTCGCGCTCGCGACCAGCATCGGCTCGCTGGTGGTGCTGTTCTCGGACTTCGGCATCTCCCAGTCCGCGGCGCGCTACATCGCCGAGCGACGAGGCCGCCACCAGGAGGTCGGCAACGTGCTCGGCGACGCTCTCAGCCTCAAGCTCGCCGCCTCGCTGCTCGTATCGGCGCTGCTCGCGCTGCTCGCGGTTCCGATCGCGGACGCCTACGACAACCCGGACCTCGTCTGGCCGCTTCGACTGGTCTCCCTCGCGGTGCTCGCCCAAAGCGTGATGGCGCTGTTCGCCGGCTCCTTCAATGCGCTGGGGCGAAACTCGCTGCACTTCAGACTGGCCCTCTCGGAGAGCGCGGTCGAGGTCGGTGCCAGCGTCGCCCTCGTCCTGCTCGGGGCGGGGGTCACCGGCGCAGTCGGCGGACGCGCGATCGGCTATGCGTTCGGCGCCCTGCTCGGCGTCGTCCTGGTGGCGCGCCTGATCAGGCCCGGCAGGATGCACGTCGGGCTCCGGGCGCGCTGGGGCTACCGCCCGATCGCCGCATATGCCGGCGCGTTGCTGATCGTCGAGGGCGCCTTTGCGCTCTACACCGAGATCGACACACTGATGATCGGCGCGATCCTCGGCACCACAGCCGCCGGCCTCTTCGCGGCGCCACTGCAGCTTCTGATCTTCACCCAGTATCCGGCGCTGGCGCTGGCGGCCGGGATCGCGCCGCGGCTCGCGCGTCACCCGGATCACCCGCCCAACGCCGATGCTCTCCAGGGCGGGCTGCGGCTGCTGATCCTGATCCAGTTCGCGCTCGTCGTGCCGATCGTCGTCTGGGCCGAGCCGCTCGTCGACCTCGTCTTCGGCGCCGACTACGGAGCCTCGGTCGAGCCGCTCCGCTTCCTCGCGCCCTACGTGCTGATCGGCGGCATCACCCCGCTGCTGGCCCTGAGCGTCAACTATCTCGGCGAGGCCCGGCGCCGGATACCCCTCGCGATCGCGACCGTCCTCATCAACGCGGCGCTCGACCTCTGGCTGATCAACGAGCTCGGGATCAAGGGGGCCTCGATAGCCACGAGCATCGCGGTCGCGTTCTACGCGTTCGGCCACCTCATGATCTGCGTACGGGTGCTCGATCTGCGGCTGGCGCCGCTGGCACTGAGCTCCACCCGCTCCGCCCTCGCGGCGACCGCGATGGGAGCCGTCCTGTTCGCCTTCGGGACGGGCACGCTCAGTGTGCTCGAGATGATCGCCGGCGGCCTACTTGCCCTGACGGCCTACGCGCTGGTCTTGGTCACGACTCGGGAGTTGACCGGCGAGGACGCCCGTCAGCTGCGCGAGCGCGCGGCAGCCGCGCTCGGCCGCGGGAGCGGAACCTGATCGGGGCCCCTGGCTAGACGGCTAGGGAGGGCTGACGCCGCCGGAGTCGGTGGTCGTGGGCTCCGTCTCGGTGGTCGTCGTCGGAGCGACCGTCTGCGTCTGGGTCGCGGTGGTCGCCCCGCCCCCCTCGTCATCGTCGCCGGCGACGATCGCCAGCGCCACGCCCAGCCCGATCACGAGCGCGAGCAGCAACCCGATCATCCATCTTGCGTTCGTCGACATCGGCGGCGATGCTAATCGGGGCGGCGGCGGATTCCCGCCGGCAACGGCGGATCCCCTCTCTAGGCTTGGCACCGATGTGCGGGATCGCCGGTCAGGTTCGCAGCGATGGCCGCCCGGCCGAGCCGGCGCTGCTGGCCCGCATGTGCGCGGCGCTCGAGCATCGCGGTCCCGACTCGCGCGGGATCCACGCCGAGGGCGGCGCGGGGATCGCGATCCAGCGCCTGGCCGTGATCGACCTCGAGACCGGGGATCAGCCCGTCTTCAACGAGGACCGCAGCGTCTCGGTCGTGCTCAACGGCGAGATCTACAACTACCGCGAGCTGCGCGCTCGGCTCGAGGCGCGCGGGCACCGCTTCGCGACCAACGGTGACACCGAGCCGATCGCCCACCTCTACGAGGAGCACGGGCCCGAGCTCGCGCGCGAGCTGCACGGCATGTTCGCTTTCGCGCTCTGGGACTCGAGGCGCCGCCGACTGGTCGTCTCACGCGACCGCATCGGCAAGAAGCCGCTCTTCTACTCGAAGCGGGACGGCGCGCTGAGCTTCGCCTCCGAGATCCGGGCCCTGATGCAGGACCCTGAGATTTCACGCGACCTCGACGCCGGGGCGCTCGATTCCTACCTCAGCTACGAGTACGTCCCGGCTCCGATGGCGGCCTTCGCAGCGGTGCGCAAGCTGCGCCCCGGCTCGACACTGGTCTGGGAGGACGGCAGGGTCACGATCGAGCGCTACTGGCGGCTCGGCTACGCCGACAAGCTCGCCTCGCCGGACCCCAGCGAGGTGCATGAGCGCATCCGCGAGCTGATCCGCGCAGCGGTCAGGCGGCGAATGATCGCCGACGTCCCGCTCGGGGTCTTCCTCTCGGGGGGCATCGACTCCTCGGTCGTGGTCGCTGCGATGGCCGAGGCCTCGAGCGAGCCCGTGAAGACGTTCTCGATCGGATTTCGCGAGGAGCGCTTCAGCGAGCTGCCGAACGCGCGATTGATCGCCGACCGCTTCGGCACGGACCACCACGAGCTCGTGGTCGAGCCGGACGCCGTCTCGCTGATCCCCAGGATCGTGCGGCACTACGGCGAGCCCTTCGCCGACTCCTCGTCGGTCCCGAGCTTCCAGGTCTCCGAGCTGACCAGGCGGGAGGTCACCGTCGCCCTCAACGGGGACGGGGGCGACGAGAGCTTCGCCGGCTACGAGCGCTACGTCGCAGGGCTGCGAACCGAGCGCCTTGCCCGGCGGCTGCCCGGCCCGATGCGAGCGGCGATCGCCGCGGCCGGCCGCCGTCGCCGCCTGCGCGGGGATCCCCTGCGCACAGTCAACCGCGCGACGCGGCTGGCGCGGCTACTGGGAATGGCGCCGCCCGAGCGCTATCGGCTGACGATGGCGACGCTCGACGACGCCGGGCGCGATGCGCTCTACAGCG
>VGBV01000008.1 GCA_016870325.1 Actinomycetota bacterium
GGCGGGCAGGGCGAGCGCCCGGCGCCGCCGGAGCCGCCCAGCGAGGCCGAGCGCGCCGAGATGGAGAAGGCGCTCGAGGCCTGCGAGGACAAGCTCCCCGAGGGCGCCCGCGGCATCGGCCCGCATCCCTGCGGGCCCCCGCCCTGGGCCTCCGGCGAGGGGGCGGCGATCAACCGGGACGCCTGAGCGTCCCCCCACGACGAGCGGGGCCCGCGTGCGTGCGGGCCCCGTTCGCGCTCAGGCGTAGAGCCCGACCGACTCCATCGCCTCGGAGATGTCCGAGTAGACGGTCAGCCGGGCGACCTTCTTGTCGCGCTGCTCGAGCACGTGGGCGAGCGGCACGTCGAGCTCGACGCCACCCTCCTCCCCTTTGATGTGCAGGCGGCCCAGCACCACCCAGCGGTCGCTGCCGGCCATGCGGATGCCGACGGGCAGGAAGCGCTCCTGCTCGAACAGCTTCTCCATCTCGCGGCGCCAGTTGATGAAGCCGCGCGCTCCCTTGTAGCTCTTCCCGTCCAGGAAGATCGCCTTCACCTGTACCTGGAACTCGGGATGCAGGATGGCGGCCACGGCGTCGGCGTCGCCGCTGTCGAACTCGTCGTAGACGCGGCGGATCGCCTCCAGCGAGGTCCCCGTGTCGGCCTCCTCCATGGCGGCGTTGAACTGGCGCTCCAGCGCCTCCACATCCTGCTTTTCGTACATCGTCTCCTTTGCTCTCTTCCCCGGTTCCCCGTATCCTCTCGCTAATGCCCGGCGACCGCGGTGCCGATCATCCTCCAGAACGGCCGACGTCCGTGTTCCGGCAAACGGGGAAGCTATAGCGGAGCCACCGAGGGACGAATCCTGAGCGACCAACGGGTACGCCTCGCCACGGTGCCGCTCGGCATCTGGCTGACCGCATTCGTGGCGATCGGAGCCGGCGTCTACGGCCTCGCCACCTGGGATCAGCCCAACAGGGGCTGGATCCTGGCCATCGCCGTCGCCGCCCTCGTCAGCGCCCCGATGATTCGGCTGCTGCCGTGGGAGCGGATCGTGGAGAGCCGGCGCCGCGAGCTGGTCTTCGTCTCCTGGTCGCTGGCCGACATCGCCTTCATCGGCGCCGCGGCGGCTCTCGACTGCGGCTCCAAGAGTCCATTCTCGCTCTTGCTGGTGCTGCCGCTGCTGTTCGCGGCCCTCTCCTTTCCTCTGCGCGAGACGGTCCTCGTCGCCGCCTCGACCCTGGTCGTGTTCGGCTGGCTTGCGTTCGGCGTCGGCGGCGGCATCCCTTACAGCGGCCTGGGGGCGTTCGCGATGCTCTGCATCACGCTGATCAGCTTCTGGGGGTCGAAGACCCAGTCCGACCGCCGCCGCGAGCTGGCGCGGATCGCCGAAGCGCTGCGCGCGAGCGAGTCGACCAGCCGGGTCCAGGCCCAGCAACAGCGCGAGGTCGCGAGCTTCGGCCAGCTGGCCCTGGGCGGGGCTGACACCGACGCCCTCCAGGCCGAGGCCGTGCGCCTGGTCTCGCGCACCCTGTCCGTGGAGATCGCGGGGGTGCTGAAGCTGATGCCGGAGCGCGGGGGGCTGCTGATCTCGGCCGCGGTCGGGCTGCCGCCCGAGGCGGTCGGCAAAGCGACGCTGCCGGGCGACAGCGGCTCGCAATCCGGCTACACGCTGGCGACCGGCTCGCCCACGATCGTCGTCGACTGGGAAACGGAGGACCGCTTCGAGCGCACCCCGTTCCTGACCGAGCTGGGGCTGCCGACCCGCAGCGGGGCGATGATGCCGATCAAGGGGAAAGGGGGCCCGTACGGCGTCTTCGTGGTGCAGTCCCTGAATCTGCGCGAGTTCACCGCCGAGGACGTCAGCTTCCTGCAGGCGATCGCCAACATTCTCGCCAACGCGATCGAGCGGCGCGTCGTCGAGGAGCGCAACCGCCACGAGGCCCTGCAGGACCCGCTGACGGCGCTGCCCAACCGCAGCCTCTTCCTCGATCGTCTCGGGCACGCGCTGGCCCAGGCGCGCCGGCGCCGGGCCTCCGTCGCCGTCCTCTTCCTCGACCTCGACCAGTTCAAGCTCGTCAACGACAGCCTCGGACACGCCGCGGGCGACGAGCTGCTGGCGGCCGTGGCGCCGCGGATCGAGCAGGCCGTCCGCCCCAGCGACACCGTGGCGCGCTTCGGAGGCGACGAGTTCGCCGTGCTCGCCGAGGACATCGCCAGCGAGCACGACGCGATCCGCGTCGCCGAGCGCATCGCCGCCGGGCTTTGCCAGCCGTTCGTGCTGCGCCGGCGGCAGCACTTCGTCAGCGCCAGCATCGGCATCTCGATCGGCGCCGGCGGCGAGACCCCCGGGGCGCTGATGCGCGACGCCGACGCCGCCCTCTACCAGGCCAAGGAGCGCGGGCGCGGAGGCTACGAGATCTTCGACGAGGCGATGCGCTCGCGCGTGATCGACCAGATGCAGACCGAGAACGACCTGCGCAAGGCGCTGCAGCGCGGCGAGCTGGAGCTCCACTACCAGCCGATCGTCTCGCTCGGCGACGGCTCGGTGACGATGCTGGAGGCGCTGCTGCGCTGGCGCCACCCGGTGCGCGGCCTGATAGGCCCCGCGGCGTTCATCTCCCTTGCCGAGGAGTCGAGCCTGATCCTGCCGATCGGGCGCTGGGTGCTGGAGCAGGCCTGCCGCGAGGCCGCGGCCTGGCAACAGGCCAACCCCGACAGCGCTCCGGTCGGGATCGCCGTCAACCTCTCGGCTCGTGAGCTTGCCGATCCCCAGCTGCTGCGCTCGATCGAGTCCGCGATCGAGCTCAGCGGCATCGACCCCTTCACCCTGCGCCTGGAGCTGACCGAGACGACGCTGTTCGAGGATTCCGACGACACGCTTCGAAGGCTGCCCGCGCTGCGGAACCTGGGCGTGCGCCTCGTCTTGGACGACTTCGGCACCGGCTTCTCCTCGCTCGGCTACCTGCGCAGGCTGCCGCTCTCGGGCTTCAAGCTCGACCGCGCCTTCGTCGAGGACCTTGCGCCCGGCTCCAGCGACGCCGCGATCGTGAGGGCCGTGACCGAGATGGCCGGCGCGCTGGGGCTCGACGTCTGCGCCGAGGGGATCGAGGCCCCCGACCAGCTCGAGGCGGTCCGGGAGCTCGGCTGCAGCCATGCCCAGGGCTTCCACTTCAGCCGACCGGTGCCCCCGGCCGGTATACCGGGCCTTCTGGGCGGGGTGATGACGGCCGATTGATGCTCTGACCGGCAGTCAACCGGGCGCAAGAGCCAGGCCGAGCGGGAGAGATGGGGGCGCGAGGATGAGCAAGCGGATGCGTTGCAACGGAGTGCGGGCCCTCGCCGGGCGCCACCCCCGTGAGCGAGCGCGTGGTCGTGGACGGGAAGATCGTCACCGCCGCGGGCGTCTCCTCCGGACTCGACATGGCGCTGACGCTGGCGGCGCGGATCGCCGGCCCCGAGGTGGCGCAGGCGATCCAGCTCGGGATCGAATACGACCCCGATCCGCCGTTCGACGCCGGCAGCCCGGAGAAGGCCCCGGACCAGATCGTGGAGCTCGTGCGGGCGTTCGAGAAGCGATCGGCGGCCGAAATCGGATATGCTTCATCCGATGGGGCGGAGAAGCGGCATGCGGACGGTGGCCGTGCTTGCGGCGATCGCGGCGGTGCTCGTCGTTCCCACGGCCGCCGCGGCGAAGAATGGCAAAGTGCGGGCGCAGACCCTGAACCTGTACCTCGGCTCCGACCTGACCAAGGCCGTGCTGGCCCCCGACATCCCCACGCTCAGGGTCGAGGCGGGGAACATCTACGAGAACATCGTCGCGTCGGATCCGCGGGCCCGGCTGAAGATCCAGGCGAAGCTGATCAAGAAGCGGCGGCCGCAGATCATCGGCTTGCAGGAGGTGGAGACCCTGTATCGCGGCACGCTCGACGATCCCGCCCCCGCCGACGAGGTCGTGTTCGACTTTGAGCAGATCCTGAAGAAGCAGCTGAAGAAGCGGAACCTGCCCTACCGGACCGTGGTGCGGGTGCAGAACACCGACGTCGAGGTGCCCACCGACCTCGGGTTCGACGTGCGGCTCGTCGACCACGACATCCTGCTGGTGCGCAAGCATCGCGGGATCAATGCCGGCGGGGCCCAAGCCGTCAACTTCGCCGCGGCCCTGAACGTGCCGCTGGCGGGCGGCGCGCTCGGCAGCCTCAAGGTTCTGCGCGGCTACGTGGAGGCGAACGTGAAGGTGCACGGGACCAAGCTGCACGTCGTCAACACGCACCTGGAGGCGTTCCTGTCCACGCCGCGCGACGCGCAGGCGGACGAGCTGGTGGCGCCCGACGGGCCGCTGGACTCCAAGCAGCCGGTGCTGCTGCTCGGCGACCTCAACTCGGCGCCCGACGGAACCTCCCAGGGCGACTCCAAGTACGCCTACGACACGATCATCGCGAACGGGTTCCAGGACCTCGGGGGGACCGGTTTGACCTGCTGCTTCAGCCCCGATCTGCTCGGCGGACAGCTGACGACCCAGATCGACCACGTGCTGGTGAAGCCCGGGGCGACCCTGAAGAGCGCCAAGCGCACCGGGGCGGTGAACTCGCCGCTGACGTCGGCCGGCCAGTACCCGTCCGACCACACGGGCGTCGTCAGCCAGATGAACTTCCGCTAGGCGGGGGCTCAGGCCGCGGGGACCGGGTCAGCCTGTTCGCGCCGGCATAGATCCCTTCCTCCATCCGGGATCGTTCTCTATACCCCCCCTGGGTATATACTAGAGTCCGCGCCGTGGCCGAGACAGAGCAGATCCAGATCCCGATCGAGGGCATGACATGCGCTTCCTGCGCGAGCCGGGTCGAGCGCAAGCTCACCGAGCTCGAGGGCGTCGTTGAGTGCTCGGTCAACTTCGCGACCGAACGGGCCGCGGTCAGCTTCGACCCCGGCGAGGTCGGGGACGAGGAGCTGGCCGGCGCGGTCGAGGCCGCCGGCTACACGGCCCGCATCCCGTCCCGCGAAGCAGGGGAGCACGGCGGGGGCGAGCACGATCACGGTGCTGAGGACCTCGAGTCGCTGCGCCGCCGCGTCGTCCTCGCCGCGGTGCTCTCGGTCCCGATCCTGCTGATGTCCATGATCCCCCCGCTGCAGTTCGACTACTGGCAGTGGGTGAGCCTCGTCCTGGCGACGCCGGTCGTGCTCTGGTGCGGCCTGCCCTTCCACCGGGTCGCCTGGCAGAACCTGAAGCACGGGGCGCTGTCGATGGACTCGCTGATCTCGCTGGGGACGCTGGCGGCGTGGGCCTGGTCGCTGGTCGCGCTCGTCTTCCTGGGCGCCGGCGATATCGGGATGACGATGGAGTTCCGCCTGATTCCCGAGGAGGGCGGCGGCACCGAGATCTACTTCGAGGTCGCCGCGATCGTCACCACCTTCATCCTCGCCGGGCGCTACTTCGAGGGACGGGCCAAGCGCCGCGCGGGCTCGGCGCTGCGCGCCCTGCTGGAGCTCGGGGCCAAGGACGTCGCCGTGCTCGAGGACGGCGTCGAGCGCCGGATCCCGATCGCGGAGCTGTCCGTCGGCCGGCGCTTCATCGTCCGCCCGGGCGAGAGGGTCGCCACCGACGGCGTCGTCGTCGAGGGGCGCTCGGCGATGGACGAGTCGCTGCTCACCGGCGAGTCCGTGCCCGTCGAGGTGGGGCCGGGCGACGCCGTCACCGGCGCCACCGTCAACGCCGGCGGACGCCTGGTGGTCGAGGCGCGGCGGGTCGGATCCGACACCGCGCTGGCCCAGATCGGGCGGCTGGTGACCGAGGCGCAGACCGGCAAGGCCCCGGTGCAGCGCCTCGCCGACCGCATCTCGGCGATCTTCGTCCCGATCGTGATCCTGATCTCGCTGGCGACGCTCGCCTTCTGGCTGCTCGAGGGGGCCGGCAGCGACTACGCGATCACCGCCGCGGTCGCGGTGCTGATCATCGCCTGCCCCTGCGCGCTCGGCCTCGCCACCCCCACGGCCCTGCTGGTCGGCACCGGCCGCGGCGCCCAGCTCGGGCTGCTGATCAAGGGGCCCGAGGTGCTCGAGTCCACCCGCCGCGTTGACACGATCGTGCTCGACAAGACCGGCACGGTCACGACCGGGACGATGACGCTGCAGGACAGCTTCGTCGCCTCCGGCGAGTCCCCCGGGCAGGCGCTGCGCCTGGCCGGGGCGCTCGAGGACGCCTCCGAGCACCCGATCGCCCGCGCGATCGCCGGGGCCGCACGCGGCGGCGGCTCCTCCCTGCCCGCCGCCGAGGGCTTCCGCAACCTCGAGGGCCTGGGGGTCGAGGGCGGCGTCGAGGGCCGCGAGCTCGTGGTCGGCCGGGTCGGCCTGATGGCCGAGCGGGGGATGGAGCTTCCGCCCGAGCTGGCCCGCGCGCGCGAGGGAGCCGAGGCCGCGGGCGGGACCGTCCTCGCGGCCGGCTGGCAGGGCCGTGTGCGCGCCCTGTTCGCCGTCGCCGACGCGGTCAAGCCGACCTCGCCCGAGGCGGTGCGCCGCCTGCGCGAGCTCGGCCTGCGCCCCGTTCTGCTGACCGGCGACAACCGCGCCACCGCCGAGGCCATTGCGGAGGCGGTCGGGATCGACGAGGTGATCGCCGAGGTGCTGCCGGCCGAGAAGACCGAGGTCGTGGAGCGGCTGCAGTCCGAGGGCCGGGTGGTGGCGATGGTCGGGGACGGCGTCAACGACGCCCCCGCCCTGGCCCAGGCCGACCTGGGCCTCGCGATCGGGACCGGCACCGACGTCGCGATCGAGGCCTCGGACCTGACCCTGGTCTCGGGCGACCTGCGGGCCGCCGCCGACGCGATCCGGCTCTCGCGCCGCACCCTGGGCACGATCCGGGGCAACCTCTTCTGGGCCTTCGCCTACAACGTCGCCGCGATCCCGCTCGCGGCTGCGGGCTTCCTCAACCCGGTGCTGGCCGGGGCGGCGATGGCGCTGTCCAGCATCTTCGTGGTCACCAACTCGCTGCGGCTGCGTCGCTTCGACACCGAGCGCGACCCGACCCCGGCCCCAGAGGCCTGAGAGAGGAGAGCGGATGGCAACCGAGACGAGCGCGGAGCCGGCCGAGCGCGGCTACTCCGCCGACAAGGAGGCGGTGCTGAAGCGCCTGCGCCGGATCGAGGGGCAGGTGCGGGGCGTGCAGCGTATGGTCGAGGAGGACCGCTACTGCATCGACGTCGTCACCCAGATCACGGCGATCGACGCCGCCCTCGACAAGGTCGCGCTCGAGCTGCTCGCCGAGCACACCCAGCACTGCGTGATCGGCGGCGATGCGGCGAAGCAGGAGGAGCGCACCGAGGAGCTGATGGGGGCGGTGCGCCGGCTTCTGCGGCACGGTTGACGGCTTCGCCATCAGTCGGGTCGTGGCGGCCGCCGGTATCAGTCGCGGCTGCAAGCAGCCGCTCCAGATAGGGCGGCTGACGACCCCCCGGGTTAGAAGCCCGAGGGATGCCGGGGCACGAACCCCGATGTCTCGCGCATCACGGTCGACCAGCGGGGTCCGTTGCCGCCGCCCGTGCCACCGGTGTCGAAGCGCAGGCCGGCGACGACCATGTAGGCGTGGCCGAAGTTGGCATAGACGCTGATCCAGTTGCCGGCGCCCGGTGAGCCCCAGGCGGTGAGGCCGCCCGAGTCGAGCGGGCTCGAGAGCAGGCCGCCGCCGTGCAGGGCGTAGCTGACGGCGCCCGAGCAGTCATAGCCCGAGTCCTCGAAGGACCCGTGCCCGCCGCCCCAGATGTAGGGCGTGTCGGAGATCTCGTTCGCGGCCTGGATCACGGCATTGACCACGAGCGGAGCGTTGGGCGGGGCGACCGCGGTCTGGCCGACCAGGCTGGCGCGCTCGCCGGGGCCGGGAATCGAGGTCCCGAGCTCCTCCTCGAGGTCGGACTCACGTGCCTGCAGCGCCTCCAGCGAGGCCTGGCGCTCGCTGCGGGCGGCGACCAGGCGGGAGTGCTCGGCCTCGAGCGAGGCCTCGGCCTCGGCCAGCTTCGAGCGCCGTGCGGCGATCTCGTCGCGGGCCACCTTGATCCGCTCCTGCACCTGGCCGAGGCGCTCGACTGACGCCTGGATCTCGACCCGGAGTCCGCTGACTCGCTCGACCACGGCCTCGTCGTAGTCCTGCATCCGCTCCAGGTAGGTGGCCTCGGCGAGCAGGTCGTCGAAGCTGGCGGACTCGAGCACGATGCTGAGGGTGTCGATGCTGCCGTTCTTGTAGATGCCGACGAGCAGCTCCTCCAGAGCGGCGATCGCACGGTGCAGGCGCTCGCGGATCCTCGCCAGGTGTGCCTTCTCGGCGTTGAGCTCGCGATTCGCCCGCTCCAGGTCGGCCTGGCGCTGGTCGAGCTCCGCCTGCACTGCGGAGACCTCGCGCCGCAGGGTCGACTCGCGCGCGATCAGGTCGTTGATCTCGGCGTTCTGAGCGTCGATCGAGGCCTGCAGGCCCCCCTGCTGGTCGATGTTCGACTCGAGCTCGTCGAGCTTGCCCTCGAGCTCGTCGGTCGCGTCCTGCGCGATCGCGCTCGCGGCGGCGAACGCGCTCAGGGCGAGCAGGACCAGGATGGGCAGGGCGAGCCGGCGCACGAGGGGCCAGGCTACACAGTCGTCCCTAAATGTCAGCGACCCTTAACACTTTCTGCAAGCCGTCTTGCGGAGGCAGGAGGCCGGGCGCCGATGGCGTGCGGAGGGCTCTCTCGTGCCCGCCCGGGGGCGGCGCTACGATCGCCGTAATGGAAGAGCGCTTCTGCGATGCGGGACGCGGGATCAGCCTCTGCTACGACGACTTCGGCGACCCCTCCGACCCGACGATGCTGCTGGTGATGGGCCTGGCGACCCAGATGATCGCCTGGCACGAGGACCTCTGCGAGCAATTGGCGGACCGCGGTTTCCACGTCGTCCGCTTCGACAACCGCGACATCGGGCGCTCCACCCACATGGGCTTCAGGCCTCCCTCGATGGTTCAGTTGCTGCGGCGCAAGGTCGTCCCCCAGCAGTACACGCTCTCTGACATGGCCGAGGACGCGGCCGGGCTGCTGCGCGAGCTCGACCTCGCCCCCGCCCACGTGGTCGGCGCTTCGATGGGCGGCATGATCGGCCAGATGCTGGCGGCGGAGCACCCCGAGCTGGTGCGCTCGCTCGTCTCGATCATGTCCACGACAGGAAACCGCTGGAAGGGCCAGCCGGCGCCGAGCGTCTACCGCTACCTGCTGAAGCCGCCGCCCGTCGACCGGGCCGGCTTCGTCCGCCGCGCGACCGAGGTCTTCGGGGTGGTCGGCTCGACCGGCTTCGAGAACAACTCCGAGCACATTCGCGAGTACGCCGAGCGCAGCTTCGACCGCGGCCACAGCGTCGCCGGCGGCGCCCGTCAGCTCGGAGCGATCGTCGCCTCGGGGGACCGCACCGACAGTCTGCGCCAGATCGAGGCCCCGACGCTCGTGATCCACGGCACCGTGGACCGGCTCGTGCGCCCATCGGGAGGCAGGGCGACCGCCGAGGCGATCCCCGGCGCGCGCCTGCTGATGATCGAGGGCATGGGCCATGACCTCCCCCGCGGCGCCTGGCCGCAGCTGGTTGACGCGATCGCCGAGCACGCCCACGCGGCCGATTCCGCGCGAGCCGGCGTCGCCGCCTGAGCGCCCCGCCGGTCCCGGCTAGGAAGCCGGGGCGCCGAACGCCTCGGCGACGGCGGCGAGCTGCGCGGGCGAGCCGAGCAGCGCCCTCTGCAGCTCCTCCTCCAGCGCCAGACCCGGGGCTGCGTCCGCGCGCGAGGCCTCGTTCAGCAGCCGCTTCGCCGAGCGGATCGCCTCCGGGGACCTGGCGGCGATCTGCGCCGCCAGCTCCATCGCCTCCGCTCGCGGGTCATCGCTGACCCTGGTGACCAGGCCCAGCGCCAGCGCCTCCTCGGCCTCGAGCACGCGGCCGGTGTAGGTGAGCTCGCGGGCGACGTCGTCGCGGACCAGGCCGGGAAGGGTCTGGCTCAGGCCCATGTCCGGAATCAGGCCGTAGCGGACCTCCATCACCGACATCCGCGTCCCCGGCGCCGCGATGCGGACGTCGGCCGCGAGCGCCAGCTGCAGGCCGCCGCCGAGCGCGTTGCCGTGCAGGGCGGCGATCACCGGCACCGGCAGCGAGCGCCAGCCGTGGGCGGAGCGCTGGGCGAAGTTCTCGGGCTCGCCGTCGCGGCGGGCGAAGCCGGCCTCGCCGTCACCGCCCTCGGTCATGAACGCCTTGAAGTCGAGCCCCGCGCAGAAGCTGGGGCCTTCCCCGGAGAGGACCGCGACGCGCGCCTCATCGTCGGCCCCGACCTCGTCGATCGCGGCGTTCAGCGCCCCGAACATCGCCCAGTCGAGCCCGTTGTGCTTGCCGGCGCGGGTCAGGCGGACGTCGGCGACGCCGTCGGAGACCTCGACGCTGACGCGCTCCGGGTCGGGCGAGGGCACTACCTCTTCTTGCCCCGGCCCTTGCCCTTGCCGGCTGAGAACGCCTCGCGCAGGAAGTCGTCAACCGTCTTGTAGAAGCGGTTCGACTTCGGCGCCGCGATCAGCGGGTCGAAGTGGGAGTTGATCGGGTCGGCGTTGACGAGGGTGGACTCCTTGCGGGTGGTCCTCGAGCGCGCGATCAGGTTGCGCGCCCCCTGCAGCACGCGTCCGTCCGTCAGATCAGTCTGGATCGCGTACAGCGGGTCGTCGATCTTGTCGGTGTGCAGCAGGCGCAAGCCGAGGAAGTTGGCCGCGGAGGTCGGCTTCATCGCGCTCGCCGCGTTGGTGTCGATCGAGAGCCGTATGGGGAAGAACCACTCGACCCCGTTGGCGGGCTCCTGGCCGAACGTGCGAGCCACGCGAGCGATCGGCGTGACGCCGTCGTCAACCCACGACCTCGGGTCTCCGGAGGCAGCGAGCCAGCCACCGTTGACCTGGATCAGAGCCAGGCTCGCCGGCGAGGTGTCGCGGTCGAAGGCGAAGCCGAGCAGGCCCTCGTTTGTGACCGAAAACTGCGGGTTGAACTGCGCCGGCAGCAGCGGGGACCCCTGCAGCGTGGTCGCCGGCGCGTCCGGCGCCAGCCGGGCGTAGATGCCGCCGACCTCCGCGAAGAGCCCGGTCGCTTCCGGCACGCCGAGGTCGAGCAGATCGGCAAACGGGGTGGAGGCGTTCAGTTGGGTGATCTGGTCTTGCGCCTGCTGGAGCGTGTCGGTGGAGTCGAAGCTGCCGAGCAGGCCGCCGTCGATCGCGACGATGCCAGCGAGGTCCTTGTAGCCGGGGCGGCCGTTGAAGTCCCAGGCCGCGTAGGCGTAGGCGAGCGAGGCGCCCAGCGAGTGGCCGCCCAAGATCACCTTGCGCGCGCCCTTGCCGCGCGCCCTCTGCACCACGGCGCGGGTGTCGTTGAGCGCAGTGGCCATCCCCCACTGGCGGGCGTAGGGATGCGAGGCACCTTCGACGAGCTCATAGCCGCCGGGGGTCAGGATTTGGGTCAGGTAGTAGTCGAACATCTCCTGCAGGCTCTTCTCGCCGCGCAGGGTCTGGGCGAACACGGTCGTGTCCTCGAGCGCGTTGGAGCGGCGGTCGATCGCCCACACCTGCAGGCCTTTGACCTGCTTCACCAGGTACTTGGCCGCGAGCGTGAAGTCGCCGGAGCTGCCGATCGTGCCGGGGATCAGCACCAGCACGCGCTTGCCGTTCTTGGGGCCGTACTTGTCGACCCAGACCCGGTTGAACTCGTCCGGGCCGGGGGCGGCTGGGGTCTGCACGGGGACCCTGGCCCCGCGCGCGGCGGCGGGCCCCGCGAGGCCGAGCGCCAGCGCTCCCACGAGCGCGAAGGCGATTGCGATCCGGCTGCTGCGTTCCATCCCCGACTCCTCCTGGTCCTTTTGCCTGAAGCCTGTTCCCTGCCGAGCGGCAGACTAGCGCCTCGGCGCCGGTTTGGCCAGCCGGCCAGCCAAGCTCGCTCCATCCGCGCGCGGAGCCGATCCTCGCTCCGTCCGCCCCCGGGCCGCTCTTGCTCACTTCGCCCTCAGGCGCCGGAGAAGGCGGAGGCGTGCACCTCGCCCTTGGTGGAGGTGATCCAGGCCCACGGCCCGTCGCGCAGCAGCACGGCCTGCCCAGGCAGGGCCGGCTCGCGGTGCTCGACCTCGCCGTCGAAGCCGGCGGGCTCACCCCCGGCGAGGAAGGCCTGCTCGAGCGGCCCCCAGTAGTGCGAGTTGTTGACGTGGCCGGCGATGTCGAGGTCGGTGGCCCGGAACTCCCACGGCTCGGCGCTCGCCGCGGCGCCCTCGGGCGGGCCGGGATGACGCACCCGCACGTTCGCGTCGCGCCCCGCGGCGGTCTCGGCGTAGGCCCGCTTGAAGTCGTCGTCGAATCGCTGGGGGCGCCCGCCCTGCGGATCGAGGCAGATCCAGCGGCTGACGGTGTCCACCCGGGCCCCCTCGCCCTCGATCACGGTCCGGCGCTCGGCCGAGAAGCGGCCGATGCCGCTGCAGAAGGTGCGGAGGCTGAGCCGGTCGTCGTAGTGCGGGAACGACTCGACCCTGATCCGCGTCCGCCTCACGATCCAGACCCCGCGGCCCTGGAAGCGGGCGTCCTCCAGGTCCTGACGGGCGATCTCCTGCAACCAGCGCGCGATCGCGTCGAGGCGCGCGCGGCCGCCGCCGGTGACGTCGGCGACGCCGGGCTGGATCGCCCCCTCGAACACCCGCCCCGACGCCGGCTCGGGCACCAGCTCCATCATCTCCAGCTCCGCGCTCACCGCACAAGCGTGTCACAAGCTCGCAATAACGCCCTGAGCAGGGAAAAATGCGTCCAGCCGCGCGGCCTGATAGGGTTATTAGCCGTAACCGCCGGGGTCCAGGGACGTCGGCAGAGCAGCAGTGTTTCGCGAGTCAACCGCTTGAACGGCACCTTCGCGAACGCTTCGTCAATCGGCGGCGCCCACGAAACCGAAACAGGGGCCGCCTTTCAACCGCGGAGGTCAACCAACGCCATGCCCGAGGCAATTGCAACCGCCAACGATGTCGCGCCGCTCGAGGCGCCCCGTTCGCGCAGCTGGCGCTGCTCGGACTGCAACGTCAGCGTCAGCTTCGCCGCCGACCGCGCCCCCCACCAGCCCGACGGCTGGATCAAGAAGAGCAAGCGGTGGGTCTGTCTGCGCTGCCAGCGCGAGCGCGTGATGGACATGGCCGCCTCCGGCCAGGGGGCCGACGGCTGGGCCTCCCGCCGCGAGGCGCTGATGGAGTTCGAGCTGCTCCGCACGCCGGACGAGTCGGACGTCGTCATCGCCAAGCGGGCGAACTGCTCGACCGGGCACGTGCGCAAGGCGCGCAAGTCGCTGGTCGACGCCGGCAAGCTGAAGAAGTAGAGCTACTCGGTGCCGGGGGGCTGGACCAGCCCCCGCGGCATCGTCACCAGCGCGACCACGAAGGCGATCGCCATCGCGACCGCCATTCCGTAGAACACGATCTCCATCGCCTGGGCGAAGTCGAGCTGGATCGAATCGAAGATCTCCTTCGACTCCTTGCCGGTCTCGCTGGCGAAGTGGGTGGAGTCCCCCCCGCTCGACTCCGACATCGAGTCGGCGATCGAGTCCGCCTCTGCCTTTGGGATCCCGAACCCGTCCAGCGAGTCCTCGATGTGACGCTTGTTCTGGTGGATCAGGATCGTCCCCAGCACGGCCATGCCGAGGCTGGAGCCGAAGTTGCGCACCGTCTGGGTGATGCCCGTTGCCTCGCCGTAGGCGTTGGCCGGAGCCCGGTTGATCGCGTCGGTGTTGGCGGGACTGATGATCAGCCCCATCCCGGCGCCGACCATCACTATCCACTTCCACTGGTCGCTCAGGTCGAGGTTGGGTAAGGCCTGCCCCCAAAGGTAGAAGCCGACGGCCGCGAGGATCGCCCCCGGCACGACCGCGAGTCTGGCGCCCCGCCTGTCGAGGATTCGGCCGCCGATCTGGGTCGCGACGGCGAAGCCGCCGAAGAAGATCATCAGGTATAACCCCGACTCGCTCGATCCATCCCCCAGCCCGATCTGCGCGTACATGCTGGCGAAGAAGAACATCGGGATGAAGGGGATCATCGCTATGAACAGGACCGCGTTCTCCGCGCTGAAGCCTCGATCCCTGAAGATGTCCAGGTTGATCAGCGGGCTCTCGACCCGGCGCTCGAAGCGCACGAAGGCGCCGAGGAAGGCGAGCCCGGCGACGATCGAGCCCCAGGTGGCCGGGCTGTCCCAGCCCCAGGTGCTCGCCTGCTGCAGACCCAGCACGGCGAGCGCCATGCCGCCTGTGATTAGCATCGCGCCCCGGTAGTCGATCGGCGCCGGGGCCTTGCTCTGCGCGGGCTTCGAGATGTAGATCAGGACCAGCGCGGTGATCGCGACGGGGATGTTGACCCAGAAGATCGCGCGCCAGGTCCACTCGCTCAGGTAGCCGCCGGCTATCGGCCCGACCGCGGTGAGGCCGCCGGCGATGCCGAAGAAGATCCCCATCGCCTGGCCGCGCTTGCGCAGCGGGAAGGCGGCGAGGATGATCGCGAGAGCGGCCGGGAACATCAGCGCGGCGCCGGCGCCCTCGAGCACCCGGAAGGTGACGATCCAGGCCTCCGCGAACTGCCCCTCAGGGGTGGCGCCGCAGAGGGCGGAGCTGACGGCGAACACGACCACCCCGATCACGACCATCGTGCGGTGGCCCATCACGTCGGCGAGGCGGCCGCCGAGCGCGAACAGCGCCGAGAGCGCCAGCAGGTAGCCGTTGATCACCCACTGCAGCCCGGTCGAAGACAACTCCAGATCGTGCTGCAGCTCCGGCGCCGCGATCGCGACGATCGTCATGTCGATGAAAGTCATCGCGACCGCGAAGATCATCGCCGCGAGGACGAGTTTGCTAGACCGTTGCTCCCCCACGACCACCAGAACCTATCAGATCATCCGGTCACCCCGATCCTCGCCGCTCGCGGTGCGCGAGATGCGGCTAGTCTCCCGCCGGTACGGGCCGGGATCCAGTCGCCATCTGCGTCGCCGCGATCGCGAGCGCCTTCTTCGCCGCCGGCGCGAGCGCAGTTCAGGTCTTTCCCAACCCTTGGCTCGGCGAGCGCTTTCTCAACAGCGCCCATCAGGGCGGCGAGGACGAGGCGCCCTCGAACACGCTCCACGCCTTCAAATCGGCCGTAAGCGAGGGCGGCGCCGACATGCTGGAGCTGGACGTGCACCTGACCAGCGACGGGCACCTGGTCGTGATCCACGACGACACCTTCCGCAGCACGGCCTGCACCGACACCCACTGCCCCGGGCCGGACTCGAGCACCGAGCCCACCCGCGCCGGCTCGCAGATCCGCGACATGACCCTGGCCGAGGCGCAGGCGCTCGACGCCGCCTATTGGTTCCGCCCCGACACCTACTCCCACGACTACGGCCAGCCCGCCTCGGCCTATCCCCTCCGCGGAATCGCCACCGGCCAGAAGCCGACGCCCGCCGGCTACTCCGCCGCCGACTTCCGCATCCCGACGCTGGCCGAGGTGCTCGCCGCCTTTCCCCCACACGCCGATCAACATCGAGATCAAGATGCCGAAGAGCCAGGACCCGGCGAACCCCTATCCCGACGACTGCGGCACCGCCGACGGCAGCGGCCCGCGCCAGCTCTGCGATGACCTCGACCTGACCGAGCCCACGACCGCGGCGCTGGCGGCGCTGCTGAACGGGACCGAGAAGCTGCCGACCGCGAAGCAGAAGCGCAAGCGCAAGCGCTGCGTGGCGAAGAACAAGCGGGCCCGCAGGCACGGCGGCAAGCGGCGCAGGTGCGCCTCGCTCGAGAACCTGGGCCTGCGCGAAGGAGACGACATCATCGTCGACTCCTTCGCGCAGGCGCCGATGGTCGGCTTCACCGCCCAGGCCCCGCAGGTCCACAGGGCGCCGAGCGTCGACGCGACGCTGTTCTTCGCGGCCGGGCAGCCGCTCCACCCCGACGGGGTCGCCTTCCAGGTGCCGCCGATCTACGGCGGCCTGCACGCGGCGAAGCTGCTGCTCTCGCCTTCCTTCGACGTGCAGAGCCAGGGCTACGCCGTCCACGTCTGGACCAACAGCGCCTACGACGAGACCTTCCCGGGCTACGAGGACATTCTCGAGCTGGGCGCCGACGGGATCATGACCACCAGCCCGCGCAACCTCGATGCCTACCTCTGCCAGGCCGGCGTCCCCCACCCCGACGGCTCCAGCCGCTGCGCGACCAAGAAGAAGAAGCGCAAGTAGGGCCGAGCCGCCGGTGCGGGTCTCTCATCGGGCTCTCATCTGATTCGGGAAGCTTCAGGGCATGCGCGTCCTGGTGATCGAGCCTCGCTGGGTCGGAAGGTCGAGTGCAGGAGTACAATAGCACAACTGTACAGTTGTAGATCGGTACACTGATGCCGTGACCATCGAGCTGAGCGAGGACAACGCCGAGCTGATCGCCCGCCGCTTTCGCGCGCTCTCGGACCCGACTCGCCTGCGGATCATCAACCGCCTGCGCCGCGACGAGGAGGCCTCGGTCGGCGAGTTGGCGGAGGCGCTCGGGGGCTCACAGCAGAACATCTCCAAGCACCTCTCCGCGCTGCACGCGGAGGGCTTCGTCTCCCGGCGCCAGCAGGGCACGAGCGCGATCTACAGCATCTCCGACCCGGCGGTGCTGGAGCTGTGCGAGAAGGTCTGCACCGGGATCGAGGCCCAGCTCGAGCAGATCGGCGCCGCGCTCGGCCGCTGAAGCCCGCGCGCGGGCCGGCGCTCAGCCGGCTTCCAGCACCTGGGCGGCGGCCCTCTGGCCGCTCCGCAGCGCACCCTCCATCAGCCCGTGCCACTCGCGCGCGGTGTGCTCTCCCGCGAAGAACAGCGGACCGATCGGGCGCTCCATCTCGTCCTCGCGCAGCGGCTCGGAGAGGCTGCCCGCCGAGTAGGCGCCTCGGACCCAGGGGTCGTCGTGCCAGGTCGAGAGCAGGGCGTGTGCCGGGTCGGGATCCAGCTCCAGGTCCGAGCGCAGCTCGACCAGCGCCTCGACCCAGCGCTCGTGCCCGCCGCCGCCCGTCAGGGACTCGATCACCGGCAGCGTCCCCGCGTAGCCGACCGCGAACGGGCTCGGCTCGCCGTCGGCGCCGAGCTGCGTGTAGCTCCAGAAGTGCCCCGCGACCGAGAGGATCGCGCTCGGCGGCGCCGGCGCGAGCATCTCGACGAACAGCTTCGCGTTGTGGCCGTAGCGGACCGCGGCGAGCGCCTCGGCGGTCGGCCCGCTCAGGGCCGGCTCGAAGTCGATCTCGCCGAGCACGGATGCCGGGGCCGCGATCACCGCCGTCTCCGCCTCGACCTCGCCGGCGTCGGTGACGACCGTGACCGCGTCGTCTGACCAGCGCACCGCGCGCACCGGCGAGGACAGGTGCAGCGCGCCGCCGAGATCGGCGGCGAGCGCGTCGGCGAGCCGCATGTTGCCGCCCTCGAGCGTGTAGTTGTCGAAGTCGCCGAAGGCGGAGGCGCCGCGCTCCAGCACCTGCAGCTCGAGGTCCTCGGCCGGGTGGCCGGTCGAGATCTGCACACGCGTGCGGATCACCGCCGAGAGCTCCGGGCCCAGCTCCAGGGCGTCGATCGCCTCGGCGACGCTGCCGGGATCGCCCGGGACCTCGCCGTTGATCAGCTCGAAGGCGCGCTGGAGCTCCTCCGGCGCCACCGCCTCCTCCCCGATCGGGATGCGCCGCCCGTAGGGGGTCCCCTTCAGCACCAGCGGGATCCCGAAGCGCTCGGCCATGCCCTCCATCACCTCGTAGCCCGGCAGGATGAACTCGGCGCCGCGCTCGACGATCGCGCCGCGGTCGCCGAAGGGGACCGACCAGACCCGGCCCCCTACCCGGTCGCGGGCCTCGAGCACCGTCACCTCGGCGCCGCCGGCCCGCAGCGCGTCGGCCGCGGCCAACCCGGCGTAGCCCGCGCCTATGACGACGACCCGCTTCACGCCGGGAGTTCTACTTCTTCTTGCGCTTCTTGCCGCAGGCGCTCTTCTTGCGCTTCTTGCCCTTCCTCTTGGCGGCGGCGGCGGAGCGCGCGCCGCTGCACCGCTGCCAGTCCGCGCTCAACGTCACGATCGCGCCCAGCCCGCCGTAGGGGCAACAGCGCTCATCGCCCGGAATCCAGTGCGGGAAGAAGATCGAGTAGCCGGCGTTGGGATTGCTCGCGGCCGGGATCGGAACGTTCGGAGCCAGCACGGAGAGGGCGAGGTGCTGGTCGACGTAGAACCCCGTCTGGGAATCGGGGGCGATGTCCTGTCGCACGGGCAGGTTCACCCGGACCGCCGTCGTCGAGTTCGCCTGCGGAGTGAAGACCTGGCTGACCCGGATCGCCTGGCAGCAGGCGTAGGTGGGGTTGCCGGGGTCCGACGGGTTGTCCGCGCGCAGCGCCTGCTCGACTACGACCTGCATCGGGCCGGTCACGGGCCCGACGCGGACCCTGACCCTGGTGATCACCCCGCGGCCGGCCGGAGGGTGCATCCCCTCTCCGGTGGTGATGTCGCTGGAGCTGATCGAGCACGTGTCCACCTGCTGGAAGAGCAGGATCTGGTTGCAGGCGGTGGTGTTGTCGGGGGCGCGATTCAGGTTCGCGCCGAAGGTGACCGCAAGGCTCGACGCCGGTGCGGCCAGGCAGATTCCCAGCACGACCGCCAGGCTCGCTGCGACCAGTCCACTGCGCCTCCCCGCGCTCACCCCCAGAGCGTACCACCGCCGGCGGCAGAGCTGCGTCGGCCCCCGCCTCAACCCTGCAGGATCGAGGCGACCGCGTCGGCCGGCGGCTCGCTGCCGTCCGGCGAGGCCTGGTCCACCGCGAGCGGCAGCGCCTTGGCGAGCACCTCGGCGGTCTGCGCCTCGGGCAGCCCGATCTGGGAGGCGATCCTGCCGAGGTCCTCGCTCCCGACGATCTCCGCGGCCTGGTCGGCGCTGATCGACTTGTTCTCGCCGGTGTCGACCCAGGACTTCGCCTCGTCGCCCAGGCCCATGCCCTTCATCTTCTCCAGGACCTTCTCGAGCCCGCCGTCGGCGAGCAGCGCGATCACGACCGGGACCAGCGCCGCGATGATCTTCTCCTTGTCGCTGTCTCCGCCGCCGAGCACGCTGCCCGCGGCCTTGGTCAGGATGTCTTCGATCAGCGACATCAGGGAAGGACGGTCCCGATCCTACCGCCCAGGGGGGTCACGGGCAGCCGGAGGCGCCGCGGGGCCCGCAGGGGAAGTCGATTCCGTCGAGCGAGAACCAGTCCCCGGACTCGTAGGGCTGATCCAACTCGACCGCGCCGTCGGGGCCGATGTCGAGGCGGACCGGCTCGGCGCCGGCGCCGTCGTGGCTGCCGAAGTGGCTGTCGCAGACGACACCGTCGCTGCCGAAGCGGGTGAAGCGCCCCGGAGGGTTCGAGCTCTGATGGGCCTCCTGCACGAGGATCCACTCGAGGCCGCGGCGCGCCAGCTCCGAGGAGTCCACCCCGTCCAGGAGCGCGGCGTCAGCCGCCGAGTCCGCCGTCGCGGCGGAGGGAACCTGTCCCAGCTTGCCCTCCTTGATGTCGCGCCCGCCGAGGCTGTCGTCGCGGACCTGCTTGGAGCCGACGCTGTTCGCCTCCAGCTTGACCGCGGCGTAGGCGCCGCCGCCCAGCGCAGCGAAGAGGGCAAGCGCCGAGACGACATTGGCGAAGCTGAGGCGATCCCGCGTTGGCACCACGGGTTGACGCTAGTGACAGGGTGCTCCGCCGCTCCTCGGTGCGGGCTCGGCCGCCGGGGCGAGCCGTATCCGATCGGTCTCGCTCGACGACCTCGCAGAAGATCTCGACGATCTCCGCGTCGAACTGGGACCCGGCGCAGCGCCGCAGCTCGGCGAGCGCGGCCGCGTGCTCGAGCACGCGGTCATAGGGCCGCTCGCTGGTCATCGCGTGGTACGCGTCGCTGACCGCGATCACCCAGGCGCTGAGGGGAATCCGATCCCCCCCTCAAGCCATCCGGATATCCGCTGCCGTCCACGCGCTCGTGGGTCGAGCGCACGACCGTGGCCACGGGCCGCAGCGCGGAGACCGAGTTGAGGATGCGCTCCCCCACCACCGTGTGGCGCCGCATGATCTCCCACTCTCGGTCGTCGAGCGGGCCCGGCTTGTGCAGGATCGCGTCGGGCGTCGCCATCTTGCCGATGTCGTGCAGCTCCGCGGCGCGGGCGAGTACGTCCAGCTCCTCGTTCTGCATGCCCAGCTCGTCGCCAACGATGCAGGCGAGGCGGGCCACCTCGTGTTGATGGAGGTCGAGGCCCGGCTCGGTTTCGCGCAGCACCCCGAGCAGCAGCGCGCGCCTCGAACTCGGCCGATCCCCGGCGACCGGACTTCTGGCCATACATGCGCTGATCGGCGAGCTGCAGGGCCTGGCCGACCGTTGTGGCCTCGCTTCCCAACGCGGCGGCGCCGCACGACGGGCGCACCGAGAAGCCGCGTCCGCTGTCCGAAAGCGCCTCGCAGGCGCCGGCCACGATCGCCTCCAGCTTCAGGCCATCGGTCGCGATGATGGCGCAGAACTCGTCCCGCCGATGCGGTAGGCGCGACCGTGGGGCGCCACGGCGGCGTCAAGGTTCGCTCCCAGCCGCGAGAGCAGCGAGTCGCCGGCGGGGTGCCCGAAGGCGTCGTTGTATCCCTTGAAGCCGTCGAGGTCGAACAGGAGCAGCGTCCGTGCCCCGCCCGCGCGCGCCTCCTCCATCGCCGCCTCCAGACCGCTCATCAAGTGACGGCGGTTGCCCAATCCGGTGAGGCCGTCGGTCAGGGAGTCGCGTTGCCTGGCCTCCAGCAGCGTGCGGTTGTCGCGAAAGGCGAGCGCGGTCCTGGCCACGATCAGGGCGAGCGCCCCTGCCGCCAGCAGGATCGCGGCCGCGCTCACCGCCTCGAAGGCGGCGAAGAGAAGCAGGCCCAGCGCCAGCGACCCCAGCAACAGCGGTGCGACGACGCTGCGGACGTCGTCGGCGCTGCGGCTGACGGTGGGCCGGATCGGGAACCAGGTCGCGAGTCCGAGCATCAGGGCCGAGTCCAGGTAGAAGGTGTCAACCGGGCTCCCCCTCCGGAACGCGTCCTGCTCGCTGGCCTGCACGAGGGCGATGTTGCCGGCTGGGTTGAAGACGATCCCGGCGCAGATCAGGCCCCAGCAGACGCCCGGCCGCCAGCCGGTGAGCGCGATCGTGACCACGACGAAGGCGACGATCGCGAGGTCGAACAGCAGGAAGAACGCCGGGGGCGCGTGGTCGCGGCCCCCGGGCGCGTCCGGCCCGCCGAGCGGGAAGAGCAGGCTCGCCGCGATCGCCGCGATCGCGAGCCCGCCGATCAGGCCGTCGAGGACCAGGCCGCGGTTGAAGCCGTCAATGCGATCCCGGCTGAGCAGGACCAGTGTGATGGTCGCGAGCTAGAACGCGACCAGCAGCATGCCCTGGGTGGCGAGCGGGTAGGGGGCGGTCGGGTCGGGCTCCAGCAGCCTGTAGGAGATCTCGGCGGCGCACCAGACGGCGACGCCCACCGCGGCGATCGCCCAGGCCAGAGCGTTTCCCCCTGCGCGCCGCTCCCGGATCGCCCGGTAGGCGCAGCTCGAGGCGGCCGCCGCGAACAATCCGCAGTAGAGCCAATCAACCACAGCCGGGTCGATCCCGCCGCCTCCCAGGCCGGCCGCGCGAAGGCCGTGCAGGACGATGCCCCCGAGCGCAACCGCGAGAAATGCGCGGGCCGCAATCCGCATGGCACTTTCATCGGCGCGCGGGGGAGCGGCCATAGGTTCGCGCTTCAGCCCGTGAGCCAGCGCTTCGGGTTCTCGACCATCATCGTCTCGAGCTGCTCGTCGCTCATCCCAGCCTCCTTCAGCGCCGGGATCACCGACTCGAAGAGGAAGGTCATGCTCCAGTCCTTGGCCAGGGGCTCCATCTGCTCTACGAACTCGGGCGGGAACCAGTCGAGGCCGTTCGCGATCGGGATGTCGAAGTCCTGGGAGAGGATCATGCGCCCGGCGTGGCCCTTCTCCAGCAGCGCCAGCACGGTCGCGTTGCGCTTGTCGGTCGGCAGGAAGATGTCGAGCCCGTAGCGGTCCATGCCGATCCAGACGCCCTTCTCCAGCAGGCCCTCGATGTAGCCGAGGTCGTCGGTGTCGCCCGTGTGCGCGATCTGGATCTTCTCGGGCCCGACGCCCTCCTCGAGAAGGATCTCAACCTGGCGGGGGCCGGTGTCCGAGGCCGGGCGGGAGTGGGCCATGATCGGGGCGCCGGTCTGCAGCGAAGCGCGGGCGGCGGCGCGGTGGACCTTCTCGATGCGCTCGTTCACGCCCGGCTCGTCGGCGGCGCACTTGACGAAGGCCGCTTTCACGTCGGTGCCCTGGATCCCATTCTCGATGTCATGCACGAACAGACCCGCCATGAAGTCCTCGTCGCGGTTGACCAGGAACGGCGGCAGGTGGTCATAGGTGTAGATACCGGTGCAGGTGACGATCTGCAGCCCGGTCTCCTCGGCCAGCCCGCGCAGCTTCGAGACGTCGCGCCCGAGCAGCATCGCGGTCGGCTCGATCACCGTCTTGACCCCGTGCTCCATAACCGCCTTCGCGGCCTCGACGGCAAGCTCGTGCTCGCGCTCGTGGTCGCGAACGTGCGGCCAGTTCGCGGCCACCGCCTCGTCACCGGAGTAGAAGTGCTCGTGGGCGAGCGTCAGCCCCAGCTCCTCGGCCTCGATCGGTCCCTGCACACCCTCAACGCTCGCCATCGCCGCTCCTCTCCTTGTGGCCGGAGGCGATTCTATGCCGCTCAGCCGCGACGAGCCACGGCATCTCGGCGCCGGCGCGACGCGCCGCGAGCAGCAGCGCCGCCGCCTGCAGCACCACCAGGGCCGCCAGCATCCCGCCCGCGACCCCCCAGAAGAAGTACGGGTAGAGCGAGCGCAGCACGTAGGTCTCGTTGAACTCCCAGCTCTCCCCTTCGAAGAAGGGGCCGTGAAGGCTGTCGAAGAAGAACTCGAAGTCGATCAGCATCAGGATCCCGACCAGACCCATCGCCGCCACGGTCAGCAGGGACCCCCGGACCAGGGCGCGCCAGACGGCCGCCGCGCCGGCGCCGCGGGCCAGCCAGGCGCAGGCGGCGAGCGCGAGCGCCAGGACGATGGCCCAGGCGCGCAGGATCGCGCCGATCAGATCGCGGACGTCCTGCATATGGGTGATCTCGCGCAAGCTGAAGGCAGGGCCGCCGTTCGCCAGATCGGCGTCCCGCAAGACCTCGACATCGTCGCCGAAGGGGCGAATCGACTCGATGCCCGCGTCGGCCAGTTCCTCGCGCAGCTCGTCGCTCAGCTCCGGGCCCTCGGCGTAGACGCCGGGAAAGCCCGGCAGCGCGTACTCGAGGTCCACCAGCCAGGGGTTGGCCAGCAGCCAGAGCGTGTTGCCGATCAGCACCAGCGGCAGCGCCAAGGCCGCGATCACCGCCAGCACGGAAGCCAGGCGCGGGCTCATGCGGCCAGGCTACGAGGGCTTCGAGGACGCTGCGCCCCCGTTCAGCGGCCGGCGAGCGCGGCCGCGGCGGCGGCGCGGCCGGTTCGCACCGCGCCCTCCATGTAGCCGCAGACCCACTGGTCCGATCCGCAGACGTAGAAGGGCGGCTCGTGGCTGCCGTGCAGCGGCCCGACCGCCATCACGTCGCCGGGCCGCCAGGAGGTGATGTAGCCCTGGGTCCAGGGGTCCAGGCCCCAGCGACGCAGGAAGAACCCTTGCGTCAGGCGCGCGCCCTCGCCGAAGCCGCCGGCCATCTCCTCGGTCAGCTCCGCCTCCGTCAACTCCGCCGGCGTCGCCAGCAGCGGCGCCAGCCGCTCGGGGGGCACCAGGGTGGAGAGCACGCCGTCCACCTGCGGCCAGGTACCGCCGATCAGCCCGGTCTCCGAGTACAGCGTGCCGTTCTGGCCCTGCCCCTCCCAGAAGGACGCGGGGTAGACGAGCACGGCCTTGGCGGCGAGAGCGTGGCGCTGGCGCCGCAGCGAGGCCATGCGCTCCGCCGAGACGCCCTCGACGTGGACGTCGCGCAGCGGGCCCACGGGCAGCGCCGAGACGACCGCATCGCAGCGAAAGCACTCGCCGTTCCGGGCGACGACGTTGCAGTCCGATGAGCCGACGCTGATGCGCTCGACCGCGGTCGCGTAGCGCAGCCGCGCGGCACCGACCTCCTCGGCCAGCCGCAGCGGCACGGTCCCCGAGCCCTCGGCCACGCGGTCGCGCTCCCAGCGCTCGTAGTCATAGAACCCTTCGCCGCCTGCGGTTGCCTCCTTGCGCAGGTCCGAGAGCAGCGAGGTGCGCTCGACCGACTCGCACGAGAGCGCGAGCGAAGCCAGCTCGCGCGCGCGCACCGCGTTCGGGGTGGCGCCGGCGTCGCGCATCCAGGCCCCGACCGAGAGGCGGTCAAGGCGCTCGGCCTCGGGGTGCGCCCAGGGATCGTCGGGGTCGACGGTGTCCGCGAGCTCGCGGAACGCCTTCTCGGCCCGGTCGTAGCTGGCCCGGTCCTCGTCGGTCATCCAGGGGAAGCCGTCGCCGACGAAGCGGCCTTCGGCGAGCACGTAGGTGTCCTCGCCTGGGACCGAGGGGAAGGCGGGCTCAAGCGTCAGCCCGAGCTCCTCGACCAGCCCGCGATAGGCCGTCTGGAAGCTGCCGGTGAGCTCGCCACCGAGCTGCACCAGCCGCCCGTCCTCGAGCTGCGTCTGGACCACGCGGCCCCCGGGCCTATCGCGCGCCTCGAGCACGATCACGTCGGCGCCGCCCGCGACCAGGTCGCGGGCGCAGGAGAGCCCGGCCAAGCCGGCCCCGATCACCACGACGCCATGCTTGGAAATCTGGCTCCTCCTCATCTCGCCGCGACGGCCCGGGACGAAAGCTGAATCGCGGCTCAATCTATCGCCAAGTACGTGTAGGGTGGCTCCTGCTGATGGGGAAGAAGGCGCGAATCACGATCGCAGCGGTGGTTTTGATCTGCGCGGCCGGCGTCGCCACCGCCTGCGGCTCGGACGACGAGACCGAGCTGACCGCGATGAGCTTCAACGTCTGGGGCGGCGGCGCCAACGAGGGCAAGCCGATCGACCAGACGGTCGCCGCGATCGAGGCGGCCGACGCCGACCTGATCGGCGTCCAGGAGACCCGCCTGGAGGGCGACGTCTGCACGGCCGACTTCTGCCCCGCCGCGGGGCCGAGCGTCGCCAAGGAGATCGCCGACGCGCTCGGCTACGAGGTCTACGAGCAGGAGGCGACCGAAGCGAACCGGCCGCTGCAGTGGGCGAACGCGATCATCAGCCGCTACCCGATCGAGGGCCACACGGCGAACGACAGCGGCGTCGAGATCGACGTTGACGGCCGCTCGGTCTACGCCTTCAACATCCACCTCGACGACTCGCCCTACCAGCCCTACCAGCTGCTCGACATCAAGTACGGCAAGGCGCCCTTCCTGGACACCGAGGAGCAGGCGATCGCGTTCGCGCGGCAGACCCGCGGGCCTGCGATCGAGCTGCTGCGCCAGGAGATGGCCGAGGCGGATGACGCCGACGCAACCTTCGTCTTCGGCGACTTCAACGAGCCCTCGGGCCGCGACTGGACCGCCGAGGCGGTCGAGGCCGGCAACCAGCCGATCGAGGTCGAGTGGCCGACGACGAAGGCGATCGAGGACGAGGGCTTCGTCGACGCCTACCGCGAGGCCAACCCGGACCCGGTCGCCAAGCCCGCCTTCACCTGGACGCCGACGAGCAAGCCGACCGTGAAGTGGGACCACCACGACCGCATCGACTTCGTCTTCGCCCGCGCTGAGGACCTCACCGTCGAGGACTCCTCGATCGTGGGCGAATCCGAGGCGAATGCGGAGATCGTGGTCGACCCGTGGCCGAGCGATCACCGCGCGGTGGTCGCCACGGTCAAGTTCTAGTCCCCCGCCGCAACGCCCGGGTGGGAGACTGCGGGCGTGGGCACCGAGCCGAGCCGAAGCGCGATCGTGACCGGTGGTGCCAGCGGGATCGGCCTCGCCAGCGCGAGGCGCCTGGCGGCCGATGGGTACGCCGTCGTCATCTGCGGCCGGCGCGAGCAGGCCTGCCGGGACGCGGCCGCGGAGCTGAACGAAGCCGGCCACACGGCGCGCGCCGTCGCGGCGGACGTCGGCGACCCTGACGACGCCGCCCGGGTCGTCACCACCGCGGTCGAGGCCCACGGTGGCGTGGACGCACTGGTCGCCAACGCCGGGATCGGCGACGCCGCGCCCGTCCTGGAGGAGACGCTCGAGGGCTGGGAGCGCGTGCTGCGGACGAACCTGACCGGGACCTTCCTGATGGCCCGTGCAGCGCTGCCCTCGCTGATCGAGCGCGGAGGCGCGATCGTCACGGTCTCCTCGGTCAACGGCACGCTCGCCGGCCCTGGCTGGGCCGCCTACTCGACCTCGAAGGCCGGGGTGATCATGCTGACCAGGACCCTCGCCGCCGACTACGGGCCCCAGGGCGTCCGCGCCAACTGCGTCTGCCCCGGGTGGGTGCGCACGCCGATGGCCGACGCCGACATGGACGAGGTCGCCAGGGCGCGCGGCATCGACCGCGAGGGTGCCTACGAGCTGACCCACCGCGACAACCCGCTGCGGCGGCCGGCCGAGCCCGACGAGGTGGCCGCGGCCGTGGCCTTCCTCGCCGGCCCCGACGCCTCCTACGTCAACGGCGTCGCGCTGGCGGTGGACGGCGGCACCAGCGTCGTCGACCCCACCGCCGCGGGCCAGTTCCGCGAGTAGGCGAGCGCCGCGCCGCGGGTCGGCTCAGGCGAGATCGACGACGCGGGTCGCCTCAGGTTCGATCGCGACCCGGAAGCGCTCGACGTGCTCGGGCTTCGAGTAGGTGTAGGGCCCGCCCTCGTAGATCTCCGAGAGCGCGTTGATGTGGGCGTAGCCCTCGTCGGGCTCGATCGCGACGGCGGCGCCCTGGACGGCCAGGTAGCGCAGGATGTCGTCGGTGTGCACGACGACGAGCGACACGCGCGGGTCGCGCCGCAGGTTCCCGAGCCAGCGCCCGTGGGCGGCGTTGACGGTGACGCGCTCGCCGTCGCGCCCGCACCAGACGACGACGCTGTAGGGCGCTCCGTCGGCCCCCAGGGTGGTCAGGCAGCATGGGAAGGGGCCCTCGAGAAGCTCCCTGGCCAGATCGGAATCTAGGTCGCTCACGGCCGACGAAGTATCGCCGCAGCACGGGCTCCTCGACCTCTCCCCCGTTGGAACGAGAACGGCCGCCCGGGGGCGGCCGTTCCGTGCTCCGATGCTGCGCGAGCGCTAGGCGGCGGCGACCCCGCTGCCCGAGACCCCGCCCTGCGGGTCGGGCCCGTACTTGTTGTCGCCGGGGTTGCTCTTCTCCAAGTAGAAGATGAGCAGCACGATGAAGCCGATCAGCGGCACGAACCCGATCAGGATCCACCAGCCGGTGCGGTCGGTGTCGTGCAGCCTGCGGATCGCGACCGACAGCGTCGGGAGCAGCAGACCGATGACGGCGATGAAGTAGAAGAACCCCGTGTCCAGGATCGCGTCGACGATGTAGGCGCCGACCACGACGAGGATCTCGAACAGGTACCACCACCAGAAAGCCGGCCTGGCGGCGCGGCCGTCGAACTTGACGTAGTGGTCAAAGCCGGACTTGACAGCTTCGCTGAAGCTCATGCACCCTCCTGGGTCAGTGAGTGAGATTCCGTTAGGACCCTATCTGCTCGCCGGGATGACCCCGGTGAACACTCGTCCGCTTACACCCCCCGGGCGCCGCTACCAGGTCAGCTCGATCTCGAGCTCGCGCTCCTCGCTCTCGATCTCCAGCTCGACCTTGAGCTGAACCTCGTCGGGCACCGAGACCCTGATCTGCATGCCGCCGCGCTCGAACTCCAGGTCGTTGTGCCGCTCGAGCATGTCGGCGAGCCCGCGCAGCCGCTTCGCCACCTCCTCGCGCCGCAGCGTCTCCCGCTGCTCGATCTCCAGGATGTCCATTTCCCCTCCTCCGTAGCCTGCGATGAGCGGGGGATGATGCCGTCAGGCGCCGGCGCGCGCCTCGCCGGCCGCCCGCGAGCCCCGGGGGAAAGGCACCAGCGCGCCGCGCTCCTCGTCCCAGAGCTTCAGCCGCATCGCCGCGAAGCCGCTGCGGATCGTCACCACCGGCGCCCGCTCGAAGACCGGCATCCCCTCGTGCGCATCGCGCAGGCGGTAGTTGGGCACGCGCGAGCTGAGATGGTGAACGTGGTGGTAGTTGATGCTCCCCAACGCCCACCCGAGCGGCCGCGGAAGCTGCAGGAAGGAGCTGCCCTGCAGCGCCGCCAGCTCGAAGCTCCACTCCTCCGGCGAGCGGAAGTAGGCGTCCTCGTACTGGTGCTGGACGAACAAGAGCCAGGCGCCGACAGCCCCGCCCGCGACCAGCGTCGTCCCCTGCAGCAGCAGGAAGGTCTGCCATCCGACCAGCGAGGCGAGCACGACCGCCCATGCGACCAGCGCCAGGTTGGTGAGCACGACGCTCAGCAGCACCCGCCGCGACATCCCTTTCTGCGGGAAGCGCCGATCGAAGAGGAAGACGAGGCTGGGGCCGACCAGGAGCAACAGCACCGGGTTGCGGTAGATGCGGTAGTACAGCCGCCGCGCCGGCGTGGCGGCCTCGTACTCGGCCAGGGTCATCGTGTAGATCTCGCCCGGCCCGCGCTCGGAGAGGTCGCCGGCGTGGGCATGGTGGAGGTTGTGCTGGTGCTGCCACCAGCGGTAGGGGGTGAACAGCAGGAAGCCGAGCAGGTAGCCCCAGAGCGTGTTCGCCCGCCGCGAGCCGAACAGCGACTTGTGCGTGAGGTCGTGGAAGAGCGCGTACATCCGCATCAGGAAGACGGTCGCCACCAGGCCCAGGCCGACGGCCGGCAGCGGGCCCGGCTTGACCGCGATCGCGATCCCCCAGACCGCCAGGTAGGGCGGCAGGCAGCTCGCGATCTGGCCGAGGCTGCGGCGCGCGTCGGGGCGCGTGAAGGGCGTGATCTGGCGCCGCCAGCTCTCGCGGTCGGGGACTCCGTTGTCCCGCGGCGCCGCGCGGTCGGTCGTCTGGCCTGCGATCTCTGTCGTCTGCAGCATCAACGGATTCCTACGTCCGCGCCCCCGAATCGGTTCAGCGCGGCAACCTAACAAGCGAGGGGACGGATGTGGCGCTCAGGCGAGCGGGCGCAGGCGGGTCTTCTCGACCTTGGTGAGCTTCTTGCGCAGGCGCTTGTAGTGCTTCTCCTGTAGCGGGCTTCGCTCGTAGCCCCTCTGGGCCAGGTTCGTCTTCTCGTTCGGGTCGTTGCGCAGGTCGTACATCTCCCACTGCGGCGGCTTCTGCCCATCGGCGTCGTAGTACTTGGCGAGCTTCCAGCGCCTCTCGCGAATGCTGACGATGTGGTTGGGCGGCTTCGGGTAGGGCCCGGTCGACTGGCCCGACTGGTAGTCGTCGTAGGTGAAGACGATGTAGTCCTGGCTCGGCTTCGCCTTCTTCGGGCGCAGGACCAGCGGCGAGTAGTCGATCCCCTCCCAGTCCGCCTGGGCCGCCGGCGGCGTCCCCGCCAGGCTCGCCAGCGTCGGCAGGAAGTCGACGTGCGAGACCAGGTCCTTGCTCGTAAGCGGCTTCGGGTAGAGCCTCGGGTTCGAGTAGATCAGCGGGACCCGGATCGCCTCCTCGTAGAAGTTGAAGTTCTTCTGCCGCAGCCCCCCGTGGGCGAGGCCCATCTCGCCGTGGTCGGCGGTGCGGATGATCAGGGTGTCGTCGAGCAGCCCCGTGTCCTCGAGCTTGTCGAGCACGGTGCTGAAGTAGGCGTCGGTGGAGCGCATCAGGTTGCCGTAGAAGTTCAGGTAGGCGCGCTTCTGCTTGTCGTTCTTGGGCTTGCCGGTGAGGTTGAAGATCTTCAGGAACTGCTCCTGGACGCTCGGCTTCTCGGAGAGGTCCTCGTCGTTGGTCTCCGGGATCTCGATGTCGCCCTTGTTCCAGGAGCTGTCGTAGCCGCCCTGCTGGAAGGTCGTGCCGGGGTAGAAGAGGACGTCGTGGGGGTTGACCAGCGAGATCACCATGAAGAAGGGCTGCTGCTGGGCTGCGGTGGTCTCCAGGTACTGCAGCACCCCCTCCTCCCCCGCCGGCGCCGGGCCGACGGAGTCCATGAAGCGCCCGTCGTTGTTGGTGAAGCCGCCGCCCGCCTCGGGGATGCTCTGGTCCGCGCCGGCGTCGGGCGGGTTCCAGCGGTGGAAGCCGTACTCGAGCAGGTCCGCGGGCGTCGCCTCCGAGCCCGCCGGCTTCGAGCAGTGCCACTTGCCCTTGTAGACGACGTTGTAGCCCGCCGCCGCCATCACCGTGGCGAGGTTCGGCAGCGTCGGCGGGGTCGGCAACTCGACCTGCGGGTACTGGTCGGCCGGCATGTCGGACTCGAGCGTGTACTTGACCCCGTGCTGGGCGGGAAAGTAGCCGCTCATCAGGGTCGAGCGCGCCGGCGAGCACATGCATGCGTTGGTGAAGGCGCGCTCGAAGCTGATCCCGTTGCGAAGCAGCCGCCGCATCCCCGGCAGGTTGCGGCGCAGCCAATCGGGCGGGAAGTGCTGGATCGCGCGCTCCTGGTCGCTCAGCAGCAGGATGATGTTCATCCCCGAGACGTCGCGGCTCGCGCGCGCCGAGGCCCCCAGCGCCCGCTCGAGCCCGCCGCCTCCGCCCAGCAGCGCCGCCGCGGCTGCGCCCGCGCCCGATTGGATCAGCTGCTTGCGCGTCAGCCCGCGGCCGTCACCCTGCGATTCGCTCATACTCCTCCTCCGCTCGGCCGCGCTCACTTGGTCCTCCTGAAGACGCCGACCGCGTTGCTGGTCGCGGCCGTCGAGTAGACGAAGCGCCCGTCGGCGCTGACCGCGAGCGAGCTGACGCCCTTCAGCGCCCGCGCCCGCGCGCAGCCCGGCAGCTTGCGCGCCAGGCAGCCGGGCCGGCCCGGCTTCTGGGACACGCGCCCGGTCTCGGTGCTGCGGTTGAGCACGTCGATGGCGCCGGTCGAGAAGGCTGCGGCGTAGACGTTGCGGCCCCCCGGGGCGACGACGATCCCCTCCGGCGCCTTCATCGCGCGGCCGAAGGAGCAGCCGACGGCCTCCAGGTAGACCAGGCACCCGGGCGTCCCTGACTTCTGCGTCAGGTCCCCGGTCGAGGCCGAGCGGTCGAAGCTGGTGACGCTGTTGCTGAGCAGCGAGGTGACGTAGGCCTGCCCGTCGCCGGGGGCGAGAGCGACGGCGTTGGCGCCGCCGAGCTGGACCCCGGTCGTGCAGCCGGCGAGCGCGGCCTGAACGATGCAGCCCGTGCCGTCGCCGGCCTGGCTGAGGTCGCCCGTGCCGGGATCGCGATCGAGGATCGCGACCGCGTTGGAAAGCGAGCTGCCGACATAGACGCTGGTGCCGTCGGAGCTGATCGCGAGCCCCTCCGGCGCGCCGAGCGCGATCCCGACCGAGCAGTTCGCGTTCGCCTCGGCGATGCATGCAGCGGGGCTCGCGGGCTGCGAGAGCCCGCCGCTGCTCGCGTCGCGGTCGAGCACCGCCACCGCGTTGCCGAAGAAGGAGCCGACGTAGACGTTGGCGCCATCGGGGCTGACGACCAGCACGTCCGGTCCCTCCAGCGCGACGCCGCCGAGGCAACCCGGCAGCGCCAGTCCCGAGATGCAGCCCCCGCTCAGCAGCTGGCGCAGGCCGCCGGTCTTCGGGTTGCGCGCGAAGGCGACGATCGAACCGCTGTCGCGCGCGCTCGCGTAGACGTTGCGCCCGTCGGGGCTGATCGCCACCGAGTTCGGCCTCGCTAGCCCGACGACGACCGCGCAACCCTGGGCGCCGCCCGCAGCGATGCAGCCGTTCCTGCCGCTCGGCTGCGAGAGCCTTCCCGTTCGCTTGTCGCGCGCGAAGACCGCGATCGCGTTGCTGGCCGAGGAGGCGACGTAGACGTGCCTTCCGTCCGGGCTGATCCCGATCGCGCGGGAGCCCATGAACGGTCCCGGCTCCTGCAGCGCCCGCGCCTCGGCGCAGCTCGTCGCCTTCTTGGTGCGGTGAGTGACGCAGCCGTGGGATCCCTTCAGCTGCGTCAGCGCGCCGCGTGGCTTGGCCGAGACCTGCGCCGTCTGGGCCTGCCCCGCCGGGGGCGCCAGCGCCGCCGCGGCGAGCAGGGCCATCGCCACCAGCAGCGCCGCAACCGGCGTGAAGCGAAGGTGGGCTTGAGCCGAGGCTGGCACCTGTTCAGGTTATCGTAGCTCGGACCCCCGACCGGACCGACCGCAACGACCGTAGACGGATGGCCGGACGCCCCGGGTACGCTGCGCGCGTGTCCGACTCCGAGATCATCCCCCCGGCCTCGATCCGGATAGCCGAGACGCCGGTCGGCCGGGGAGTGTTTGCGACCGTGGACATCGCCAAGGGCGAGACGATCGAGGTCGCCCCGATCGTCGGCCTCGACGCCGACGACGCCGGCGGCACGCTGATGGACTACGTCGTCGACGACGGCGAGGGCGGGCAGGCGCTGATGCTCGGCTACGGAAGCCTCTACAACCACTCCGACGATCCGAACGCCGAGTACGTGGTCTGGTCCGAGGACGCCTATGAGTTCAAGGCCACTCGCGACATCGCCGCCGCCGAGGAGATCACGATCACCTACGGCGGCGACTGGTGGGAGACGCGCGAGATCGAGCCGCTGCGGGGCTGAGCCCGCGCCCAGGCAAGGCACGGGGCACCGCGCCCGGGCCTTGCTCGGTGGACCCGGCCTGGGCGAAGGCGGTCGGCGCTCCCCACTAGCGCCTATCGCCGCCGCGGGGGCATCGGGATGAAGCCGCTTGTGCGCGCCACGTAGTCGGCGTAGCCGGGGCGGCTATCGCTCAGCGAGCGCTCGAGCAGGGCGGCGCCGCTAACCCTGATCAGCAGCAGCGACATCACCACCGGACCGACCACCGTCCACCAGGCGCCGCCGGAGGCGAGCGCCACCAGCCAGATCCCCCACCAGACGCAGAAGTCGCCGAAGTAGTTGGGGTGGCGGGTATAGCGCCACAAACCCCTGTCCATCACCTCGCCGCGATTCGCCGGGTCGGCCTTGAAGCGGGCCAGCTGCCGGTCGCCGATGCTCTCGAACGCGAACCCGACGAGCCAGAGCGCGGCGCCGGCGTAGTCGAGCGCCCCCAGCCCGGCGGGGGTGGGGTCGCTCATCGCCACTTGAACCGGGAGCGAGACGACCCACATCAGCGCCCCCTGCAGCCAGAAGACCACGAACAGGCTGCGCAGGGGCCAGCGGTCCCCGTGGCGGCGGCGCATCCGGGTGTAGCGGGGATCCTCGCCCTTGCCGAGGTTGCGCACCGCGAGGTGGATGCTGAGGCGCAGGCCCCAGACCGTCACCAGCGCCGCCAGCAGCAGGCTGCGGTCGTGGCTGCCCTCTCCGAGGGCGAATCCGACCCAGGCGATGACGACGAAGCCGCTGCCCCAGAAGATGTCCACGATCGAGCTGTCCCGCAGCGCGACGCTCGGCGCCCACAGCGCCGTCATCAGCGCCAGCACGACGCCTGCCTCGAGCGCGAGCAGGCCAGCGGTGCTCATGGCGCCACCGCCGCGTTCTGCTCGATCCAGTCGTCGAGCTCCTGCCAGACCCCGTAGAGCCAGTCCACGCGCCCGGCGCCGTCGCTCGGGATCTGCGCGCGCGGCACGCGCGTGACCCGCACCTTGATCGTCAGCCGCACGAGGCCGCCGCGCCAGATGTCGGAGATCAGGCGCAGCCCCTCGAAGCCGCGGTGGCCGACCACGAGCACGTCCGATGCGGGGGAGCCGTCGAGCAGCGCCCCGACCCCGCCGGGCTTGGGCGCCAGCAGGTTCCCGAGTCGCGCGGCGCGATCGGCAAGGGCCGCATCCCGCTCGGCGAGCCGGGCGATCTCCCGCTCGCGGCGCTCGAGCGTGAACCGGGTCCCCTCCGGATAGATCAGCACGCCGTCCTCCGCGCCCAGGCCCCGCGCCAGCTCCCGAATCCGCTCGAGCTCCTCGGCGCTGCCGGTCCCGCGGCGGACGAAGTAGTTGGGCAGGCGCATTCCGGCGACATCGAGGCACGGATCCGAGAGCAGCTCCCGCTTCAGCACGTAGCGGAGCCTGATCCCGTGCGGACGCGAGACCACGATCGCGGGCAACAGGTTGTCCACGATGCTGGCGTGGCGGATGAGCACGATCACGGGCCCGGGGGCGACCGCGTCGTCGCCCGTCAGCTCGAGGCGCAGGTCGAAGAGCCTCCGCACCGCGCCGAACAGCAGCCCCGCCCAGAGCTGCTGGATGCGCCAGGTCGCCTCACGCAACCGCTCGGGCCACCTGCCCCCCGCGCTCGCGACCCAGACCGCACCCAGGGCCAGGAGCCCGAGCACCTCGGCCGCGAGGTAGACCCACATGAAGACCACCAGCCGCAGCGCGGTCGGCGGCACACCCCAGGCGATACGGCGGACGAGATCGGTCGCCAGGGCGACGACGATCAGCAGCGGCAGCAGGGCCGTTGCGAGCAGCAGGCCGAGAGCGAGCGGGGGGATGGTGCGCAGGCGCCTGCGCACCGTCTCGCCCCGCGTCTCGTCAACACCGCCCCTGAGCACCGTCACATTCTCGCAAGCGCGGTTCCGGCACCCGGCTTCGGCGGCTGCGCAGGGCTTCGATCGGCCTGCGAGCCGGTCCGCCTCGAGGGCGCGTGCCATGCGGGACATTCAAGGCCGGGTTGGATGCCTCACCCCGGTGGAAGGGCCCGAGGGCGTCGGGCAACCCGCCGGGGGCGGAGAGCTGCAGAACCCGGCGCATGGAGATTCCCCGAACGCGCTACCTCGACCACGAACGCCGAAATCAGCTTCGGGCAAGCGAAAGGCCCGGAGATCCGGGCCTTTCGTGAGGTAGCGGGGGCGGGATTCGAACCCGCGACCTTCGGGTTATGAGCCCGACGAGCTACCAGACTGCTCCACCCCGCGTCGGTGTGGCAATTCTAGCGCGGCACCGGCGGCGTGGAAAGGAGGATTCGTTGCGGCCTCGGCCCCCGGATAGGGGTTTCGTGGCGGGACCGAAGGGTTCGGCTAAGTGGCGGCGGGTGGGTTGCGCGCTGCTCGCACGGCGCTAGAGTGCCCCCGGTGCAAGGGGTGTTCGCCGACAGCGCAGCCGGCGGCGGGGTCCGCGTGGCCGTGATCGATATCGGCACCAACTCGACGCGGCTGCTGGTCGCCGACGTCGTCGACGGGCGCGTCCACGAGGTCGAGCGGCAGACGACCGTGACCAACCTCGGGCGCGGGGTCGAGCACACCGCGGCGCTCTGCACCGACGCCGTGGACGGAGTCTGCGACGTGATCGCGGCCTACAAGGCGCGCTACGAGGAGCTCGGCGCCCAGCGCGTGCTCGCGATCGCGACCAGCGCCGTGCGCGACGCCTCCAACGGAGACGCCTTCATCGCCGAGCTGCGCGAGCGCTTCGACCTCGACGCGCGCGTGCTGACGGGCGAGGAGGAGGCCCACCTGACCTACCTCGGCGCAACCGTGCAGCGCCCCGACGAGGGGCCGACGCTGGTCTTCGACATCGGCGGCGGCTCGACCGAGCTGATAGTCGGCTCGGGCAGCGAGGTCGACTTCCACGTCTCGCTGCAGGCGGGGACGATCCGCCACTCCGAGCGCCACCTCTCCTCGGACCCCCCCGACCCGCACCAGCTCGAGGACCTGGCCTCGGACGTGCGCCGGCTGGTCGAGGCCGCGATCGCCTCGCAGCGCGACTCCGGCGGCGTGCGTGCGATCGCCGTCGCCGGCACGCCGACCTCGCTCGCCGCGATCGACCAGCAGCTCGAGCCCTATGACCCCTCGCGGGTGCACGGCCACCGGCTCGCCCTGCGCCCGATCCAGCACATGCTCTCGCGGCTCGCCTCGCTGCCGCTCGCCGAGCGCCTGCGCGTCCCCGGCCTGCATCCCGGACGCGCCCCGACGATCGTCGCCGGCGCCGTGATCATGATCCAGGTGATGCGCGCCTTCGGCCTCGATGAGGTCGAGGTCTCCGAGCACGACATCCTGCACGGCTCGGCGCTGTCGGCGGCGCTCGCGCCCGCCTGAGAGGGAGCCGGCAGGCCGGCGGGACGCCGGAGGGCGATTCGGCTGATTACTGCTTTTTGGGTATTGCGTTTCCGAAGTCGATCACCAATATTTGGTGGGTCGGGAGATCGCCATCGGGCCGGACGCTCGGGACGGCTCCCAACGCATAGGTCCCGGGCGCTATCGCCGAAAGGCGCCTTCCGTCGCCCGAGGCCGCGGCCCCCGAGACGAGACGACCCCTGCCCGTCCTGACGGGGCCATTTGAAGGGACCGGCCGCCACTCAACTGGCGGCCGGTCTCGTTTTCGGCCGTCGGCCGCCGGGAGCCGCTTCGGCTAGACGGGGACCGGATCGGCCCGGCCGGGGCCCGGCGCTGCCCGAGCGAAGGCGGTGCGGGCCGCGAGCCCGGCGACGATTCCCGACACCCCCGCCAGCACCAGCGCCGCGCGCGGGTCCAGCAGCTCGGAGAGCAGGCCCGCGAGCGGGGCGCCGATCGGCGTCGAGCCGAGGAAGACGATCGAGTACAGCGCCATCACCCGGCCGCGCATCTCACCGTCGGCGGCGAGCTGCAGCGCCGAGTTGACGCTGGCGGCGAGCATCACGCTGGCCGCGCCCAGCGGCGCCAGCGCAAGCGCCTCGAGCGCAAGGGTCGGGGCGGTCGCCGCGAGCAGGGCGATGCCGCCGAAGGCGACCGCGGCGCCGGCCAGCAGGCCGTGGCTGATGCGCTCGCGCGCCCCCGTGACGAGAGCGCCGGCGATCGCGCCGACCGCCATCGCGCAGACGAGGGCTGCGTAGGCGGCCGGGCCGCCGTCGAAGGTGAAGCGCGCCAGCAGCGGCAGGATCGCGTGGAAGTTGAAGCCGAGCGTGCCGACCGCCCCCATCAGCGCCAGCGGTATCCAGAGCTCGGGGGTTGCGCGCACGTAGCGCATCCCCGCGCGCACGGCACCGGGCTCGCGTGGCGTGATCGCCGCCGGCCGCAACGCCTCGGTGTCCATCGTCGCCAGCGCGGCGATCATGACCACGTAGGTGGCGGCGTTGAGCGCGAAGCAGGGCTCGGGGCCGACGGTGGCGATCAGCACGCCGGCGATCGCCGGGCCGACGACGCGGGATGCGTGCACGAGCACGCTGTTGAGGCTGACGGCGCTGAGCACGCGCTCGCCGCCGACCATCTCCATCACGAATGCCTGGCGGGTCGGGTAATCGACCGCGTTGACGCAGCCGCGCAGGAAGACCAGCGCGAACACCATCCACGCCGCCAGCCCGGCGCTCAGCGCCAGCGCCAGCATCGCCAGCGGCGCCAGCATGTGCAGGCCCTGGGTCGCGAGCAGCAGCCGGCGCTTCGGCAGCCGGTCTGCGAGGAGGCCGCCGAACGCCCCCAGCAGCAGCATCGGCAGGAACTGCAGCGCGGTCGTCACCCCGACGGCGAAGCCGCTGCCGGTGAGCGCGAGGATCACCCAGATCTCGGCGACCATCTGCATCCAGTTGCCCGAGACCGAGACCAGCTGCCCGGCGAAGAAGCGCCGGTAGTTGGGGATCTGGAGGCTGACGAAGGAGCGGCTCAGTGCCTCGGTCAAGCCCGGCCCCCCCTCCTCGCGCTCTGCTCCGCGGTGGGGTCCTGCTCGAGCATGCGCTCGAGCACCTCGGCCGCGCGCTCGAGCGCGGCGAGGTCGTCGGGGTCGAGGTCGCGAAGTCGCTGGGCCAGGTAGGCGGTCTTGCGCGCGCGCAGGCGCCGCAGCAGCGCCCGGCCCTCGGCGCTGGCGCTGAGGATCGAGCAGCGCCCGTCGCTGGGATCGGCGACGCGCTCGATCAGCCCGAGCCTCTCGAGCGAGCCGACGATCCGGGTCGCGGTCGGGCGCTTGATGCGCTCGCGGTGCGCCAGCTCGGAGGGGGCCAGCGGGCCGTGGGTCTCGATCGTGGCCAGGGCCGATGCCTGGGCGGGCCCGAGGTCGCTTCCCGCCTCCTGGCGCAGGCGGCGGGCGGTGCGGGCGACCGTCAGTCGCAGCCGGGCCGCGAGCTCGGTTGTGATGTCTCCGGGAGCGGCATTCATTAGCTTGGCTAATTAGTCTAGCAAACCACTTTGCGGTCTCCGGGCCGGCGCGGCCGCCGCCCGGTGCCGCTGATGGAATCCGCGCCTTCACCGACGAGACGCTGCGGCGCCTGCGTGAGGTCCGCTCGCGTCTCGACCCCGGGGGCCTGCTGCAACCCAACCTCGCGATCTGACGGCCGCGTTGCCCTCCACGATTGTCGGTAGCTAGCATCGGCCCCCTGATGCGGGGCCGATCGACGAAGCTGACGGCGCTCGCGCTCGTCGCCGTGGCCGCGCTCGGCACGAGCGCGATCGGAGCGAAGAAGAGGTCGAAGAAGCTGCCGCGCGGGCCCTACCCCAGCCTCGGGTCCTGCGCGGTCTTCCCGCAGCCGGAGCTGGCGCCGACGGCGCCCTCGGCGGCCGACCAGACGGCCTGGAACCAGGACGTCTCCCAGGCCCCGCTGCACCCCGACTCGGCGGCGATCATCGATCGCATCAACGCCGGCGGCGGCGACGAGCTGCACCCCGACTTCGGCTCGCCCCGCGAGTACGGCTTCCCCTACGCCGTCGTCGGCGCCAAGCAGAAGCGCGTCCGCGTCAGGTTCACCGCCTACGGAGACGAGTCCGACCGCGGCCGCTACCGCGTGCCCCCGAAGGCGCTGGTCGAGGGGGGCCGGCGCTCCGACGGCGACCGCCACGTGCTCGCGATCGACCGCTCGCGCTGCCTGCTCTACGAGCTCTACAGGGCCTTCTTCCGCAAGCGGCCGAAGCCGCCGCGCTGGAACGCGGACTCGGGGGTGATCTGGAACCTGCGCTCGCCCGGGCTTCGCACCGACGGCTTCACCTCGGCCGACGCCGCCGGGCTGCCCGTCTTCCCCGGGCTGGCCCGATTCGACGAGGCGCAGGCGGGCGAGATCAGGCACGCCCTGCGCGTCACCTTCTCATCGACCCGCGACGCCTGGGTCCACCCCGCCTCGCATTGCGCGGGCGACACCTCGGATCCCCACGCGCCGCCGATGGGGATGCGGCTGCGGCTGCGCGGCGACTACTCCCTGGCCGGCTTCAGCGGCCACGCGCGCGTGATCGCCGTGGCGCTGAAGCGCTACGGCCTGATCGTCGCCGACAACGGCTCCAACTGGTTCTTCAGCGGCGCCTCGGACCGCCGCTGGGACGACGAGAACCTGAACCAGCTGAAGCAGATCCCGGGCGGCGCCTTCGAGGTCGTGCGCAGCGCGGCGCCGGTCCACCTGTGCTGAGAGTCAGGCCGTCGCCTTCTTCGCCCGTTTCTCCGGCGGGATCCTGACCACGTCCCAGGCCAGGCCGAGCTTCTCGAGCGTCCAGATCAGCGCCGCCGAGGGGTCGGGCTGGGTGCGGCGCATCCCGTGCACGGCCGAGGTCGGGAAGGCGTGGTGGCTGTTGTGCCAGGCCTCGCCCATGCTCGGCAGCGCCAGCCAGGCGAGGTTGCGGGACTCGTCGCTGGTCTCGAAGTCGCGCTTGCCGAACATGTGGCAGAGCGAGTTGATCGAGTAGGTGACGTGGTGCAGGACGAAGATGCGCACGGCGCCGCCCCAGAGCAGGCCGGTCAGCGCGGCGACCACGGTGCCGCCGATCAGCCAGCCGAGCGCGAACGGCACCGCCAGGCTGGCCAGCGCCCAGTAGATGAAGGTGCGGTCGAAGAAGCTGACCACCGGATCCTCGATCAGGTCGGGGGCGAAGCGCTGCTTGTTGCCGCGCTGGGTGTGGATGAAGAGCCAGCCCACGTGCGCGTGGAAGAAGCCCCTGAGCGCTCCGCGGAAGCCCTCGCCGTGGCCGACGTGGGGGCTGTGGGGGTCGCCCTCGGCGTCTGAGAAGGCGTGGTGCTTGCGGTGGTCGGCTACCCACGAGATCACCGGCCCCTCGATCGCCGCCGAGCCGAGGCCGGCGAAGACGCCGCGCAGGGCGGGGCTGGTCTTGAAGGCGCGGTGGGTGAAGAGGCGGTGGAAGCCGACCGTGATCCCCAGCGTGCAGGGGACGTAGACGATCGCGAACACGACCAGGTCGTGCCAGTGCAGCAGCCGGTTCCAGACCTGCCAGGCGGCCACGCCGAGCAGCAGGATGGGCGCGACCGTGAGGAAGCCGGTGACGATGCGGTCGCGGGTCTCGTTGGCGACCGGCTGGATGTCGTCGGCGCGCGGCCCCGGACTCGGTGCGGCCGCCACGGCCTCGCTGCTCCCCATCCCTCCCCCTCCTTCTCGTTGCGCCGGGCGTCAGCCCCAGCCGGGCGATCGACCCTACCAGGCACGGCGACCGGCCCCAAAGTCCCGCCAGGTTGCTACCGTCACGGTCGTTCGGCCGGGTTTGAGACCCGGCAAGTTGTGCCTAGCGCTCGCAGTCGTTGTTAACCGACCTCCGCGTGTCGCAGCACATACATACGGAGGTACCAAGTGCCCACTGGCACAGTGAAGTGGTTCAGCGACGACAAGGGCTATGGCTTCATCACGCCCGACGACGGCTCCGCCGACGTGTTCGTCCATCACAGCTCGATCGAGGGTGAGGGCTTCAAGACCCTCGCCGAGAACGCCAAGGTCGAGTACGAGACCGAGGACGGCCCCAAGGGCCCCGCGGCGAAGGGCGTCAAGACCGTCTAGCGACGAGTCTGATCGATGCTTCAGAGGGCCCTCCGCAAGGAGGGCCCTCTCTCGTTCAGGGCCCTTCCGGGTGGGGGCCCTCTCCGCTTCCGGCCGGACCCTGCGGCAGACTGCGCCGGTGAGCGAAGTCAGGGAAGCCCAGATCGCGCTGCACGGGCTCGAGGGCCTGGAGGACGAGCTTCAGGCCCCCACCCGCGCCTACGACGGACCGCCCGATCCCGACGCCATGCTCGCCCACCTGGGCCTGGACGAGTTCCGGCCCGGACAGCGCGAGGCCGTCGAGGCGGCGCTGGCGGGCCGCGACGCGCTGGTCGTGATGCCGACCGGCGGCGGCAAGAGCCTCTGCTATCAGCTGCCTGGACTGGCGAGCGATGAGCTGACGGTCGTGGTCAGCCCGCTGATCGCGCTGATGGCCGACCAGTGGCGGCGGCTCGCGGCGGCGGGGCACCCCGCGGTGATGATCGCCTCGGGCATGCCCGACGGCGTCGCGGGCGAGGCGATCGCCGCGATCCGCGACGGCAGCGCGCGCATCGTCTACTGCTCGCCCGAGCGCTTCGCCTCGCCGGCCTTCTGGGACGCGCTGGGCAAGCGCCGCGTGGACCTGCTGGCGGTGGACGAGGCGCATTGCATCTCGGAGTGGGGACACGACTTCCGCCCCGACTACCTGCGCCTGCCGCGCGTGATCGAGCGCCTCGGGCGCCCCGCGGTGATGGCCTGCACGGCGACGGCGACCGAGGGGGTGGCCGGCGAGATCGCACAGCGACTCGGCCTCACCGACCCGCTGCTGGTGCGCTCGGGGTTCGACCGCCCCAACCTCAGCTTCGACATCGTCGGCTTCGAGGGCAGGGGCTCGAAGGCGCGCAAGCTGGCGCTGCTGCGCCACGGCCTCTCCGATCCCGCCAACCGGCCCGCGATCGTCTACTGCGGCACCCGCCGCGACACGGACGAGGTCGCGCGGGCCCTGCGCGAGGGCGGGCTCTCGTCCGCTGCCTACCACGCCGGGCTCGAGGCCGACGAGCGCGCCCATGCCCAGCATCGCTTCATGGGCGGCGACGCCGAGGTGATCGCCGCCACCAACGCCTTCGGCATGGGCGTGGACAAGGCCAACGTGCGCTCGGTCTGGCACTGGGCGATCCCGACCAGCGTCGAGGCCTACTACCAGGAGGCGGGCCGCGCCGGGCGCGACGGCGAGCCCGCGCGCGCGGTGCTGCTGGCCGGGCGCTCGGACCTGGGCCGGCTGGTGCGCTTCATCCAGATGCGCGAGGTCGACCCCGACGCCGTCGCCTCCTACGCGCAGCGCCTCG
>VGBV01000009.1 GCA_016870325.1 Actinomycetota bacterium
GCCACCTCCTCGCGGGCCTCGTGCCCGCGGCGGGCCACCTCCTCGCGGGCCTCCTGGCCGCGGCGGGCGGCGTCGTCCAGCAGCTCGGCCGCGCGATCGCGCGTCTCCTGCGCGGAGTCGGCGGTGGCGGCGAAGGTGCGCTCGATCGCCGAGCGCAACGCCTCGGAGACACCGCCTCGCTCGTCTCGTCCGGGCTCGGTCACGACCGCCGACAGCGTAGCGTTCGCCGCCGTGACCGCCGAGCCGTCTTCGATCCATCTCGAGCCCTCCCAGCCGATCGCCCCGGACGTGCTCCTGCCCGGAGACCCCGGCCGCGCGATGGCGCTGGCCCAGCAGCTGCTGGCGAAGCCGCTGATGAGCAACCACAGCCGCGGGCTCTGGGGATACTCCGGCGAGACGCGGGAGGGGATGCCGCTGACGATCCAGTCGACCGGCATGGGAGGCCCGAGCGCCGCGATCGTCCTGCACGAGCTGGCCGAGCTCGGGGTGCGCAGGGCGATCCGGGTCGGCACCTGCGCGGCGCTCGAGGGGTCGCTCGAGCTGGGCGAGCTGGTCGTGGCCGAGGCGGCCCTACCCGGCGACGGCGTCAGCCGCGCGCTCGGCCAGCAGGGACCCGTCGAGCCCGACCCGGCGCTGCACTCGAGCCTCGAGCGCGCCGCCGCGTGCAGGCCGGTGCTCATCGCTTCAACGGACCTCTTCCACGAGTACGACGAGGCGCCCCGGGAGGGCTGGATTCGCGCAGGGGCCGCGGTGGTCGAGATGGAGTGCGCCCCGCTGTTCACGCTCGGTCGCCGGCTCGGCGTGGCGCTGGCCTGCGCCCTGATCGTGAGCGATGTCTTCGCGGGCGCCGAGCGCGTCAGGATCGAGCCCGAGGCGCTGGGCCGCTCGGTGCAGCGGATGGGCGCGGCGGCGGCGGCGGCCCTTGCGTTCTAGCCGAGGCGCCGCGGCGCCGATTGCGCCGTCCCGCCGACCCTCGAGCAACGGTCGAGGCTAGAGGAGTGATCATCTAGTGGCCCTTCTCGGAACGTTCGCCAGGAAATGACGCAGGCCAGGCGCCGCCAGGCAAGGACGCAGGGAGTCCGAACAGCAGCGCTATTCGGACGACCGAGGACGCAGCATGGTGGTGATCTGGACCAGTCATTTCCGGTGAGACGTTTCGAGGAGGGCCACTAGTGGCCCTTCTCGGAACGTTCGCCAGGAAATGACGCAGGCCAGGCGCCGCCAGGCAAGGACGCAGGGAGTCCGAACAGCAGCGCTATTCGGACGACCGAGGACGCAGCATGGTGGTGATCTGGACCAGTCATTTCCGGTGAGACGTTTCGAGGAGGGCCACTAGTGGCTCGCAGGGCCGGGAGCGCCGCCGCGCAGCGCCGCGATCTCGCGCGAGACCCGGTCGAGGGCGTCCTCGACCTCCTCGAGCCGCTCCGAGACGGCCCGCAGCCGCCGCTCGAGGCGATCGGTGTCGGAGGCCGTCGGCAGGTTGAGCCCGCGGATCGCGTGCGCGCCGGCGACCGAGGCGCGCTCGCGCGCGTCGAACGCGACCCCCAGGGCGTGCTTCAGCCAGGGGTTGTCGAGCAGCAGCTGCGCGAGCTCGTTCAGGGCCTCTTCGCCCCTCGCCGAGAACCTCTCCCTGAGCCCTTCGTCTGCGCTCTGATCCATCGCTCCGCGGCCACGTTAGCGCGGGTCGAATCGGGCTTGGCTGAGGCTCATCCCCGTGGGCGGCGAAGTGCACACAAACTTCATAAATCCGCCGCCGTGCTGAGGTAGGTTTCAGGCACGAAGAAGGCCTCCGGCATGGCGGAGAGTGACTCGTTAGCTTTCAGCCTGCCCGCTGGCGGGGTACTCAAGACTTTGATGACGAAAAGGCTCCTACTGATCGTTGCGCTGGCCTCGGCCCTGGCAGTGGCCGTCGCCGGCGTGGCCACGTCCTCGACCTCGGGCGGGGACATGCAGATCGACGTCCCCGCCGCCGCCCCCCTCCCCGAGTGCGCCGACCTGATCGACAACGACGGCGACACGCTGATCGACTTCCCCGACGACCCCGACTGCGTCGACGCCAACACCGTCAGCGAGACCCCGATTCCCCCGCCGACCCCCGAGTGCTCGGACACGGCCGACAACGACCTCGACGGCCTCGCCGACATGGCCGACCCCGACTGCGTCGATCCCTCCGACCCCGCCGAGGCCGCCGACGCCCAGATCGTGCCTGGCGCAGACCAGACCACGACCATCCCCGGCGCCCAGCCGAAGGACGGCTTCTTCAAGGACAAGGCCCCCAAGGACGGCTCGGCCCACGGCGGCAGCGAGCGCGAGAAGTTCGAGTCGGCCCCGATCCGCAATCCCGACGGCTCGCCCTCGGACTCGAACCCGAGCCTCACCCTCGCCCCCTTCGGCGCGGCCCCGATCGGCGTCCCCAACTTCGTCATCGACCGCTTCGAGATCCCCCCCTTCCTGCTGCCGATCTACCAGGCCTGCGGCACCGAGTACGGGATCCCCTGGCAGGTGCTGGCCTCGATCAACCGCATCGAGACCGCCTTCGGCACCAACCTCAACGTCTCCTCGGCCGGGGCGCTCGGCTGGATGCAGTTCATCCCCTCGAGCTGGCGGATGTACGGGACCGATGCCAACGAGGACGGGCGCAAGGACCCCTACAACCCCGTCGACGCGATCTGCGCCGCCGCGCGCTACCTGAAGGCGGCCGACTGGTCGGAGTCCCCGCGCGACGCGATCTTCGCCTACAACCACGCCGACTGGTACGTCGACGAGGTGCTGCTGTACGCGAACCAGTACGCGAAGCTCCCCGACGACCTGGTCGGATCGCTGACCGGGCTGACCGAGGGCGCCCACTTCCCCGTCGCCGCCGACGCCCGCTACGCCGACGACATATCAGAGCGCGAGGCGCTGCGAAAGACCGAGAGCGCCCGCGAGCTGCCGGGCAACGCCGCCGATATCATCTCCGACAGCCCCACCCGCCGAGGCATCAACATCTACTCGAGGGTTAATGCTCCGGTCGTCGCCGTCAACGACGGCGTCATCACGGAGATCGGCGAGAACGCGAAGCTCGGCAAGTTCGTCGTCCTCGAGGACGCATACGGCAACCGCTACACCTACGCGCAGCTCGGCGAGCTCTCCGAGCTGCACCCGGTTCCCAGGGACAGGGCGCTGAGCGCGGCGGACTTCGAGATCGTCGGCAAGGGCAAGGGGGACGAGGACGGCGTGCCCGCCGGGCCCGCGAGCCGCGGCCCTGACCTCAGCGACGCAACCGACTCCGCCCCGGACGCCGGCCCCTCCGGCGACGGCTCCGGCAAGACCGAGGACGACGCCAAGCCCGAGCCGCTGAACACCGAGGAGATGCGCTCGCGGCTGTTCGCGCTGCCCGAGCGGCCCGCGAACTCCGAGCTCGCCGGGCTCTCCGGCCAGCTCGACGGCCTCCTGGGCGAGAAGGTGCCGGGCTACGAGACCTTCAAGAGCTACTTCTCGAGCGCGTTCGAGTTCGACTCCGAGACGATGCAGCTCGCCCCGCTGCGGGTCGGCTCCAAGGTCGCCGGCGGCACCGTGCTCGGGCGCATCGGCCAGGTCACGGAGGCCGCCCCCCACGTCCACTTCGCGATCAAGCCCGCCGGGCGCGGCGCCCCCAAGATCGACCCGAAGCCGATCCTCGACGGCTGGAAGCTGTTGGAGACCACCGCGATCTACCGCGCCGCCGGCAAGGACCCGTTCGGCTCCTCGGGCGCGACGGTCGGCCAGATCCTGCTGATGAGCAAGGAGACCCTCGCCCAGCGCGTGCTGGCAGACCCCCGGATCGAGATCTACTCCTGCGGGCGCACCGACATCGAGTCCGGCCAGATCGACCGCCGCACCCTGGCCACTCTCGCCTACCTGACAGAGCGCGGCTACCGGCTGACGATCACCTCGCTCAAGTGCGGCCACAGCTACCTGACCTCCTCGGGCAACGTCTCCGCCCACTCCTCGGGCAACGCCGTCGACATCGCCCAGGTGAACGGGCTGCCGATCCTCGGCAACCAGGGGCGGGGCTCGATCACCGAGGCGGTCGTCAAGGACCTGCTGCTGCTGCAGGGCACGATGCGCCCGGCCCAGATCATCACCCTGATGGAGTTCGGGGGCCCGACCTTCGCGATGAGCGACCATGACGACCACATCCACGTCGGCTTCACCCCCGCCTACGGGGACGGGCGCCCCTCGACCCAGCTCGCCCAGGTGCTGAAGCCCGGCCAGTGGGAGCGCCTGATCGACCGCCTCGGCGAGATCGACAACCCCGAGGTGCCCGCCAAGGTCTCCGACGCGGCCCTGCCCGCCGGCAAGCGCGACATCCCGACGCCCGCCGAGATCGAGAACGACCGCGGCAGCGGGGCTCACCGCGGCGAGTAGCCCGGCCGGCCCCGGACGCGCAGCGGAGGAGCCGGCCCTGATGGACGGCCCCGGACGCGCAGCGGAGGAGCCGGCCCTGATGGACGGCCCCGGCAGCGCAGCGGAGGAGCCGGCCCTGATGGACGGCCCCGGCAGCGCAGCGGAGGAGCCGGCCCTGATGGACGGCCCCGGCAGCGCAGCGGAGGAGCCGGCCTGAATGCTGCTCCCGTTCGTACAGCTCGACCTCCCCGGTCTGATCGGCCTGCCCGACGGGCGCTACCTGGCCCGCGAGGGCGAGCGCGAGCAGGTGCTGATCGTCGAGGCCTTCGGCGCCCCGAAGCCGCCGGGGCGCCTGCAGCGGCGCACCCGGCCCGCCCACGCGGACCCCGACGATGCCGTGCCGGTGACCAGGGTCAGCGTCACCCTTGCCGAGCGCTTCGAAAGCGAGACCGAGGCCGTGCGCTGGCTCGAGGCGACGGCCGGCGACGCGGCCAAGCGCGCCGCCGAGGTGCGCGCCGCGGTCCGGGTAGTAAACCGCGCCCTGAACGCGCTCCGCGCCGCCGCCCGCGACCCCCTGGTCCAGGACATCGGCGCCACCCGTGCCCTAGCGGTCAGGGTCGGGTTCGGAAGCGGCGACGAGCTGATCGAGGGGCGCTGGCAACAGGCGCGCGAGCTCTCCCCGCCCCGCCGCGGGCGCCTCGACGACATTGACCCCCAGAGCCGGGTCGCGGCAGTGCTCTCCGGCCGCGACCGGGTCCACCCCTCGGAGACCCTGCTCGAGCGCGCCCGCCTCGACATCGAGCAGGACCGTCCCGGGGAGGCCCGCCACGGCCTGCGCGCCGCCCGCGCCGCCCTGGAGGACTCCCCCGAAGGAGCGCCCTCCGACCTCGCCGAGCGCATCGCCGAGGCCGAGCAGCGCCTCGATCGATGAGCATCCCTCCTCGCGTATTGGGGGCGCTAGTGGCCTTTCTCGGAACGTTCGCCAGGAAATGACGCAGGCCAGGCGCCGCCAGGCAAGGAGGCAGGGAGTCCGAATAGCAGCGCTATTCGGACGACCGAGGACCCAGCATGGTGGTGATCTGGACCGGTCATTTCCGGTGAGACGTCTTGAGGAGGGCCACTAGCCGACTGTCAGGGTCGCGTTCATGCCGTCCGGCTCGTGGGTCAGCAGGCTGCACCACAGGTACCACTGGCCCGCGCTCAGCGGCACGGTGCGATCCTCGACCCCGAGCGGCTCCAGCTCGAAGGGAGCGTCCTCGGGAATCGAGTAGACGGGGTCGAATCCGCTCGCCGGGCGCAGGTACAGGTTGTGGGGGTCCTCGCCCTGGTTTCGCAGCTCGACGTTGACCAGGCCGGCGTCCACGCAGGGGCGGGAGAGCACGTAGCGGGTGCCGGTGACGTCGTAGGCGGTGACCCCGACGGTCGAGGAGGGCTGCGCGCAGCCGGGCGGCTGGGGCACCGGCTCGCAGGTCCACCAGCGCTTCAGCTTCTTGCGCTTGACCCGCACCCACTTGCCGTTGCGGCGCACCTTCTTGCGCTTCACGACCGGCTTCGAGTACTGGACGGTGCCGCAGTCGGCGGCCGCCTGGGCGCCGGTGCGAGCATCGCCCGTCTGCGCCGTGCCTGCACCGCCGGCGCCCGCCGAGGCGGGCGGGGCGGCCAGGACGAGGGACGCCGCCAGCGCCGCGACCGCGGCCCTCACGAGACCAGCGTGTAGCGCGGCAGGCCCGAGGCCCCGGGGATGAGCCCCTCGGCGTCCTCCTCGAGCCACTGCTCGAACAGCGAGCAGTACATGCCGCGGAAGTCGCTGTTCCAGAGCAGGTTGTCGTCGTGGTCGAAGGAGGTCAGCCCCGGGAACTCGCCGACCATCTCGCCGGCGGCGCGCGTGCCGATCACGAACGCGAGGCCGGCGGCGCCGTGGTCGGTTCCGGCCGAGCCGTTCTCGTCGGGCCGGCGGCCGAACTCGCTCCACACCTCCATCAGCACACGGTCGTCCTCGCCGCGCGCCTCCAGGTCGCGCTGGAATGCGTAGATCGCATCGCAGGTGCGGCCGAGGTTGTTGCCGAAGGACTGCGCCTGGTCGGAGTGGGTGTCGTACCCACCCGGGGCGCTGACGGTGACGCAGGAGAGCGGCATCCCGCGCCCGATCATCTCGGCGAGCCCCGAGAGCTTCTCGCCGAAGTTCGTGTTCGGATAGGCCACCGGCGGCGTGAAGCCCTCGAAGGTCGCGAGCAGCTCGCGAAGGTCGCTCGTCTGGGCGGTCGCATTGCGGACCTGGCCCATCGGCTCGGAGTCCGCGGGCAGGTCGCCGAAGTGGCCGAAGCTGTTGTACATCGGCGCGGCCACGGGATCGCCGACCCCGTGCGTGTACATGTCGTAGTCGGTGACGTCGTCAACGGCCGCGACGGGCATCGACGCTGTCGCAATCGAGGGCGAGAGGCTGCCGTCCAGCGAGAGGCCCTGGAGCGGGTTGTCATCGGCGCCGGTGCGGTCGATGTAGCGGCCGAGCCAGCCGGTTCGCGCTCCCACCTCGAGCTCGCCGATCTCATAGAAGTGGCGCGAGGTGAAGTGGGACTGGTTGGGGCTGGTGTAGCCGATCGCGGGGAAGGTGGAGACCTTGCCCTCGCCGTGCAGGGTGGCGAGCGGACTCGCCGACGGGTGCCAGCGCAGGCTCGTGTCCTCGGCGAAGGCGGTCCCCTCGGTCGGCCCCAGCGCCAGCGTCGGGCGCAGCCCCGCGTACTGCGGATGGCCCGTCGGCGCCAGCACGCTCATCGAGTCGATGCCACCGTCGAAGAAGACCGAGACGAGGATGCGCCCGTTGGTAGCGGCGTGTGCGATTCCGTCCTCGAAGGCGGCGAAGGGGAGCTTGCCGGCGCCGTAGACGGCGAGCGCCAGCCCGGCGCTGCGCGAGAGGAACGTGCGACGCGAGAGCCCAGTGCCGGCGGGCAGGGGCATTCCGGTCTCGATCGCCGGCAATCCCTTGCCGGCCTGCGCCGCCGATGCGCGAAGCATCTCCGAGCGGGTGTAGTTGCTGCAGCAGTTGTGGTTGCGCTGGGGCATCGATTCCTCTCAGCCGAGCAACAGGTCCGGGGAGATGGCGATCAGCTGCTGCAGGGCGTTCTGGCGCATGGCGCGATAGGGACTTTTCTGCCAGCTGGCGAGCGAGGCGGGAAAGGCGTTGCCCGAGAAGCTCAGCAGCTCGTTGTGGTGCTCGACCCGAAGCGGCGGGTAATCCAATGCCTCCAGAGCCTTCTCGAGCGCGGGATCGCGCTCCTCGGCCGGGTCGTAGTCGGGGCCGTTCCAGGGATCGAAATAGCTCTCCTCCAAGGCCCAGGTGACGGTCAGCCAGCGCGCGCGCAGGCGCGAGGTGTCGAGCCAGCGGTCGTCGTCCCAGCCCGACACGTTCGGCGGCCAGAAGAGCTGCTGGCCGGCCATGTCGCCGAGCCACGCCCAGGCCTCGGTATCGACGCCGCGCCCGAGCGCGCGCAGCAGGCTCGCCGTGAACACGACCGGCGGCTTCACCATCGGCGGGCCCAGATAGAGGTCGGGGTGCATCAGGATCGCCTCGACGACCGGCCTGATCGCGTACGCGTTCGACTTGTAGATCGAGGCCAGCGCGTCGCGGGTGTCGGCCGACGGGGGCTGGGGGACGAAGTAGCTCCACAGCTTCTCGACGAAGAAGGAGGCGTGAAGGGGATGCTCCAGGCACAGGCGCGGAACGTCGTCCCAGTTCCAGTTCGCGGCCGGGTTGACGTTGAAGGTCGAGCTCGGACCCGAGAAGATCGCCTTGTTCGCGGTGCTGTGGCGGTTGGGGTCGAAGCGGAAGTTGTGGGAGCCCAGCTCCGGGGACCAGTCGTTGCGCCAGCCCGTCAGGCCCTTCGCCGCCTCGCGGATGTCGTTCTCCGTATAGGCCGGCGTCGGCTCGCGGTCGGCACCGAGCGTGAACAGCTCCATCAGCTCACGCGCGTAGTTCTCGTTCGGGGCGTTCTTGCGGTTCTCGTTGCCGTTCAGCCACTGCAGCATCGCCGGGTCCTTGGTCACGTTCACGGTCAGCGTCAGGAACGAGCCGAGGCAGCCGGCGCGGAACAGGTTCGACTGGTCGATCATGTGCTGCTGGCGCTCGACCCCGGCGTTCGAGGTCGCGAACCAGTCGTGGAAGACGAGCGCCATCCGCTCCACCAGGGGCTGGCTCGAGCGCACCATGCGGTCGAGCCACCAGAGGTGGTCGTGCCCCCAGCGGTCGGCCGGGGCGAGCGGGTTGCCGTCATCGTCGTGGGGCGCCGGGCCGGTGAGCTGCGCGGCGCCCGCTGGCCGGGTCAGCGACTGGACCGCTGCCTGAAGTCCCGCCTGGGCGAGGCCGACCGCCTCGCCACGACGGGCGCCGAACCCGGCCCGGTCGAGCAGGCGTTTGGCCTGCAGCCGCCCGAAGGGGCCCTGGTAGACGCCGAAGGGCTGCGGGGAAGCGGGGGGCTGGGGGCTCTGCGGCGTCGGCAGCGGCCGGGGCGGGGGGTTTGGTTGCGGCGTGTCGCGCCACTCGACGGTCTCGCGCACGAGCCCGTCCCCGGGGTCCGTGTATCCCAGCACGTGCTTGTACTTCTGGGGCGGCTGGGGCGGCTGGGGCTGCTGCTGGGCGCCCGGCCTCTTCTTCCGCTTCTTCTTGCGCTTGCGCCGTTTCCGGGCCAGCTGGGCGACTTCCGCCATCCGTCAACGCTCCCTCGTTCGCATCCTGCTGGCGGCCTCGACAATATTGGGGGGGGCACTTTAGCCGCGGCTCCGGGCGTGGACATCTGGTCCCTACCCTCGTTGGCGTGGAAGGCGGCGCCTACATCGCGATCGCGATCAGCTTCGGGATCGCCACCGGGGTGATCGGCAGGGCCAAGGGCAGCTCCTTCCTGATCTGGTTCGCAGTCGGGGCGGTGCTGCCGTTGCTAGGCCTGCTGGCCGTCATCCTCTTTCGCTCGGACCGCAACGAGCCCGAGCGCCGGTGCCCCACCTGCAACAAGGTCGTGAAGCTCTACGTCCAGGTCTGCCCGCGCTGCGGCACCGACCTCTACCTGCCCGACCCCTCCGAGGTCCGGACGCCCGACTGAGCCGTCAGCGCAGCCAGGTCCTGACGATGGCGTTCGTGAAGCCCAGGCCGTAGCGGACCACGGCCGGCTTCTTCGAATGCCCGGAAAGCCTGCGATCCACCGTCACCGGCACCTCCTCTGCGGGGATGCCGCGCTTGATCGCCTCGATCATGAACTCGGAGGTGTGGAACTGCTCCTGGCGCAGGACGAGCGAGGGGAGGACGGTGGTGCGAACCGCCCGGTACCCGTTCGAGCAGTCGCTGACCTTGGTGCGCGTGATCAAGGAGACGACGCGGTTGAAGAAGATGATCCCCAGCTCGCGCGAGCGGGTGTTGGGGTCGGCGTCGCCCAGCACCCGCGAGCCGTGGGCCATGTCCACCTCGCCGTCGAGGATCGGCTTCACCAGCCGCTCCATCTCCTCGGGCCGGTGCTGGCCGTCGGCGTCGAGCGTGACAACGATCCTCGCGCCGGACTCCGACATCAGCCGGTAGCCGGTGCGCAGGGCGGCGCCGCCGCCGCGGTTGATCACGTGGCGCGCGACCACGGCCCCCGAGCGCGCGGCCGCCTCGGAGGTGTCGTCGCGCGAGCCGTCGTCCACGACCAGCACCGACGTCGCGACTCCGCAGACCTGGTCGGGAACGCGGTCGATCACCGCGGTGACGTTCTCGCCCTCGTTGTAGGCGGGAATCACGACGGCGATGCGGTCGCGGAAGCGCTCGGGCAGCTTCGCGTCGCGGAACTCCTCCCAGGCGAGCCCCTCGAGCAGCGCCGAGAGCTGCTGGTTCATGCGCGCGCCCTCGGTCAGCGCCCGCAGCACCAGCAGGAACAAGATCGCGATGGCGAACACCGCCAGGCCGAGGATGCGCTCGCCGTTGCCCTGCTCGAAGGCGAAGGCCTCGAGCAGGGCGTCGACCAGCTCGGTCCCCGAGACGATCGCGAGGGCGAGTCCACCCAGCAGCGCCATCAGGATGGCCCCGTTCGAGAGCTCGCGGCGGCGCCAGAGCGCGAACGCGATCAGCCCGACGGCAAAGGCCAGGCCCGCGGCGCGCAGCAGCGTCAGCTCGCTGGGGAAGACGGATGCCTGGATCAGGTGGTCGGGCACGGGCGGCGGCCAGAATAGCCGCGGGCGGCCCGGCCCAGCGGGTGGCGGATGGCGTTCTGGCCGCTGCTACCCTGCCGCCCTCTATGCGCGTCCTCATTCTCGGGGGTGACGGTTATCTGGGCTGGCCGACCGCGATGCGCTTCTCGGCCAACGGCCACGAGGTTTCCGTCGTCGACAACTTCTCACGCCGGCGCTGGCACGAGGCGCAGGGCACCGACTCCCTGACGCCGATCCGCACGCTCGAGGAGCGGATCGCCGCCTGGAAGGAGGTCTCCGGCAAGGGAATCGCCCACTACGTCGGCTCGATCGAGGACGGCGAGTTCCTCGAGCAGACGGTGATCGACACCCGGCCCGAGGCGATCATCCACTACGGCGAGCAGCCCTCGGCGCCGTACTCGATGCAGAGCCGGGAGAACGCGGTCGAGACCCAGTACACGAACGTGATCGGGACGCTCAACCTGCTGTTCGCGATGCGCGACCACGTCCCCGACGCCCACCTGGTCAAGCTCGGGACGATGGGGGAGTACGGCACCCCCAACATCGACATCGAGGAGGGCTATATCGAGATCGAGCACAAGGGCCGCAAGGACACGCTGCCGTTTCCGAAGCTCCCGGGCTCGCTCTACCACCTCTCCAAGGTCCACGACTCCCACAACATCCACTTCGGCTGCCGCATCTGGGGCCTTTGCGCCACCGACCTGAACCAGGGCGTCGTCTACGGGATCGAGACCGACGAGACCGCTTTGGACGAGCGGCTCGTGACCCGCTTCGACTACGACGACGTGTTCGGCACGGTGCTGAACCGATTCTGCGTCCAGGCCGTGCTCGGACGGCCGCTGACGATCTACGGCAAAGGGGGCCAGACCCGCGGCTTCCTCAACATCCGCGACACGCTGCGCTGCGTCGAGCTGGCCGTCGAGAACCCGGCCGAGCGCGGCGACTTCCGGGTCTTCAACCAGTTCACCGAGCAGTTCTCGGTCGCCGAGCTGGCCGAGCTGGTTCGGGAGTCCGCCGCGGAAGTGGGCCACGAGGTCCACGTCGAGCACCTCGACAACCCGCGCGTCGAGGCAGAGGAGCACTACTACAACGCCGTGCATACGAAGCTCCTGGACCTGGGCCTCGAGCCGACGATGCTGGGCGACGAGCTGGTCAAGTCCGTGATCGGCGCGATCGAGACCCACCGCGACCGCATCGACCCCAGCCACATCGAGCCGCACACCTCCTGGACCTCGGGCCGCGAGTCCGAGGCCGGCGTCTCCTAGCCGCCCGCGGCGACGCCTGGTATCCGCTGACCAGCGCAAGAACCGCCGCTCGCTACCATCGCCTCATGCGCGCTGCCGACGCACTGATGGAGGCCCTCAAGGCCGAGGGCGTGGAGCATGTCTTCGGGATCCCGGGCGGGGCCAACCTGCCCACCTACGACGCGATCTATGACGCGGACCTGACCCACGTCCAGGCGCGACACGAGCAGGGCGCGGGGCATATGGCCGAGGGCTACGCCAAGGCCTCCGGCCGGGTCGGCGTGGCGATGGCGACCTCCGGCCCCGGTGCCACCAACCTCGTGACCGCGGTCGCCGACGCGATCATGGACTCGGTCCCGACGGTGTTCGTGACCGGCCAGGTGCGCACGGACCTGATCGGAACCGACGGCTTTCAGGAGGCCGACGTCAGCGGCATCACGCTGCCGATCGTCAAGCACTCGCTGATGGTCAAGGACCCCCGCCAGATCCCCGAGTACATCCACCAGGCCTTCCACATCGCCTCGACCGGCCGCCCCGGCCCGGTGCTCGTCGACGTGCCCCAGGACCTCTCGCGCGCCGACATCTCCTACGAGCCCAGCACCGAGCCCGTCGAGCTGCCCGGCTACAAGCCCTCGACCGAGGGCAACATCAAGCAGATCCGGATCGCCGCCAAGGCGCTCGCAAACTCCTCGCGCCCGGTGATCTACGCCGGCGGCGGCGTGATCAACGCCAACGCCTCCGAGGAGCTGCGCGAGCTCTGCCTCTCCGACAGCTTCCCCGTCACCTGCACGCTGATGGGCCTGGGGGGCTTTCCCGGCACGCACGAGCAGTGGCTCGGCATGCTCGGGATGCACGGCACCCGCACCGCCAACTACGCGATGGACGAGGCCGACCTGATCGTCTGCGTCGGCGCCCGCTTCGACGACCGGATCACGGGCAAGCTCTCGGAGTTCGCGCCGCGCGCCAAGTTCGTCCACATCGACATCGACCCCGCCGAGATCTCCAAGAACGTCCCGGCGCACATACCGATCGTGGGTGACGCCAAGCAGGTGCTCCCGAAGCTGACCAAGGAGTATCGGGCGATCAAGGCCGATCCCTCGCGCCTCGAGCCATGGTGGGATCGGATCCGCGCCTGGCAGCGCGACTACCCGCTCGACCACGAGCGCTCGGAGACCGGAGAGATCAAGCCGCAGGCGATGGTCGAGGCGATGTACAAGGTGACGGACGGCGACGCGATCATCACCTCCGACGTCGGCCAGCACCAGATGTGGGCCGCTCAGTACTACAACTTCGACAAGCCCCGACGCTGGATCAACTCCGGCGGGCTGGGCACGATGGGCTTCGGGCTTCCCTCCGCGATCGGCGCCCAGGTCGCCTGTCCCGACGAGACGGTCGTCTGCCTGGCGGGCGACGGCAGCCTGGTGATGACGTGCCAGGAGCTGGCGACCGCGGTCCACCACGAGATCCCGGTCAAGGTCTTCCTCATGAACAACGGCTACTTCGGCATGGTCCGCCAGTGGCAGGAGCTGTTCTGGGAGAAGCGCTACTCCTCGGTCGAGATGGGCCCGAGCCCCGACTGGGAGAAGCTGGCCGAGGCGTTCGGCGCCAAGGGCATGCGCGTGGACGACGCCGCCGAGGTCGAGGGGGCGATGCGCGACGCGCTCGCGACCGAGGGCCCGGTGCTGCTGGACGTCCGCGTCGCCCCGCATGAGAACTGCTACCCGATGATCCCCGCCGGATCGGCTGCCCGCGACATGGTCGGCGGCCCCGCACCAGAGGCCGACTCCTCCGCTTCGCGTCCGGGGTCGGCCTAGGAGTCGCGATGGAGGCTGGGACACCCGATCTGATCAAGCTCGAGGACCTGGAGGCGGCCTCGGGGCGCCTTACCGGGCGCAAGCACGTGCTCTCGATCACGACCGAGAACAAGCCCGGTGTGCTGGCCCGAATCGCCGGCCTCTTCAGCCGCCGCGGATTCAACATCGACACGCTCGCCGTCGGTCCGACCGAGGACCCCGAGATCGCGCGCTTCACGCTGACCGTGGACGGCGCGGTCCACCCGATCGACCAGGTGACCAAGCAGCTCCACAAGCTGGTCAACGTGATCAAGATCCGCGACATGAGCCCGGGCGAGACGATCGCCCGCGAGATGGCGCTGTTCAAGGTCTCGGCGCCGATCGAGAGCCGGGCCGAGATCATGCAGTTCGCCGAGATCTTCCGCGGCAAGATCGTCGACGTCAGTCGCCGCACGCTGACGATCGAGGTCACGGGCAGCGCCGACAAGATCGAGGCCTTCGAGCGCATGATCCGCCCGCACGGGCTGATCGAGATGGTTCGCACGGGCGAGGTCGCGATCCAGCGGGCCAAGCCGGAGGCGTAGGCCGCGCGACGATGGGCCCGTCGGATCGCCGGCGCCCTACAGGCAGCGCGGCCGCCTGATGGCGAAGCCGTCTCTCTCCTCCATCGCGGCTGTCGATGCCGCTGAGGCCGCAATCCGGCGAGCCGCCGAGCGCGACGGCCGCACGCTGGCGAGCGCGACCGTCCTGATCGACCCGCTCGACGTGGGCGGGTCGGTGCTCGCATCGCGGCTGGCATCGGACCGCTGGTTCTGCTGGGAGCAGCCCGAGCGCGACGGCTTCGCGCTGGGCGCGCTCGGCGCCGTTCGCGAGGTCGTCTCCAGGGGCGAGGACCGCTTCGGCGAGGTCGCGGCCGACTGCGCCGAGCTGCTGGGCGACGCGGCGATCGAGGCTCCTCCGGGGCTGCCGGCCGGCGCCGGGGCGGTCTGGACCGGCGGTTTCGCCTTCTCGCCCGACGGCGGCCGCACCCCTGAGTGGTCCTCGCTGCCGCCGGCGCTGATGGTGATGCCCGAGCTCTCGCTGCTGCGCCAGGGCGCCGAATGCTGGCTGACCGTCAACGCCCTGGTCGCGGGCCCCGAGGATGCCGAGCCTGCGATCGCACGCGTCCGCAGGCGGCTCGAGGGCATGCGCGAGGGCTCGCCCGGACCGCTCGACCCGGACCCCACGGGGTCCTCGGAGATCGGCGCCCCGCGGCCTCCCGACGACTATGAGCGCATCGTCTCGGCGGGGGTGGAGCGGATCGAGGCAGGCGACCTCGAGAAGGTCGTGCTGGCGCGCGAGGTGACGGTCTCGGCGCCGGCTGCGCACGAGCCGGGCGCGGTCCTCGGGGCACTGCGCGAGCTGTTCCCGTCGTGCTTCTGCTTCTGCGTCGGCTCTCCCGAGGCCGCCTTCATCGGCGCCAGCCCCGAGCTGCTGATCCGGCGCCGCGGCGCCGTCGCGGCGACCGTGGCGCTGGCGGGGTCCACCAGGCGCAGCGCCGACCCCTCCGTGGACGACCACCTGGGCGAGCAGATGCTGCACAGCCCAAAGGTGCGGGAGGAGCACGAGATCGTCGCCCGGCGCATCGCCCGCTCGCTGCGCCCGATCTCGGTCTGGGTCCGGGACGAGGAGGAGCCCTCGGTCGTGCGCATCGCCAACGTCCAGCATCTCGCGACCCCGATCCAAGGACAGCTGGCCGACTCGCGCTCGGCGGTCGAGCTGGCGGGACTGCTGCATCCGACCCCGGCCGTGGGCGGCGAGCCGCGCGAGCGCGCGATCGCCCTGATCGACGAGCTGGAGGGGCTCGACCGCGGCTGGTACGCCGGCCCTGTGGGCTGGATGGACGCGGCCGAGGACGGCGAGTTCTGCGTGGCGCTGCGCTCGGGCCTGCTGCGCGATCGCACGGCCCACCTCTTCGCCGGCTGCGGGATCGTGGCGGGGTCGGACCCCGCCTCCGAGCTGGCGGAGACCGAGATCAAGCTCGAAGCGCTGCTGCCGCTGCTCGCCGGGTGAGGCCGCCCCGATGCCCCGATAGCGAGGGCATCGATGCGGTGAGACGGCGAAGAGGCCTGATTGCGCTGAGCGGCGCGGCCACGGCTGCGCTCCTCGTGCTCTCACCGGTGACCACGAGCGCCGCGGCGCAGCGGTTGGTCCCCCCGCCCGGCGGCGGCGTCTACCACGCCGCCTACCCCGAGTTCCGGGGCTCCGAGGATCAAGTGCGAACCGCCTGCCGCCGCGGCATCGCCCGCCGGGCGTTCACCGGAACCGCGGCGCTCGGCCAGCTGCTCGGCCGGTCGAATCCCCGCTCGGACGTCGACTGGGAATCAGTCGTCTAGGCCGCCGACAGAGCCGACGCGGCCGCTTCGGCGAGCTCGCGGTGCAGCTCCAGGTTGCGGCGGCGGTCGAGCGGGACCACGATCACGCGAGCTTCGCCCGCCAGCGCCGCGGCGAGCTCGGCGGGCGAACGCACCCTGGCGGCGCTGAGCCCGAACAGGCTCGCGGCGGCGAGCGGATCGAGGCCCGACGGGGTCCCGAGCAGCGCCTCGAACTCCTCGGCGGGGAGGGCCTCGGCCTGCGGCAGGAAGTGGAAGATGCCGCCGCCGCCGTTGTCGAGCACCAGCAGGCGCAGCTTCGGCGCCCTCGCCGCCAGCGCCAGCCCGCCGATGTCGTGGGCGAAGGCGAGGTCGCCGAGCACGGCCCAGGTGCGGGCATCGGCGCCGAGCGAGGCGCCCGCGGCGGTGGCGATGAGGCCGTCGATGCCGTTCGCGCCGCGGTTGGAGAGGAAACGCACACGGGCCCGGCCGGGCGGCAAGAACGACTCCTGGTCGCGCACGGGCATGCTTGAAGCCGCCAGCACCTGGTCGCCGTCGCGCAGCACCCCCGCGAGCGCGGGCCAGATCCCCGGCTCGCTGAGCTCGTCGCGGTCGGCGAGCAGTTCCGCGAGTGAGGAACCCATCGAATGCTGGGCGTCCACCCAGAGCTGGCGCCAGGAGCGATCGCCGTCCCCGGCGGTGGCCGCCCGGCGAGCCTCTGCGCCCGCCTTCAGCCTCGCGGCCAGCCCGGCTGCGAGCAGCCGCGGGTCGGCGCGCACGATCGACTCGGCCCGGCGGGTGGGCTCCTTCCACTCGCCGACCGGGTCGATGACGATCTGCCGCAGCCCGGGGACGGCGCCGAGCCATCGGCGCAGCGCCTTGCTCGTCGGCAGCTCGCCGACGCGCAGCACCAGCTCCGGCTCGAGATCGGCGGGGCGCGAGCGGGCGATCAGGTCATAGCCCGGCACCGAGCCCTCGTAGGCGTGAGGCCAGCGGAGCTGCGAGGTCGGCTCGGCGAGCAGCGGATAGCCGGCGGCTTCGGCGAGCGCGCAGACGGGCTCGGCCAGCCCGGCGTCGGGCTGGCGGCCGGCGAGGACGAGGCCGCGCGGGGCCGACGCGATCCGCTCGGCCAGCTCGTCGAGCAGCAGCGGATCCGGCGCCTCGGGGCCGCGAGCGACGGCGCTGAGCGGACGCTCGCCGCGGCCCTCCAGGGCCAGCCGGTCTGTGGCGGTGACGGCGCCCTCGACCGGGATCGGCGCCAGCGGCTCGCGCCAGGAGACGTTCAGGTGCACCGGCCCGGGGCGTGGGTCTCCGGCCGCGGCGGCGTAGGCCCGGCAGGCGACCGAGCGGAAGTGCAGCAGGCCGTCGTCGTCGGCCTCGTGGGTGCCGACCTCGCAGAACCAGCGCACGGCGTCCCCGTAGAGCTTCAGCTGGTCGATCGTCTGGCCCGCGCCGACCCCGCGCAGCTCCGGCGGCCGGTCGGCGGTCAGCACGATCAACGGCACCGAGGCCTCGTCGGCCTCGATCACCGCGGGGTGGAAGTGGCCGGCGGCCGAGCCCGAGGTGCAGAGGACGACGGCCGACACCCCGGTCGCCAGGGCCGAGCCGAGCGCGCCGAAGGCCGCGTCGCGCTCGTCGAGCACGACCTCGACCTCGATCGCGGGCTGGCGCCACAAGGCGAGCGCGAGCGGCGTGGAGCGGGAGCCGGGGGAAAGGAGCGCGCGGCGCACGCCGCACCGCGCCAGCTCCTCGACCATCGCCGAGGCGAGGGCGGTGTTTCGGTTGGTCGCATCCACCGTCAGGGACGGTAGATCACGCCAGGCGCCGGGCCGCAAGCGCGGCTTCGTCCAGCTCGACCCCGAGCCCGGGGGCGTCGGCCACCAACAGGCGGTCGCGGTCGAAGCCGAGCCCTCTCCCGACCGCGGCGGAGAAGAGGCGCTCGGTCGCGAGCCCGTGGGCCGGCTCCGCGGCGTTTCCGCGCAGGGGCAGCGCCTGCACGAGGTGGGCGGCCGCAGCGACCCCCACCGGCCCCTCGAGCGCGCTGGACATGTAGGTGGGGATCTCGGCGGCGATCTCGAGCGTGGCGGCGATTCCGCCCACCTTCGCCAGCTTCGCGTTCGCGAGCTCGCAGGCGCGCAGCTCATACGCGCGCTTGGCGTCGCGCACGGTGACGACGCTCTCATCGGCCGCCACCCGCACCCCCGCCTGCCTTCGTACCTCGGCCATCTCCTCGAGCCCCCCCACCGGCTGCTCGGCCAGCTCCAGCGTCTGCCTGTTCATCGCGCGGAGGCGCTCGACGGCCTCGGGCACCGACCACGCCCTGTTGGCGTCGACACGTATCTGCGCCTCGGGCCCGACATGCTCGCGCACGGCGGCCACCTGGGCGACGTCGCCGGGCAGCCCGGCCTTGAGCTTGAAGGTGTCGAATCCGTCGGCGAGCCAGCGCTCGGTCGCCGCCCGCAGCTGCGCGGGGTTCGCCGCGGGCAGCGTCGCGTTGCACTTGACGGGCGTGGCCGCGGCGGCGCCCAGAAGCTTCCAGACGGGCATCCCCGCAGCCTTCGCGGCCAAGTCGTGGATGGCGATGTCGACCGCCGCCACCGCCTGCGCGGAGGCGCCTCGGCTGCGGCAGCGCGCCAGCGGCGACCAGATCCGCTCGGGGTCGAAGCCCGCCTCCGCCAGGACGGGCCAGCATGTGCCTTCGATCTCTGCGGCGATCTCGCGCACCCCGGGGCCGCCCCGAAGCGACATCGCCGCGGTCTCGCCCAGGCCCTCGAGCCCCTCGCCCCTGATCCTGACCAGGACGAGCTCTCGCTCGTGGAGCTGGCCGCTGGCGGTCGTGTACACCTCCCCGAAGGGGAGCGAGTAGGGAATCGCCTCCAGCTCCTCCAGTCGCACAGCGGCGATCCTAGGGCGAGGCGTCAGGCGGCGATCACGAGGCCCGCGGCGACGAGCAGGCTGTAGGCGCCGAGCAGCGAGCCGGTGCCCGCCAGCGCGCCGTTCAGCGCGGGTCCGTCGGTGCGGGTCTGGACCGAGCGCAGCGGCTTGATCGCGAGCGGCGCCGAGAGCGCGCCCAGCATCGCCGCCCAGGGACCGCCGTCGGCGGCGAGCGTCACCGTCAGCGCCAGGTAGGCGACGACCAGCAGCGCCAAGTAGAGCCGGCGGGCGCGCTCTCGGCCGATGCGCACCGCGAGCGTGAGCTTGCCGGCGCGCTCGTCGGTGGCGATGTCGCGGACGTTGTTGACGACCAGGATCGCCGTCGCCAGCGCGCCGACCCCGACCGAGAGCCCGATCGGCAGCAGGTCGAGTCGTTCGAGCTGCACGTAGTAGGAGCCGTTGACCGCGACGAGGCCGAAGAAGAGGAACACGAACAGCTCGCCGAGCCCGGCGTAACCGTAGGGGCGGGGGCCGCCCGTGTAGAGCACGCCGGCGAGGATCGAGACGACGCCGATCGCGATGATCACCCAGCCCGCGACCGTCGCCAGGTAGACGCCGCAGGCGGCCGCGATTCCGAACGCGACCCAGGTCGCCGTCAGCACCCGCTGCGGCGCGGCCAGGCCCGATGCCGTCACGCGGACCGGCCCGAGCCGGTCCGCGGTGTCGGCGCCGCGTTTGGCGTCGGAGTAGTCGTTGGCGAGGTTGGTGCCGATCTGGATGAAGATGCTGCCGGCGAGCGCGGCCAGGGCGGCCCCCAACCGAGGCAGCTCGCCGACCTGCGCAACGGCGCAGGCGGTTCCGACCAGGACCGGGGCCACCGCCGCCGGCAGGGTGCGCGGCCTCGAGGCTGCCAGCCAGATCCTCAACTAGGGCCTCTTCGGATACTTGGAGAAGTCGGGCTTGCGGCCCTGCTGGTAGGCGTTGCGCCCCTCCTGGCCCTCCTCGGTCATGTAGAACAGCAGCGTCGCGTCATGGGAGAGCTGCTGCAGGCCGGTGAGGCCGTCCTCCTCGGCGTTGAAGCTCGACTTCAGCAGCCGCAGCGAGAGCGGAGAGAGGTGGGACATCTCCCGGCACCAGGCGACGGTCTCGCGCTCGAGCCGGTCCAGCGGCACGACGGCGTTGACCAACCCCATCTCGAGGGCCTCATCGGCCTCGTAGAGGCGCGAGAGGAACCAGAACTCCTTCGCCTTCTTGACGCCGATGTTGCGGGCCAGCAGGCTGGCGCCGAAGCCACCGTCGAAGCTGCCCACGCGGGGGCCGGTCTGGCCGAATACGGCGTTGTCGGCGGCGACGGTCATGTCGCAGACCAGGTGCAGGATGTGACCGCCCCCCACCGCATAGCCCGCGACCATCGCCACCACCGGCTTCGGCAAGCGCCTGATCTGGACGTGCAGGTCGCCGACGTCGAGCCGGCCGACACCGCGGGCCGCGACCTCGTCGTCGCCGATGTAGCCGTCGTCACCGCGGATGCTCTGGTCCCCGCCCGAGCAGAACGCCTTGTCGCCGGCGCCGGTGAAGATGATCGAGGACACCTCGATGTCGTCGCGGGCCCGTGTGAAGGCGTCGCGGAGCTCGACCAGGGTCGGGGGGCGGAAGGCGTTGTGCTTCTCGGGGCGGTTGATCGCGATCTTGGCCAGGCCCTCGGCCCGCTGGTAGAGAATGTCCTCGTAGTCGCCCCCGCCGTCCTCCCAATCGATCGGGGCAAAGAGGCCCTCCTCGGGCGGCGCGTCCTTGTGTCGTCGCGGCACAATTGCGGACGATAGCCCCGAGGCTCACAGCGATGCTTCTAGACAACTGGCTGGCACAACGCGCTCAGACCTGCCCCGACCGCCCCGCGGTGGCAGCGGACGGGCGATCGCTCGACTACGCGACGCTCGAGGCCGAGGCCGTGGCGACCGCGCGGCGCCTGGCGGCGAAGGGGGTTCGCCGCGATTCCCTGGTCGCGCTGACCATGCCCGCCGGGATCGACTGCGCGATCGCGCTGCACGCGCTGATCAAGCTCGGGGCCGTCATCTGCCCGCTCGACCCGCGCCAGAGCGCCGAAGAGCTTGAGCGGGCTCTCGCGGGCGAGCGACCCGCGCTGACGATCGCCGCCCACGCCGACCTCGATGGCCCCGAGGCGGACATGCCGCTGCTCGGCGAGCACGACCTCGACGCCACCTGCACCCGGGTGCTGACCAGCGGCACCGCGGGCTCGCCGAGGCCGGTGCCGCTCACCTACGGCAACCACCTCTGGAGCGCGGTCGGCTCGGCCTTCAACCTCGGCGTCGATCCCGACGACCGCTGGCTCTGCTGCGCGCCCCTGTTCCACGTCTCGGGCCTGACGATCCTGATGCGCTCGGCGATCTACGGGACCAGCGCGGTCGTGCACGACGGCTTCGACGTCGACCGAGTCGCGGAGTCCCTGGAGCGCGACGGGATCACGATCGTGTCGCTGGTGACGACGATGCTGACCCGGCTGCTCGATGCCGGCGCTGCGATCGAGCGCCCGCGGGCGATCCTGGTCGGCGGCGGCCCGGTCCCCGACGAGGTGCTCTCGGAGGCGCTGGCGCTGGGGGCGACGGTGGTTCAGACCTACGGGCTGACCGAGGCCTGCTCCCAGGTGACGACCCTCGCCCCCGCCGAGGCCGAGCGCAAGCGGGGCTCCGCGGGACGGCCGCTGCTGACCACCCACGTCCGCATCGCGGACGGCGAGATACTCGTCCAGGGCCCGACCGTCGCCCCCGGCGCCGCCGACGTCGACGGCTGGCTGCACACCGGCGACTCGGGCCGGATCGACTCCGAGGGCTTCCTCTGGGTGGAGGGGCGCCGCGACGACATGATCGTCACCGGCGGCGAGAACGTCACCCCCGAGGAGGTCGAGGATGTCCTGACCGCGCACCCCGACGTCGCCGAGGCGGCCGTCGTGGGCCGGCCCGATCCCGACTGGCAGAACGCGGTCGTCGCTGTGGTGGTTGCGCGCGACGGCGGGCTGCTGGAGCCCGACGACCTGCGCAGCTGGTGCGACTCGCGGCTGGCCCCGTTCAAGGTCCCGAAGCGCTTCGAGCTCGTCGAGCAGCTCCCCCGCACGGCGTCCGGGAAGTTGCGCCGGGCGGCTCTGCGCTAGCTTGGAGCGCCCATGGCCGACGAGGGCATCTACTACGACTCCGACGCGGACCTGTCCCTGCTCGAGGGAAAGACCGTCGCGATCCTCGGCTACGGCTCCCAGGGGCACGCGCACGCGCTCAACCTGAAGGACTCCGGCATCGACGTCGTCGTCGGGTTGCGGCCGGACTCCTCCAGCCGCGCCGACGCCGAGGCGCAGGGGCTCGAGGTGCTGGACGTCGCCGACGCCGCCAGCAAGGGGGACGTCGTCATGATCCTGCTTCCAGACGAGAAGCAGGCCGAGATCTGGAACGCCGAGATCGCGGACGGCATCGCCGACGGCAACCTGCTGATGTTCGCTCACGGCTTCGCGATCCGGTTCGGCCAGATCGAGCCTCCGCCCGGCGTCGACGTCGGCATGGTCGCGCCGAAGGGGCCGGGCCACCTGGTCCGGCGCCAGTTCGAGGAGGGAAAGGGCGTTCCCTGCCTGATGGCCGTCCACCAGGAAGCAACCGGCAAGGCGCGCGACCTGGTGCTCGCCTACGCGAGCGGCATCGGCGGCGGGCGCGCCGGGATCATCGAGACCACCTTCAAGGACGAGGCCGAGACCGACCTCTTCGGCGAGCAGGCCGTGCTCTGCGGGGGCACCACGGAGCTCGTCCGCGCCGGCTTCGAGACCCTCGTTGAGGCGGGCTACGACCCGCGCCTCGCCTACTTCGAGTGCCTGCACGAGCTGAAGCTGATCGTGGACCTGATGTACGAGCAGGGAATCCAGGGGATGCGCCACTCGATCTCGAACACCGCCGAGTACGGCGACATGACCCGGGGGCCCAAGGTGATCACCGACGACACCCGGGAGGCGATGCGCAAGATCCTCTCCGACATCCAGTCCGGCGAGTTCGCCAAGGAGTGGATCGCCGAGAACCAGGCCGGCGGCGAGAACTTCGACCGCATGCGCACCGAGGCGACCGACCATCAGGTCGAGAAGGTCGGCGGCAAGCTGCGCTCGATGATGCCCTGGATCAAGGGCCCGTCAGGTCCCTGAGCCCGGCCGTCCTGACTTCAACCCGCATGCGCGGGCGAGTCAGGACAGCCGTTTGCCGCGCTACTCCTCGAGCGGGGGCCGGGCGGTGCCTTCGCCCTCGGGCTCGCGGCCGTCGCGGCCGACGTAGCCGTCCTTGCCGCCGACGACGAGGTAGACGAGGTCCTCGGTCTCGCTCGGGTTCGCGGTGCTGCGCACCGTCGAGGCGTCGACGCGTGCGGCGCCCCCCTCGGCGATCTCGTGCTCGCTTCCGTCGCCGAACTTGATCACCAGCGTCCCTCGATGCACGAAGTACAGCTCCTCCTGCTCATCGTGGAAGTGGGGCCCGCTCTGATAGGAGGGCGGCACCATGATCGCGTTGCCGCCGAAGGCGGTGACGTCGAGCTGCTTGCGGACCTTGCGGAAGCCGTAGCCCTCGCCCAGCGCGTCCAGCGAGGTCGCGACCGCGTATCCGTCTGGTCATCTCGGCCATCGTCCTCAGCTCCCTCCCGGCCGCTTCTTCGCGGCCGCCGGCCTGCTCGCGGCCGCAGCCACCGGCGCAGGGGCGGAGTCGCTCCCGAGCGCCTTCCGGGCCGGCTCCGGCGCCTCGCTGCCCGCGGGTTCCTGGTCGGAGACCGGGGGCAGCGTCTCGGTCAGCAGCAGGAAGTAGGCGGTCGTCCGCACCTGGTAGGCGAGCCCGGCGGTGAGCGCGTTGTGGACGCCGCCCGAGGTCCGGCCAATGAAGACGATGTGGAGCCAGGCGATCATGGCAGCCGTCAGGTACAGGGACTGGAACAGGATCACCATGAACATCGCGGGAATCCCGATGATCAGGCGGAAGAGGACCTTCCAGCGGTTGTACTTCTCCAGCGGGGGGTCGGCCAGCACCCGCACCGGGTACTTCGCGTCCTGATCGAAGCCGAACGGCGGCCACGCCTCGGTCTGCAGCATCGCGAACGCGTAGACGCGGCCCATGAAGCGCAGAAAGCCGACGTTGAAGTCGTAGAGCCCTTGCGGATAGCGGGCCGTGAACAGGAGCGCGAACCAGGCGATCACGGCCACAACCTGGGCGACGAGGGCGTAGACGCTGCCCAGCACGTACCAGGGGATGACGAGCAGCCAGCGGAAGAACGCCTTGGCGCGGTTCTGGGGCTCGACGTAGTCGGCCTCGTATCGGACGGGGTACATCTGGCCTCCGGGCCGTGGTCAGAAGGAGAGTCGTGTCGCGCCGGAGCCGCGCAGGCGCACCCTATAGTAGTAGGTCGCTACCCGTCAGGCCCGAGCCTATGACTACCCTTGGGCCCGGTTGAGCGCCAACCCCTACATCAAGCAGTACCTGATGACCGCCGGGCCGACCCCGCTGCCGCCGGCCGTCAGCGGGGTGATGGCCGAGCCGATCGCCTATCACCGCGCCCCCGCCTTCATCGAGGTCCACGCCTCGGCGCTCGCCCGCCTGCGCGAGGTCTTCCAGACGCGCAACGAGGTGCTCTCCTTCGCCAGCTCGGGCAGCGGCGCCCTCGAGTCCGCTGTCGCCAACCTGGCACGCCCCGGTGAGCCGGTCGCCGTCGCCTCGGCCGGCAAGTTCGGCGAGCGCTGGGCCGAGCTCTGCAGCGCCTACGGAGCCGAGCTCACCCACCTCGATCTGGAGTGGGGCGAGGCGATCGCTCCGGGGGAGCTGGAGCGGACGCTCGCCGGCATGGAGCGGCCCCCGCGAGCGGTCTTCGTGACCCAATCCGAGACGTCCACGGGCGTCGTCCACGACGTTCGCGCCCTGACCGAGGTCGCTCACGGTCACGATGCGGTGATCTGCGTCGACGCCGTCTCGGGCCTCGGCGCCGTGGACCTGCCCCAGGACGAGTGGGAGGTCGACGTCGTCGTCGCGGGCTCGCAGAAGTCGCTGATGTGCCCGCCCGGGCTGGCCTTCGCTTCGGTCAACGAGCGCGCGCTGGCGCTCGCGGCCGAATCGGGCGGGGAGGGCTCCGGCCGCTATTACTTCGACTGGGCCCGGACCGCGGAGGGGCAGGCCGAGGACCCGCCCAACAGCCCGTTCACCCCCGCCGTCACCCTCTGGCGGGCGCTGGACGTGGCGCTCGGCCTGATCCTGGAGGAGGGGCTGCCGACCGTGTTCGAGCGGCACGGACTGCTCGCCCGGGCCGCCAGGGCGGGAGTCGAGGCGATCGGGCTGGAGCGCTTCGGGCCCGACGACGACGACGCCAACGTCGTCACCGCCGCGTCGCTGCCGGACGGCGTCGACGGCGCCGCCGTGCCGAAGCTGATGCGCGACCGCTATGGCGTCACCGCGGCCGGGGGCCAGGGCCGGCTGAAGGGGAAGATCGTCCGCATCGCGCACTGCGGCTACTTCGGCGCCTTCGACATCGTGATCGCACTGACCGCCCTCGAAGCCGCCCTGGGTGACCTCGGGGCCGAGGTCGAGCCCGGCGCCGCCGCCGGCGCGGCCCAGCGGGCCTTCGCCCAGGCGGGGCGGGCCCCGGAGCCCGTCGCCTAGGCCCCCGCCGTGAGCGAGCGCGCCAAGGTCCTGGTCAAGGAGCCGATCGCCGACGCCGGCGTCGATCTCCTGCGCGAGCGCTTCGAGGTCGAGGTCGGGACCGACTGGGACGCCGGCGAGCTGGCGGGCCGGATAGCGGACTTCGACGGGATCCTGATCCGCTCGGTGACCAAGCTGGACGCGGGCCTGATCGAGCGCGCCCAGCGGCTGCGGGTGATCGGCCGCGCCGGCACCGGCATCGACAACGTCGACGTCGAGGCCGCGACCAAGCGCGGGATCGTCGTCGCCAACGCGCCCGAGGCGAACTCGATCGCGGCCGCCGAGCACACGCTGGCGCTGATGCTGGCCCTCTGCCGCAACGTCCCGCAGGCCCACGGGTCGCTCGCGGGCGGCGCCTGGGAGCGCTCCAGCTTCAAGGGAGCCGAGCTCTACGGCAAGACGCTCGGGGTGCTCGGCTTCGGGCGCATCGGCCAGCTCGTCGCGCAGCGCGCGATCGGTTTCGACATGAGCGTCGTCGGCTACGACAAGTTCGTCACGGCCGAGCGCTTCCGCGAGCTCGGGGTCGAGGGCGTCGAGTCCCCCGAGGAGCTCTATTCCCGCGCCGATTTCATCAGCCTGCACCTGCCGAAGACACCGGAGACGGTCGGGATCATCGACGCCGCGGCGATCGCCGCGATGAGGCCCGGCGTTCGCATCGTCAACTGCGCGCGCGGTGAGCTGATCGACCTCGACGCGCTGGGCGATGGCCTCGAGGGCGGCCGGGTCGCAGGCGCGGCGCTCGACGTCTTCCCCGAGGAGCCCTTCACCTCGCACCCCATCCTGCGGCGAAGCGACGTCGTCGCCACGCCCCATCTCGGCGCCTCGACCGAGGAGGCCCAGGACCGCGCCGGCATCGTCACCGCCGAGCAGGTGACGGCGGCGCTGAGCGGTGGCGTGGTCACCACCGCGGTCAACATCGCCGCCGTGCGGCCCGAGGTGATGGAGGCGCTGGCGCCGTTCGTGCCGCTCTGCGAGAAGCTCGGCGCGCTCGCACAGGGCCTGGGGGACGGAGCGGTCGGGCGGGTTGAGGTCGAGTTCCGCGGGCGCCTGGCCGACGCCGACACCCGCATCCTCGGCATCGCGGTGCTCGCCGGGATCCTCAAGGGCCACACCGAGGAGGCGGTCAACCTCGTCAACGCCCCGCACCTGGCCGAGCAGCGCGGGATCGAGCTGACCGAGACGCGCGAGAGCTCCTCCGAGGACTTCACGGAGCTGGTCGTGGTCCGTGTGCACTCGGGCGACGGGGCCGTCGAGGTGGCGGGCACGGGCGCCGGACCTCGCAACGCACCGCATCTGGTTCGAGTCTGGGGCGATGACTTCTTCCTGCCCTTCGCCGACCACCTGGCCATCTTCCGCTATGCCGACCAGCCCGGGATGATCGGGCGGGTGGGCACGATCTTCGGCGAGGAGGGGGTCAACATCGTCTCGGCCGCCGTCGGAGCCGAGACCGAGGGCGACACCGCGGTGATAACGCTGACGACCGACAATCCGGTCAACCAGTCCACGATCGACCGCATCCTCGAGCTGGACGGCTTCGCGGTCGGCCGCGCCGTGTCCATCTAGGGCCAGGCCGGGCCGGTGAAGGCGGTCGTCCTCACGGGCCACGGCGGGCCCGAGGTGTTCGAAGTCCGGGAGCATCCGGATCCCGAGGTCGGGCCCGGCCAGGTCCGAATCGCCGTCCGCGCGGCGGGCGTCAACTTTGCCGACACGCTCGCCCGGGTCGGCCTCTACCCCGATGCGCCGAAGCCGCCGTGCGTGCTCGGCTACGAGGTGGCCGGCGAGGTGGAGGAGGTGGGTGGGGGCGTCGCGGACTTCAGCGCCGGAGACCGGGTGATGGCGGGCACCCGATTCGGCGGACAGGCATCAATGGTCTGCGTGGACGCCGACCAGGTGCTGCCGCTGCCCGAGCGGCTCAGCTTCGAGCAGGGCGCCGCCTTCCCGGTCAACTACGGCACCGCCTACGCGGCGCTCGTGATCATGGGCGGGTTGCGCACCGGCGACCGGGTGCTGATCCACGCCGCCGCCGGCGGGGTGGGGATCTCGGCGACGCAGGTCGCCCGCGGGGTGGGGGCCGAGATCTTCGGCACGGCTTCCGCCACCAAGCACGACGCGATCCGCGCCCAGGGTGTGCAGCACGCGATCGACTACCGCACGAACGACTTCGAAGCAGAGGTGAACGAGATCACCGGGGGCGAGGGCGTGGACCTGGTCATCGACGCGCTCGGGCCCACCAGCTTCCGCAAGGACTATCGCCTGCTGCGCCCGGGCGGGCGGCTGGTCATGTACGGGCTCTCGGAGGCCTCGACCGAGACCGGCCGCAGCATCCCCCGAGCGCTCCGGGCGCTGGCCCGGATGCCGCTCGCGACGATGCCCTGGTGGAAGAGCCTGTCGCTGATGAACGAGAACAAGGGGGTGTTCGGGCTCAACATGCCGGGTTGGTGGGACCGCGAAGGCGACATCAACCGCATAATCGAACCGCTGGCGGCCGGCCTTGAGTCGGGCGAGCTCGATCCCGTCGTCGCGGAGGCCTTTCCATTCGAGCGCGCGGGCGACGCGCACACCTTCATCGCCGAGCGGCGAAACATCGGCAAGGTCGTGCTGGTTCCCTAGCATTCCCCCGCTTCTCGGCCTTCGCGGATTCCACCGGCCGCCTCGTGATCACCTCGCCGGACGCCATCACCGAGCCCGACGGCGACAAGCCGGAGTGCATCCAGGACAGCCCCACCCAGGTCAGCTGCCGCCCGGGCTTCATCGGCGCGGTCGCTGGGGACCTCGGCGACGGCAACGACACCTTCACGGCGCAGAGCACCCTGATCATCCTGATCGGGATCTCGCTGGTCAGCGAGGAGCGGCCGCTCTCGGGCGGACCCGGCCGTGACTGGGTCAGCGGGGGGCTCGGCGGCGACCTGGTCAACGGCGGCACGGGCAGCGACGCCATCTTCGGCTTCGGCGGCGACGACCTGCTGCGCGGACAGGGCGGCAAGGACGGACTCAACGGCGGCGGTTCGGCTGACGTGCTGATGGGCGGCGGCGGGCCCGACAAGCTGCACGGAGGCGCCGCCCGCGACCTTTGCGGCGGCGGCGGAATCGACACGGCCAAGAGCTGCAACGTGACGAGGAAGGTTCCGTAGCTCCCGGTTCCCTGACCGGCCGAGGTGCGAGGATGCCGGGCGCTCGCGGCCGAGCCGTCTCGCTCTAGGCGCCCCCCTCGGCGGGGACTGGGGCCACCAGCAGTTTGCCGACGACCGGGACGTCGAGGAAGCCCTCGACGGTTGCGAACAGTACGCCGACCCTGGGCAGGTCCGCGGCATCCTCGACCACGATCGAGCGTGGCAGCCACTCGGGATCGAGCTTGGCGTTGAAGTCGCGCAGGGACTCGATCTGGAAGAAGGGGTTGAGCAGGTCGGCGACCCGCTTCAGCGCCCGCTCACCGAGTCCGAGCTCGCGCTGGTCGTCGAACAGGCGACCCCAGGCGGCGAAGTTCATCGAGAGGCGGGTGAACCCGCGCTCGCCCAAGGCCAGGGCGGCGTTTGCGATCAGCGCCTCCGTGAGGCCGTTGACGGCCTTCGGATCACGGCGCATGAGATCCAGCGAATAGCCGGGGTTGTCGCCGTAGCAGGGCACCAGGCGCAGAAAGCCGGCGGGGCGGTCGTCCTCACTCATCGCCACGGCCAGCAGCAGGTCGGGCTGATCACCCGCGACATCGCGGGCCAATTCCATCGTGAACCCGCGCTCGGCCTCGCCTTCGCGCCACTCGGCGCTGATCCCGTTCAGTTGCTTGACCAGCCTCGGCGAAGCGTCTGACTCGCGGATCAGCACGAAGCGATGTCGCTTTGCCACCCGCGTCACGGCTTCCCGGACCGCCTTCATGCGGGGGCCGTTGATGCTGAAGCGGTCGCAGCGGATGATCGCCTCGTCACCGAGGTAGACGGCGTGGAAGCCGCGATCGAGATAGACGCCGTCGGTGTCCTCCCGGACGGCGAGAAAGGCGACCTTCCAGGCACGGCGCTGGGAGTACGCGACGAACTCGTCGATCACCAAGGGGATCGAGCCGCGTGCCCCGATCGGGTCAGAGGAGGCGAGCGCGACCCCGTTCATGTAGGCGTAGGCGATCATCGCCCGGCCGTCGCTCGAGAAGAAGTAGCTCTTGCTCTCGTGCAGGGCGAAGTAGGCGAGGGTGTCGTCGCCGTACTCGCGCACCAGGGTTCGGGCCCGGTCGCGGTCGGCGGCCCCGGCCCTGCGGGCCGCGAGTGTGCGGAAGAGCAGGAACAGGGCGAGGGCCACCCCGGCTGCGCCCAGGGCCAGAAGGGCCGCCTCGAAGAAGTCGCCGAAGAGCTTGCTCTCGTAGCTGTAGGGGCCGTTGAGCCCGACCAGGCCGCCGAAGGTCGTGTCGACGATGCCGCCGAAGGTGAGGGATGGGGAGAGCTTGTCGCTCTCGATCAACAGCGAGGCGGCGCCGAACACCAGCACGCCGCCGAGGTAGAGCGGGACGAACACGAGCAGGGCCAGCAACGAGTTGGGGTCGGGGGGAGCGACGAACTCGCGGCGCCACCAGACCAAGGCCAGCAGCATACCGACGCTGAGAAATACAGTGATCGGGTCCGGGCCCTTGAGCAGGTGCGCGACGGCGGCGACCGCGAACAGCCCCAGCGCCAGCCACCAGGCCGCGCGCTTGCGACGGGCAAGCTGATGGGCCGTCAGCAGCAGGCCGACTCCGGCCAGCACCGAGGCGACGTGGCTCGCCGAACGGCCGGGCTGGCCCAGCAGGGGCTCGATCCCGAGCGCCTGGTGGAAGAAGGGCAGGGTCGGCAGGAAGCAGATCACGCCGAGGATCGCCGTCAGCCAGGCGAGCGCGTGTACGGGAGCGCTCGACGCCTCCGTGATCGGATCGACGCCCTTCGCCGGCGCGGGGCGTTCGGCTGTCTTCGCGGTCTGCGCGCCGCCGGTCTCGGGAGACCCGGGGTGCGCCGCCGCCCCGTCCCGGGCGGCAGCGTCTTCCGCCTGCGGCGAGGCGAGCTCTTGTGGCGAGGGGATCGCGCCGCCGACCGAGGAGGGCCCGCCGCGGGGCTTGACCATACCCCCCTCGGGCCGCATCGTCGGGAACAGGATCACCTCGCGGATCGCAGAGGCCTCCGCGAGCAGCATCACGAGCCGGTCGAGGCCGATCCCGAGCCCGCCGGTCGGGGGCAACCCGTACTCCAGGGCCCGCACGTAGTCGTCGTCGGGCTGCTCGGCTTCCTCGTCCCCCGCCGCCTTGGCGGCGGCCTCGGCCTCGAAGCGCTGGACCTGGTCGACCGGGTCGTTCAGCTCGCTGTAGGCGTTGGCCAGCTCGCGGCCCGCGATCACGGCCTCGAAGCGCTCGGTCAGCGTGGAATCGTCGCGGTGGGCGCGCGCCAGGGGCGAGACCTCCCGCGGGTGGTCCATGACGAAGGTCGGTTGCACCAGCTTGGCCTCACAGGTGGCGTCGCAGACCTCGGACATGATCTTGCCCGCTCCCCAGTCCTCGCCGTAGTCCACATCGAAGCGGTCACCGATCTCGCGCGCCTCTGCGATCGGCATCGAGGGATGCATCTTGACCCCGGCGTGCTCTTCGATCAGCTCTGCCATCGAGGCGCGGCGCCAGGGAGGGGCCAGGTCCACGTCCGCGTCACCCACCTTGACCTTGGTGGAGCCGTGGGCCTCGTGGGCGGCTCGCGAGACCAGAGCCTCGACCAAGTCCATCATGTCGTGGTAGTCGGCGAAGGCCTGGTAGGCCTCCAGCAGCGTGAACTCGGGGTTGTGCCGACTGTCCAATCCCTCGTTACGAAACACGCGCCCGATCTCGAACACGCGCTCCATGCCGCCGACGACCAGGCGCTTCAGCGGCAGCTCCAGAGCGATCCGCAGGTAGAGGTCGATGTCGAGCGCGTTGTGGTGGGTGATGAAGGGGCGAGCCGCGGCGCCGCCCGCATGGGCGTCCAGCACCGGCGTCTCCACCTCCCTGAAGCCGCGCTCCAACAGCTCGGCACGAATTGCGGCGATCGTCGCGGAGCGGATCGCGAAGATCCGCCTGGTCGGCTCGTTGACGATCAGGTCCAGGTAGCGCTCGCGGTAGCGGGTGTCGACGTCGGTGAGGCCGTGGCCCTTGGCCGGCAGCGCGCGCAGGGCCTTCGAGAGGAGCTCGAGCTTGTGAACGCGGACCGAAAGCTCGCCGTGCTCGCTGGTCACGACCTCGCCCTCGACCCCGACCCAGTCGCCCAGATCGAAGTGCTTGAACTCGTCATGGGCCTGGGTTCCCACCTCATCTCGCGAGACCATCAGCTGGACCTCGCCGGTCCAGTCGTGGAGCTCGGCGAAGATCAGTCCTCCGTGACGGCGTATCAGCATCAGCCGTCCGGCGACCCGGACCGTCTCGCCGGTGCCCTTGCCCGCGGGCAGGTCGCCGAACTTCTCGCGGATCTGGGCTGCGGTGTGATCTCGGTCGAAGCGGGGCGGATAGGGCTCTATGCCCTCCTCGCGCAGCCCGGCCAGCTTCTGGAGTCGGTGCGCGCGCTCAGAGACGACTGCGGCGCCTTCGGCGCCCGCTGCTGCTGGCGTCGCGTTCGGGGCGCTCGCCGCCGGCTGCTCGTCCTCCGCCGGAGTGCTCATGGGCACAGTCTTACGCACGAGCGCGTGATCACAGTGCGATCGCTTTTGGGTGTGAGAGTATCCGCTGCCATGAGCGGTCCGGGGCGCGATCCTAAAGATGGTGGGGCACTCGAGGCGGCCGTGTCCCAGGCCGAGACGGACCGCGGGCGCCTCGACTCCTCCGCGATGGGGCCGTTCAGCCTGACCACGCTGGGAATCGCAAGCGTCGTCGGGGCCGGGATCTTTGTCACCACCGGCGACGCCGCCGCGGAATTCGCCGGCCCAGCCGTGGTCATCTCGTTCCTGCTCTGCGGAGTCGCAGCGGGAGCGATGGCGCTCTGCTACGCCGAGCTTGCCTCGATGATCCCGGCCGCGGGGAGCACCTACACCTACACCTACGCGATCTTCGGGCTGTTCCCGGCCTGGTTCATCGGCTGGGACCTGCTGCTGGAGTACATGTTTGCGGCCTCGACCGTGGCGGTCGGCTGGTCGGGCTACGCGGTCAGCCTGCTGGGCAACATCGGCATCACCGTCCCGGATTCGCTGGCGAACCCGCCTTTCGGCAACGACCCAGGCACCGTCAACCTTCCAGCGCTCGCAATCGTCGCGCTCACCTGCGGATTGCTCGCGGTCGGGGTGCGCCAGTCAGCGCGGGTGAACGACTCGATGGTCGTGCTCAAGATGGCGGTCCTGATCCTGTTCGTGATCGTCGGCGCCACCTATGTGACCACCTCCAACTGGGACCCCTTCGTGCCTTCCCAGGGCGAGGAGTTCGGCGAGTTCGGCGTTGGGGGCATACTGCGCGCCGCCGGCCTTACCTTCTTCGCCTACGTCGGCTTCGACGCAGTCTCCACGGCCGCCGCCGAGAGCCGCAACCCCCAGCGCACGGTGCCTATCGGCCTGATCGCGACTGTGCTGATCTCCACTCTGCTGTACATCGCCGTGGCCCTGGTGCTGACCGGGATGCTCAGCTACACGGAACTGGGTGTAGCGGACCCGCTCTCGAAGGCGATCGAGGCCCAAGGCGCCGGCCTCGACTGGCTGCAGCGGGTCGTCAACGTGGGGGCCGTTGTCGGCCTCGCCTCGTGCGTGCTGGTCACCTTCTACGGCCAGACCAGGATCTTCATGCGGATGTCTTCCGACGGGATGCTGCCACCTGCCTTTGGGCACGTCAGCGAGACGCTGAAGACTCCGGTGTTCGCGACCGTCGTCTGTGCGGTGGTCGGCGGCGCCGTGGCCGGTCTGGTCCCCATCGAAGAACTTGGTCAGCTCGTCTCGATGGGGACGCTCCTCGCCTTTCTGTTCGTCTGCTCTGGCGTCATGATCCTACGCCGGCGCCGGCCGGACGTCGAGCGACCGTTCCGGGTTCCCTACCTCAACTTCGTCGCGTCGCTGGGGATCGTCTCGGCGCTGGCGCTGATGGTGACCCTCCCCGGAGTCACATGGATTCGGCTGGTGGTCTGGCTGGCGATCGGGCTGGCGATCTTCTACTTCTATTCACGCCACCACGCGGTCAGGCGGACACCGGTGGTCCGGGGGGGCTAGCTCCCCGCGACCGCGCCAGGACCACCAGTCCGGAGAGCATCACCGCGAAGGCCGCGCACGAGACTGCCACGCCGGCGGTGTCCTCGTGAAGCTTCTCCTGGAGCAGGGTCACGCCCAGCACAACGCTCGCGATCGGGTCGAGGATGCTGGCGGTGGCGATCGCCGGCGCCAGCACCCCCGTCTGCAGGGAGAGCTGGCTCAGGGTCATGCTCAGGTAGCCAACCACCAGGAGCGCGTAGAAGTGCCAGTCGGTGAGCAGGGCGACCGCCCCCTCGTCCAATTGGTCGACCGTCGCCTTGGTCAGCGCTGCGCTGAGCCCGAACAGGATCCCCGTCGCGCTCCCGTAGAGGGCGGCTTTCGGGCCCGCTCCGCTGCGCGACCCGGCGAACACCAGCGCGGCACAGACCAGGGCGATCGGGACTGCGGCCTCCAACCACTCGGCCACCGGGGCGTCGTCGCGGCCACCCGCAGGATCGCTGACCAGCAGGAACGCCGAGATTCCGGCTGTGACGGCCAGCGCCGCCACGATCTCTCGGGGCAGGATCCTCTGGCCGGTCAGCCAAGCTCCGAGTGGCAGCGCGAAGACGATGGTGGTGGTCAGCACGGGCTGCACGATCGCGAGCCTGCCGACACCGAGCGCGATCGCCTGCGCGATGAACCCGAGCGCGTCAGCGACGATGCCGCCCAGCCACACCGGCCGGCGGGCGAGGTTCAGCAGCAGCGCCGCGATCCCGCGCGCGGATCGGGCCGGCGCCGCCATCACGCCCTTCTGCTGCAGGGTGGTACCGAGAGCGAACAGGAATGCCGCCAGCGCGGCGAGGGCCACTTCCATCGCGCGAGCCTACAGGCGGCGTCGCGACCTCGCTGCTGCGCGCGCAACCGATCGCTGCGCGGGCGGGGCTGCGGCCGCTACCACGATCTACCTCCTGCCCGGAACCCCCGCCCAGAACACGCTCAGGAAGGTGCCCTGATCGGGCACCGGCCGTGTTGACCGCGCCAGCTGAGAGGATCCCGGGCATCCAATGACCGTCACTCTCGCACCGCTCCTCGCCAGCATTGGCTCCACCTACCAGGAGGTGATCGTCGACACCAACCGCGAGCCGCAATTCCTCTGCATCCTCGCTTTCCTGGTCGCTTTCGGGTTCATCCGCACCAGCGCCCACATGATCCGGGCGCAGGTCAGCTGGTGGCCCGGAAACGTCGAAGTGGGGGGGGCCCACATCCACCACTTGGTCTGGGGAATCATCGCGCTGCTGGTCTTCGGCTATCTGGGGGTGGCAGTCAACCCCAACCATCCGTGGCGCGAGGTCGCTGCGATTGGCTTCGGCATCGGCGCAGGCCTGACCCTGGACGAGTTCGCGCTCTGGCTCAACCTAAAGGACGTCTACTGGACCGAGCAGGGCCGTCGCTCGATCGACGCAGTGGTCGCGGCCACCGCGTTATCGCTGTTGGCACTGGTCGGGTTCCACGGCTGGGTTCGCGCGGCCGATGACGTGAAGACCGCGGTTTTCACCGTGGTCGGGGTTCAAGGCGTGATGGGGATCGCGCTCATGCTCATCAATGTGGCCAAGGACAAGTACGGGTTGGCCCTGCTGGGGCTGCTGTGCTCGTTGATCAGCCTGATCGGAGCTCTTCGCCTTGGCAAGCCTCACTCACTGTGGGCAAAGCTCTTCTACGGGGACGGGAAGCGGAAGCGCTCGAATGAACGCTACGCGGGGAGCCGCAACCACCCGTTCTGGAAGCGCGGCCCCGAGCTACTTGGCCGGCTTGGGTTTCGCCGCTTTCGAGACGGCTGAGCGCCTCTTCGCCGGCTTCCGCGCCGGCTTCTTCTCGTCGTCCGGACTGGTCAAGACCAGCTCGTCCAGGATCACCCCGAGCGAGGCGGCGACGGGAATCCCGATCAGCGCGCCCAGCACACCGGCGAGGTTGGCGCCGACCAGGACCGCGACGATCGCCACCACCGGGGTCACCTTGAGCGCTCCGCCGCGGTACATGATCGGCTGGACCACCCTGTCCCGGAGCTGTTGGAAGACTAGGAAGATCGCGAGCCAGACCAAGGCGTCGTAGGGCTGCCCGTCGATCGCGAGCACGACGGCGACCAGGAGACCGCCGACCATGAGCCCGAACAGCGGTATCAGGTCGAGGAAGGCGACGACCAGCGCCATCGGGATCGCCAGATGGAATCCCGTTATCTCCAGGTAGGCCCAGGTGAAGAGGCCGGCGAAGAGCGCGAGCAGCAGGTTGACGCTGACGTAGGAGCGCACCACGGCCGCGATCCGCACGCCGACGCGGCGCGCTCGCTCGCGATGGCCGTCGGGCAATCGCCCGGTGCCGCGCTCGAACAGGCCCTTGCCCTCGAGCAGCAGAAACACGGTCAGGGTCAGGATCGTGATCACCGCAAGCAGGTGCTCGAGCACGCTCACTGTCGCCCGGCCCAGGGTCTGGGCCTCGTCGCCGATCCGCGAGGGCAAATTGCTCGTCTGCTCGTTCAGCTTCGCGGTGATGTCGTACTTCTCGTTCAGCTTCTGGAATTCGTCGTTGTCCTCGGCCCAGCGCTTGAAGTCGGTGACGTAGGTCGGAGCCTTCTCGGCCAGGGACTCGACGTTGCTGACCATCGCGGGGATCACGTTCAAGACCAGGAAGGTGAGCCCGACCATGAACGTCGCGAGCACGCCCAGGACCGCGGCGACCCGCGGCACGTTGCGGCCGCGGATCCTGATCTTCTCGATCGAGCCGACCGCGGGGTCGAAGGCGAGCGCCAGGAACACCGCCGTCACCACCCAGCGCAGCGTCGTGCGCGTATGCAGGATCGCGATCGCCAGCAGCACCGCGATCGCGGCCCAGAACAGGGCCACCAGCACGATCTTTGCGACGGCACGGGCCTCGATCTCGCTGGCTCGCATCGCAGCAAAACTAGACGCTGCGGGGGACGGCACCGCCGAGGCCGCCCGCGGCTGCGCTACTCTGGCAGGAGCTTCGATGAACCTGCGGTGCGACAGCCTGGCGCTTCTCCTTCTCCTCCCCCTCCGGGGGGAGTAATCGCTGGGCGGCGCGAGAGCCGCGAACGAGTAACAGGTCATCGCAAGTCTTCGGAGAAGGAGGTAGTTCAAATGAGTTATCTGGGCGACGTAAAGGCGGCACCCGAGCAGGACCGTGTCCGGGTCTTCGACACGACCCTGCGCGACGGGGAACAGTCGCCGGGCATCTCCCTGAACACCGCGGAGAAGGTCGAGATCGCGCAGCAGCTCGCCCGCCTCGGCGTGGACGTGATCGAAGCCGGCTTCCCGATCACCTCGCCCGGCGACTTCGAGGCCGTGCAGGCGATCGCGCGCCAGGTCGAGGGTCCCGTGATCGCCGGGCTGGCACGCACGCACAAAGCCGACATCGACGCGGCCTGGAACGCGGTCAAGGACGCGCCCCGGCCCCGCATCCACACCTTCATCTCGACCTCGGACATCCACATCGAGCACCAGCTGAAGACGACGCACGAGGACGTCAAGGGCCAGGCGAAGGCCGCGGTGGCGATGGCGCGGGCCTACACCGACGACGTCGAGTTCTCGCCGATGGACGCGACTCGCGCCGACGTCGAGTTCACGGCCGAGGTCTGCGCGATCGCGGTGGCCGAGGGCGCGACCACGATCAACATCCCCGACACGGTCGGCTACACGACCCCCGAGGAGTATGCGGCCCACCTGACGCGGCTGTATCAGCTGGTGCCGGGCCTGGACGGGATCACCCTTTCGGTCCACTGCCACGACGACCTGGGGCTGGCCGTCTCGAACTCCTACGCGGGGCTGCAGGCGGGGGCCCGCCAGGTGGAGTGCGCGATCAACGGCATAGGTGAGCGCGCCGGCAACTGCTCGCTGGAGGAGATCGTGATGCTGCTGCGGACCCGCCGCGACGTGCACGGGTTGGACACGACCGTGGACACGCGCGAGCTGGCGCGAACCAGCCGCATGGTCTCGCGGCTGACCGGCTACTCGGTGCCGCCGAACAAGGCGGTCGTCGGGCGCAACGCGTTCGCGCACGAGTCCGGAATCCACCAGGACGGGGTGCTGAAGGAGCGCTCGACCTACGAGATCATGGACGCGACCGAGGTCGGCCTGGACTCGAACGCGATCGTGCTGGGCAAGCACTCGGGCCGCCACGCGCTCAAGGACGCGCTCGAGCAGCTGGGCTTCCACGTCGACGGCCAGGAGCTGAGGCAGGCGTTCAAGCGCTTCAAGGAGATCGCGGACAAGAAGAAGCAGGTGACCGCGCTCGACCTGGAGGCGATCGTCTCCGACGAGATGCGCGAGCGCTCCGAGTCCTACAACCTCGCCTGGTTCGAGGTCGAGGCCGGCACCCGGCGCGACCCGCTGGCCACGGTCTGCGTCACCCTGCCCTCAGGTGAGGAGTCGCAGGCCGAGGCGACGGGCGACGGGCCCGTGGACGCGATCTTCGGCGCCATCCGGGAGGCCGTCGGCACCGACGCCGATCTGCGCCGCTACGAGGTCGAGGCCGTGACCGAGGGCACCGACGCTCTGGGCGAGGTGACCGTCGTGCTGCGCGCCAACGACCGCCTGGCCAGCGGCCAGGGCGTGGCGACCGACATCCTCGAGGCCTCGGCGCGGGCCTACGTGCGCGCGCTCTCGAATGCGCTCGAGGGCGCCGCGATCCGCGAGGCCGAGGAAGCCACAGCCGACGCCGCCGCCGAGCGCACGCCGGGACCCTGAATCGGACCGCCCCATAGACTCGCGCGATGGCGAGCGCCCCAGTGCCGCAGGCCGATTCCCGCTTCTGGTGGTTCTGGGAGCGCTTCACCAGCCTCCACACCGGGCTCTACATGCTCAGCGGCGGGCGCGTCGGCGGGCGCTTCGGTGACGCCGAGATAGCGCTGGTCGAGAGCGTCGGGCGCAAGAGCGGCAAGCACCGCACCCATCCCCTGATCTGCCGCGACGACGGCGCCGACCTCACCATCGTCGCCTCAAAGGGCGGCGTCGACCGCCACCCCGCTTGGTACCTGAACCTGATGGCGAGCCCGGAGACGACCGTGTGGTGGCGGGGGAAGCAGCGGAGGATGCGCGCCAGGGAGGCCGCCGGCGACGAGCGCGAGCGGCTCTGGGAGCGCATGGTCGAGGTCTACCCCGACTACGCCGCCTACCAGCGCCGCACCGAGCGCCGCATCCCGGTGCTCGTGCTCGAGCCGCTCCAGGGCGCCGCGGCCGGCAGGGGCTAGATGAGTGATTCCACGACCACGCACGCCTGAGGCCCCGCATGGCGCATCGCATCCCGGCGTCCTCGGGCCTGCCCTTGGCGCCACCAAGGGCTGCGCCCTGCG
>VGBV01000010.1 GCA_016870325.1 Actinomycetota bacterium
GTCCGCCGGCCACGCTCAACGGGCGGTCGCTCTTCCCCACCTACAAGGACCTGGGCTTCGGCGTCTACAACATGCAGGCGCGCTGGGACGGGATCGCGCCGACCCAGCCCGCCGATCCGACCGACCCCAACGACCCCGCCTACGCCTGGCCGCATTACATCACCGACGCCGTCGCCGAGGCGGGCGCCAACGGGATGCAGGTGCAGCTGCTGCTGATGGGGACGCCGCCCTGGGCCAACGGCGGCCAGAGCTGGCAGTGGGTCCCGAGCGACCCGAACGCGATCCGCGACTTCGCCACGGCGATCTCCAAGCGCTACCCGAGCGTGAAGCTGTGGATGATCTGGGGTGAGCCGAACCGTCCCAACAACTTCGCCCCGCTCACTATCGCGAAGCCGACCGGAAATCTGAGCGCGGCCCAGCAGGTCGCCCCGCGCAACTACGCGCAGCTGCTCGACGCGGCCTACGCGGGGATCAAGGCGGTCGATCCCGCCGACCTCGTGATCGGCGGCAACACCTTCACCGCCTCGGGCAAGAAGAAGGGGCCGATCCGCACCTACCAGTGGATCAAGTACATGAGGCTTCCCGACGGCAGCCGGCCCCGGATGGACATGTGGGGCCACAACCCCTGGAACTTCAGCAAGCCGGACCTGAAGGAGAAGCCCTCGCCCCACGGCGGGGTCGAGTTCTCCGACCTCGGCAGGCTGCTGAAGGTTCTCGACAAGAACTTCAAGGGCAAGAAGCTGAAGCTCTACCTGGCCGAGTGGGGAATCCCGACCGGCTTCAAGGACCTCGACCTCGGCTACTCGCTGAAGCTGAAGGAGGCCAAGGTTTGGCTCAAGGCAGCCTTCAAGATCATGCGCTCGAAGCGCTACTACAGCCTCGGCTGGGTGCACCCGATCGACACGGAGCGCAACTCGACCGGGTTGCTCGACCCGAACGGCATCCGGAAGCCGCTCTACCAGGCGTTCAAGAACGTCAAGTGAGCCGCGGCGGCGGCTAGGCGCCCGGGGGGCCGGCACTAGCGCATGCCCGCCGGCAGGCGCGGAACCGCGGCCCGCTTCACGTAGCCGCGTTCACCTTCTGGCTTCCACGGCGCCCGGGCTGGTCGCCTACCTGCACCCCGCTCCTCCACTCACCCCGCCGCCGGCGCTGCACCCCCGACCCGAAGCGGCCGCCGCGCGGGCCTCCGAGCCCAGGGCCCTCGCGATGCCGCTTCCCGCGCTTGGGACGAGCAGCGCGCATCGTCGACGTCGTTGGGGGCCAGCCGACATACCATGCGCCGATGCCCGAGCCGCACCACGAGGCCGTTGAGCTCGAGAAGATCCTCGAGGAGGCACGCGCCGCGGGCGATCGGTGGCGGGAGTTCCTGCGGGCCGGGATGTTCAGCGCAGGCGTCTACCGCCTCTCAGCGGGGGAGACCGATGACCAGACGCCGCACGCCGAGGACGAGATCTACTACGTGCTCGCCGGGCGTGCTGAGCTGGAGGTCGAGGGGAAGCGACGGGCAGTGGAGCCCGGGTCGATCGCCTTCGTAGCCAAGCTTGCCGAGCACCGTTTCGTCGACATCGCCGAGGACCTCGAGCTCCTGGTGATCTTCGCGCCGCCCGAGACGTGACACCCCTGCCGAGCGACGACTTCTTCGGCATATGGACGGATAAGTCGTCGTTCGGCGGGGGGTGCGCTTCGACGAGCACGAGCAGCCCCTGGATTCGGTCGGCTCACGCCCCCACTCGAGCGTCTCGGCGTACGAGGCCTCCGAGGCGCCGGCGGCGGCGCGGATCCGGCGCAGCACCTCGATCCCGGCCGCCGCCGGGCGCGAAAACCGAAACGCAAACCGCCGAATGGCCGAAAACGACTAGCGGGTGCCCCGGAAGCCGATGATGCTGACCGACGCCGACGGCTGGCTGTCGCCGTTGACCGCGAACGGACCGGCAGCCGTGCCGCCGCCGAAGCCGAAGACGCCGTTGCCGCCACGAAGCAGGGCGGCGGGGAAGCGGGTCGAGGCCTCACCGTCGGCTCTCCCGAGGCAGGTGAGATCGGAGCCGAAGTCCGCCGGCCAGGTCGTGCATCCGAGCGCCTGCTCGTCCCAGTCGCCGACCCACTCGGCGAGGTTGCCGACCATGTCGTAGGCGCCGTGGGCGGAGATGCATGCGGCGTTGGCGCCGGTGTTGGCGACCGCCCCGGTGGAGACGTTGCAGGCGGCCGAGTCCGGGGTTCCGGCGACCGCCTGCTGCCACTCGGCGTTGGTCGGCAGGCGCTTGCCGACGTTGGCGAGCGCCTGCTGGGCCTGGAACCAGGTGATGAAGCGCGAGGGGGTGACCCCGGCGACGCTGCGGGCGTAGATGTCGCCGCAGTCCTGGCCGTCGTCGTCACAGGGGTAGTCGTCCGATGAAGCCCCGTACTGGGTGCCGCCGGCGGGGGATGACCAGACCGAGACCTCGTAGCGGTCGATGCAGACCGCGCCGGCGGCGAGCGCCGCCAACCGGCGCCCGTTGACGGGCGCCCCTACGGTTCGAGCGTTCTGCATCTTTGGCTCCTCTGGCAACGGTGGTTTGCCCCCCACGGCTACGCCGGTGTTCGCCTCTCCGGTTGGCTTTCTGCGATTCACAACCGATCGCGGCGTTCCCGCGTAGATCCCTATGACGCCCATGCCCACCCAGAGCCTGATAACGAGCAAGCTGCGCCTGCTGAGCCGATCGCGCGGGGCGCCCAGCGAGAGTTCGATCGCGACCGCGATGCGGCGCGGCGACCCCGATGCGATCGACGCTCTCTACGCGGAGTACGGGGGCACGGTCTTCTCCTATCTCGTGCGCGCGCTCGGTGACCGCACGGCCGCCGAGGACGTCCACCAGCAGGTCTTCGCCGAGATCTGGGAACGGACCGGCTCCTATGACCCGGAGCGCGCGGGGCTGCTGACCTGGATCCTCACCGTCGCTCGCAGCCGGGCGGTCGACCACCTGCGGCGCAACAGCCGCCGCCCCGAGCCGCGCGACCCGGCCGGCGTCGCGGCGCTGGCCGACGCCCGGGCTGCGAAAGTGTCACCCGACGACCTGATGATCGAGCGCTGGCGCATCTCACACCTGCTGCAGCGCATCCCGCGCGAGGAGGCCGAGCTGCTGCGGATGCGCTTCTACGAGGACCACAGCCAGCGCGAGATCGCCGAGATCACGGGCACCCCATTGGGAACCGTGAAGATGAGGATGGTCCAGGCGCTCGAGAGGCTTCGGAGCCTGATCGACGAGGAGGAGCAGCGATGAGCGCGCGGATAGACCCCTCCGACTACCTGCTGGGGGAGCTGTCGGGGTCCGAGCTGGCAGAGGCCGAGCGCCTGCTGCGTGACGACCCCGAGTTCCGCGCTCAGGTCGAGCGCCTGGCGCCCCTGGTCGGGGAGCTGAGCGAGCTCCCGCCCGAGGCATGGGAGGGCCTGGAGCCGCCTCCGCCGCGGGAGCCGCTCGTGCGCGAGTCCGCCGGGGAGCAACGACGCCGCCCATGGGCGGGGCGCCTGTCGATTCGCCCCGCGCTGGTCGCGGCCGCGAGCGTGGCGCTGATCCTCGCGGGGGTCGGGATCGGAGCGCTCGTCAGCGGCGGCGGCGAGCCGGCCGTGACGAGCGCCTCGACCGTTGACCTGCGCCCCGTCAGCACGCTGGCCTCCAGCTCGGGGGGCACGGCGCGCCTCGACGGCGAGGCCGGAGAGGCCGAGCTCGAGTTCAGGGGCCTGCCCGCCAGCAAGCCCTCCGAGTACTACGAGCTCTGGCTGCTGAACAGCCCGGACGAGCTCGTCTCGCTGGGATCGTTCCGGGTACCGGCCTCCGGCGAGGCCCGCGTGCAGGTGCCGATGCCGGTGGCCCCGCAGCTCTTCCGCTACGTGGACGTCTCCGTTGAGCGCCTCGACGAGGGCCCCGGCCACTCGGGCCTGTCGGTGCTGCGCGCCAAGACCTGAGCCGCGGCCCGGGCTCGGCGCAAGATTCCCAACCGCTCCTGCCCTCGCGCTCATGGCGCTGGGCTCAACCGACAGGAGGTACCAACGCAATGAAGTCCTGTTCCTGCCCAGACGACATGGATCGCCAGCGGATGCTGGACCGCAAGGCGCTCGCCAATCGCGCCGCGGAGCTGAGCGAGCAGTCGGCGGTGACCGACAAGCCGATCGGGACGATCGTCGGCGACGAGCTGGCCGAGCGTGGGCATCGGCCCGTCCAGCTCCAGCGTCCGCACCCGGTCGTCCAGCCCGGCTTGCTCCACGGCGAGCGCGAAGTCCGCGGGCTCGACGTAGGGCTCGACGAACAGGATCACGACCTCGCTGGGGTTGCGGTCGAGGACCTTGCGATAGTCCTCCAGCGCGTCGCTCAACCTGGTCGCGCCCAGCTCGCAGGTCGTGTGGCAGAGGAAGATCTCGCGCTCGCCGCCCTCGCCCTCGCGCAGGCCGAGGCTGCCGGTGAGCCGCTCCGCTGCCGCCAGCACGTCGGGCGGCAGCGCCTGCACGACCTTGTTGCGGTCGCGCTTCTCGGCCTCGAAGTCGGCCCTGACCCGGCCCTGCTCGTCCTCGACCTCCCCAGTGCGTGTCGATCAGGAAGAGCCGGATGCCGTCGAGCAGCGCCAGCAGCGGCAGCAGAAGCCCCAGGAAGCGGATGTCGTCGGCGGCCGCCAGCGTGCCCTGCGCGAAGCTGCGGTCGCGCAGGTCGGCGAGGGTGGCGTCGAGGTCCTTGGGCACCTCTTTGGCGAGCACCGGCGAGACCGACTTGAGCCCGAAGCGGATCAGCTTGGAGGCGTCGGCGAGGTCGAAGACGAGGTTGTCCTCGTCGCGGATGAAGAAGACGCGATTGGCCTCGAGCGCGGCGCGCCTGAAGAGCCGGCCGAAGGCCCCGGTGTCGATCACGGCGTCCACCACGGACTCCAGCACCGGGCGGCCCGCAACCAGGTCCGGGGCGCCCCGCTCAACGAGGTCGACGACGATCTAGCGGCTGACCACCTTGCGCACGTCGTCGTCTTCCAGCGCCGACTCCGCCCTGTCGGCGAACCGCTCCGGCGCGATCACCTGGTCGCGCGCGTGAAGAGCACCAAGCCCAGCAGCAGCAGCAGGGACGCGACCACCGCCAGGGCGATGCTGAACGAGTCCTTGCGGGGCGCCCTCATCGCTCGATCTTCCCAGCTGGTGGCCACCCCCCTCTCGCATATCAGTGGGCTAACGCTGAACCGTTATCGGGCCGTGCGTCTGGGCAGCAGGCGAACGCCGATCGAGTCTTCGTAAAGGAAAGCCCAACGGGAAGCGAGAGGGGGGTGGCCACCAGCGCGTCACCGCGGTCGCGCTGGCGGGGCCCGGGCCCTCGTCCAGCCCGTGAGCATCGAGCGGCGGCCCGACCGGGCCCGCGACGAGCAAGAAGTCGCGGTCGGCCAGCAGGCTGCCCTCGCCGCTCCCCGCCGAGGCGGTCATCTCAGCCGGCGGCGCAGTGGACCCGCACCGGCCCTGTCATGAGAGCGATGCCTTCGACGACCTCATCAATGATGAACCCTAGTCACCAAGTCGTGAACGCAGGCGGAGAGAACCGTCCGCTGCCGCCTCTACCTTCAGCCCTTGCCATGAGCGAGTCTCTGTTCGACAGCGGGAACGGGAGCGCATCCGGGAACGGAGACGCCGCGGCGATCCGGCCAGGCGCCGGCGGGTCGGGCGCCGAGCCCCGGCCGGCCCTGAGCGAGCTCGCCGACGGCCAGGACTTCAGCGGCGCCTTCGTCGTCCGCGAGCGCGAGCTGCGCCAGAAGAAGAACGGCGACGACTTCCTGAAGCTGACGCTCGGGGACCGGACCGGCAGCGTCCCGGCGATCGCCTGGGACCGAGTCGCCGAGAGCTTCGCGGCCTGCGCCCCCGGCACCATCGTCGTGATCACGGGACGCTTCTCGGTCCACCCCCAGTTCGGCCGCCAGGTCAAGCTCGGAACCGCCCGGCCCGCCGAGTCCCACGAGTATGAGGAGGGGGAGCTGACCGAGGGCCCTTCCAGGCCCATCGCGCAGCTCGAGAGCGAATTGCGGGACCTGCTCGAGACGATCCAGAACGACTCGCTGCGGGCACTTCTGGACCGGCTGTTCGGCCCGGAGACGGCGGCCTGGAAGCGCTTCCGCGAGGCGCCGGCCGCCAAGCACTACCACGAGGCCTACGCCGGCGGGCTGCTCGAGCACACGCTCTCGGTCGCCCAGGCGACGAGCGCCGCCGCCAACTTCTTCGGGGGCATCGACCGGGAGGTGGCGGTAACGGGGGCGCTGCTGCACGACATCGGCAAGACCGAGGCCTACAATGACGATCCGCTCGCGATCGAGATGACCGACGCCGGCCGCCTGCAGTCCGAGATCCCGCTCGGCTACTACAGGGTCCGCCGCGAGATCGAGTCGATCGAGGGCTTCGACCCCGACCTGGCCCAAGCCGTGCTGCACGTCATCCTCTCCCACCACGGCCAGCTCGAGCACGGCTCCCCGGTCGTGCCCTGCACGCGCGAGGCGACGCTGGTGCACGCGATGGACAACCTCGGCGGCAAGCTAGGCAGCTTCAACCGGCTCGAGAAGCACCTCGCCGACGGCGAGGCCTGGTCCCGCTTCGACCGCGGCATCGAGTCCGCGGCGTTCTTCGGGCGGCGCGCCGCCTAGTGGCCCTCCTCAAAACGTCTCACCGGAAATGACTGGTCCAGATCACCACCATGCTGCGTCCTCGGTCGTCCGGATAGCGCTGCTATTCGGACTCCCTGCCTCCTTGCCTGGCGACGCCTGGCCTGCGTCATTTCCTGGCGAACGTTCCGAGAAGGGCCACTAGCACCCCGGCTCTTAGTAGGCTGTCGAAGGGCCTATGGGCGAGAGCCCCAACAAGGCGCTGTGGGAGAAGGGCGACTTCACCCGGATCGCGGCGAGCATGCGCGAGAGCGGCGAGGCGCTGGTCAAGGACCTCGGAGTGACCAAGGGAATGAGGGTTCTGGACCTCGGCTGCGGCGACGGGACCACCGCGGTGCCCGCCGCTCAGCTCGGCGCCGACGTCCTCGGAGTTGACATCGCCAGCAACCTGGTCGCCGCGGGCAACGAGCGCGCCGAGGAGCTCAGGCTCGACAACCTCTCCTTCTCGGAGGGCGACGCGACGGACCTGAGCGCGCTCGACGACGAGAGCTTCGACCTCGTCATCAGCATCTTCGGCGCGATGTTCGCTCCCAAGCCGAACGACGTCGCCAAGGAGATGGTCCGGGTGACCAAGCCGGGCGGCCGGATCGTGATGGGGAACTGGATCCCGAACGACCCGACGCTCGTCGCCCAGATCCTGAGGATCAGCTCCTCCTACGCGCCCCCGCCTCCGAAGGGCTTCGTCAGCCCGATGACCTGGGGCTCGGAGGCGGAGGTGACCGAGCGCTTCACCGCGGCCGGGATCCCCGAGGACAACATCTCCTTCCAGAGGGACACATACACGTTCGACCACGACGCCCCGCCCTCCGAGCTCCTCGCCACCTTCCGGGAGTACTACGGCCCGACGATGAACGCGTTCGAGGCGGCCTCGAAGGACGGCCGCGAGGACGACCTCCAGGGCGAACTGGAGGCGCTCTTCAACGAGCAGAACACGAGCGACGACGCGACCTCGATCCCCGCGGCGCTCCTGCGGGTGACGGTCACGAAGTAGGCTCGCTGCCGGACTCCCGGGTCCGGCCGCGCAAAATGCGCAGTTCCGTGCGTGGACGCGCTGGGTGCGCGCACACGCCCCAACTATCCTGCTCCGCGTGGCGAAGGACACCGAGAAGCTGATCCGCCAGCTCTCGCTGATCTCCTTCCTGATGGCGCAGAAGAGGCCCGTCTCGGCGCTCGAGATCAAGCGCGAGGTGGAGGGCTACAGCGACATGAACGACGACGCCTTCGCGCGTCGCTTCTACGCCGACCGCGCCGAGCTCGAGAGCCTCGGCATCACCCTTCACATCGAGAAACCCGGCGACAGCCTCCAGGGCTACGAGTCCGAGCTCTACTCGCTGCCGCCGGAGAACTTCTACCTGGACGCGATCGAGTTCGGCGACGACGAGTTGGCCGCGCTGCAGACGGCCCTGCACCTGCTCGACGGCGAGTTCGCCTACGCCGAGCCGCTGCGGCTGGCGCTGCAGCAGGTCTCCTGGGGCCGCCCCAGCCCGCTGACTTCCCCCGAGGCGGGCTCGGTCGAGGTGCGGATGACCGCCAAGGCCGACGGCGCCGAGATCAGCCAGCGGCTGTCGAAGATCGAGACCGCGATCTCGCGCCGCAAGACGATCGAGTTCACCTACTACACGATCGAGCGCGACGCGACCGAGCAGCGCGAGGTTGACCCCTTCCACCTCGTCTATCGCGGCGGGCAGTTCTATCTGATCGGCCACAGCCACGAGCGCGACGCGGTTCGCGTCTTCCGGCTCTCGCGGATCGAGGGCAAGGTCAGCTACGCGTCCAAGGCCGAGCACGACTTCACCGCGCCCGAGGACTACGACCGCCGCGACTACGCCCGGCGCTCGGAATGGCAGCTGGGCGAGATCCGGGGCACCGCGCGCATCTTCCTGCGCGAGCGCGTCGCCTGGCTGGTCGAGCGCGACTTCGGCGGCTACGGCGAGATCCGCCCCGCCCGCAAGGGCGACGGCGCCCCCGGCAAGGGCTCGGTGTTCGAGACCGAGTACGCCTCGGCCCGCCAGATGGTCGCCTGGGTCCTGCACTGGCGCCAGAACGCGACCGTGCTCGACCCGCCCGAGCTCGCCGGCGAGGTCGGCGAGCGGCTGGCGCTGCTGCGCGAGCGCCACGAGGGCGAGTTCGAGACGGCGCGCTCGCACGGCTCGGCGCCCCCGCCGCTGCAGCACGCGGGGCGATCCTCGCACGGGCGCTCGGAGGCATCGATCCGGCCCGAGCGCTTCGCCCGCCTGGTGACGCTGGCCGGGATGCTGATCGAGGCCGCGAAGGGCGAGGAGCGAATCGCGATCGCCGACGTACGCGGCAGGCTCAACCTCAGCGACGAGGAGCTGAGCGACGACATCGACCTGCTGAACGTCGTCAACTTCGGCGGCGGCACCTACGTGCTCTACGCCGAGCTGATCGGAGACGAGGTCGAGGTCGACGCCGAGCCCTACGGCGACAACTTCAGCCGGCCCGCCCGGCTGCTGCCGCTGGAGGCGAAGGCGCTGGTGGCGGCGATCGACCTGTTCGGCGACCACCTGCCCCAGAGCGGCCTGGTCAGCGCCCGCGAGAAGATCGTCACCGCGCTCGGCCACGACCCCTCCGAGGAGGGCCTGGAGATCGCAGCCTCGGGCGGCGACGACTCGGGCGTGGCGAGGAAGGTCAACGACGCGATCGCGGCCCGGCGCGTGCTCGCGATCCACTACTACAAGGAGAACGAGGACGAGTTCACCAAGCGCGAGATCGAGCCCTACCAACTCGCCAACGGCCGCGAGGGTTGGTACGTCGCCTCCTATGACCGCAAGCGCTCGGACATCCGCCACTTCCGCCTCGACCGGATCAAGGAGGCCGAGGTGACCAAGGAGAGCTTCGAGCCGCGCGAGGAGTTCGCCGACATCGCCGCGATCGAGGGCGGCTGGCTCTCGGGAGACCAGGTGCCCGCCGCCGACGTCGCCCGCGTCTGGGTCTCGCCCGAGCGCGCCCGCTGGGCCCGCGAGGAGCACACCGTGGTCGAGGAGCTCGCCGACGGTGCGCTCGTGATCGAGGTCCCCTACGGCAGCCAGGACTGGCTCCTGCGCGAGGTCCTCAAGGGCGCCGGCGACTTCGTCGTGCTCGAGCCCGAGGACGCCCGCGAGGCGATTCGCGCCGAGCTCGCGACCGACAGCGCCGCGCAGCCCGCGCCGGCGAAAGCCGCCTAGCGGCAGCGCTCGAGTCGTTCCCGCGCGCCGACGGGTAGCGTCGCGCCCATGGCAAGCCTCGACGTGGAGATCCTGCTCGCCCCGAACCCGGGGCCGATGACGCTGGAGGGGACGAACACCTACCTGGTCGGGCGCGACCCGGCGATCGTGATCGACCCCGGTCCGGCCGTACGGGGCCACATCGAGGCGGTCAGGGCGGCGGCCGGGGAGCGCGGCGGCATCGGCGACGTGCTCCTCACCCACTCCCACGAAGACCACATCGGCGGCGTGCCGCTGCTGGGAGTCGAGCCGACGGTCCTCGGCGAGGGGGAGAGCGCCGGCCCCCTCACCTGCCTGCTAACCCCCGGGCACACCACCGACAGCCGCTCGTTCCTGGCGGCCCCCGGACGCGAAGCGGAGGAGGCCGCGCCAGACGCGGGAAAGGTGCTGTTCAGCGGGGACCTGATCCTCGGCCACGGCTCGACGATCGTGCCGCCGGCCGACCAGGGCGGGTCGCTCCACGACTACATGGCCTCGCTGCGCCGGGTACAGGGCCTCGACCTGGAGTTGATCCACCCGGGGCACGGGTCGGCGATCACCGACCCCGCAGCGAAGATCGCAGAGTACATCGAGCACCGCGAGTCCCGGCAGCGGCGGCTGGTCGCGGCGCTGGAGCGGGGCGAGCGCTCGCGGTTGGCGCTGCTGGGCGAGGTCTGGGACGACGTGCCCGCCGAGCTGCTGCCCGCCGCCGCCTTCGCGATGCAGGCGCATCTGGAGGAGCTGGAGCGGTTGGGCGTGATCTCGGCGAGGGATCTGGCCGAATGACGACGATCCGGCGCGCTGCCCGATAATGGGCCCATGAACCGGGATCTCGGCGGCATCCTCCGCACTGGCTTCAAGGGAGCGGGGCTCGCCAGCGCCCTGTTCGGGGCGACCGCGGCCGGGGTCTGGTGGCAGCTCTTCCGCCGGCCGCTGCCGAGGACCGAGGGGGAGGAGCGGGTGCAGGGCCTGGAGGGGACGATCGAACTGGCCCGGGACCGCTGGGGGATGGTGCGGATCCGCGCCTCGAGCGACCACGACCTCTGGTTCGGGCAGGGCTACGCGCACGCCCAGGACCGGCTCTGGCAGTGCGACCTGCAGCGCAGGGTGAGCCAGGGCAGGCTCTCCGAGATCGCCGGCGAGCCGGGCCTGAAGGTGGACCGCCTGATGCGGACCCTCGGCCTGGGCCGGGTCTCCGCGCGCGAGGAGCGCGAGCTCGAGCCCGGGTTGCGCTCGCTGCTGAACGCCTACTGCAGCGGCTTCAACCGCGGCGCCGAGGCCCGGGGGGTGCTGCCGGCCGAGTTCCAGCTGATGCGCCTGGACTTCGAGCCCTGGCGCCCGGCCCATGTGCTGGCCGGGGCGAAGCTGCTCGCCTTCGGGCTCTCGACCAACTGGGAGCGGGAGCTGCTTCGCGCCGACCTCGTTCGCGAGCTGGGCCCCGAGCTGGCGGCGCGGCTCGACCCCCCCTATCCCTCCGAGAACCCGATCGTGATGCGGCCCGGCGAGGCCTGGGAGGGGGACGGCACCGGCCTGGCGGAGCAGATCAAGAGCGTGCGCGAGCAGATCGGCCTGGCGGGCACCGCCGGCGGCTCCAACAACTGGGCCGTGGCGCCGGAGCGCTCGGCGAGCGGCGGGCCGCTTGTCGCGGGCGATCCCCACCTGCCGACCGGGATGCCGGGGATCTGGCACCAGTGCGCGCTCGAGTTGGGGGACCGCTTCTGCCGCGGGGTGGCGCTGCCGGGCATCCCGGGCATCTCGATGGGCCAGAACAACGACGTCGCCTGGACCTTCACCAACGTGATGGCCGACGTCGAGGACCTGTTCGTGGAGCGGATCGAGGGCGACCGCTACGAGTACCGCGGCGAGTGGCTGCCGCTGGAGCTGGTCGAGGAGGAGATCTCCGTCAAGGGCCGCGAGCAGCCCGTCCGCCTGCAGGTGCGGAGCGGCCGCCACGGCCCGATCGTGAACGAGGCCCTCGGCGCCGACGACTCGCAGCCGCTGGCGCTGCGCTGGACGGCGCTGGACGTGCCCGGGATAGGACAGCCGCACTTCGAGATCTTCGACCCGGCGAGCGGCCCCGAGCTGGTCGAGCTGCTCGGCGGGCTGGCGATGCCGGTCTCCAACCTCGTCTGGGCCGACCGCCACGGCTCGATCGGCTACAAGACCGTCGGCCGCCTGCCGCAGCGGCCGGGCGGCTGTCCCGACGTGCCCAAGCCAGGCTGGACCGGGGAATACGACTGGGGCGAGCCGATCGCCTACGAGGAGCTGCCGGAGCTGGTCGACCCCGGCAGCGGCTACCTCGTGACCGCGAACAACCGCATCGCCGACGACGACTACCCCCACCACCTGAGCAGCGACTACCTCGACGGCTTCCGGGCCAAGCGCATCGAGCAGCTGATCGAGGAGACGCCCGAACACGACCTGGACAGTTTCCGGCGCATGCAGACCGACCTGCACTCGATCCCGGGTGACGAGGTCGCGAAGCGCCTCGCCCGCCTGGACCGATCCGGCCTGGGCCAGCGCGAGACCGCCGCGATCGAGCGCCTGGTGAGCTGGAACCGCCAGCTCGGCCCCGAGACGATCGTGGGCACGATCTACCAGGCCTTCCTGCTGCGCCTGGCCCGCGACTTCGCCCGCGCGGCGATCGCGGACCGCGACCTCTCCGAGCGCTGGCTCGACCGCTCCGACAGCGGCTTCACAACCCACGTCACCTCACCCTGGCGCTGGCACTCGCACCTGCTCACCCTCTGGGAGGAGGGGGACGAGGCGCTGATCGGCAGGCCCTGGGACGACCTGGTCGCCGACGCGCTTCGCGGCGCGCTCGACGACCTCACCCAGCGCTTCGGCCCCGACCCCGAGGGCTGGCGCTGGGGCAGCGTGCACGAGCTGCGCTTCCCGCACGCGCTCGGGGAGGCGAACTCGGCCTTCGAGTGGGTCTTCAACCGCACCCTCCACCCGGGCGGGGCCCAGGAGACGGTCGCCCAGATCGCCTATGACCCCAACGACCCCTACGACGCGATCTGGGCGCCGAGCTGGCGCATGGTCGCCGACCCGGTCGATCCCTCACGCTCGATGTGGCAGGACTTCACGGGGCAGTCGGGACACGCGTGGTCCGAGCACTACGACGACCTGCAGCCCCGCTGGCTGGCGGGCCAGATGCAGCCGATGGCGGGCGAGGGTCCCTGGGAGACGCTGACCCTGCTCCCGCGGCAGGGCTGATGGCGAGCCGCCGGGACCAGATCAAGCTCAGCGACGCCGAGCGCCGCGAGCTGCTCGAGCTGGAGCGGGTCGCGATCGTCAGCTCCAACGGTCCCAGGGGGTGGCCGCACTCGATGCCGATGTGGTTCACGGTCCGCGACGACGTGATCTGGGTCTGGACCTACGCCAAGTCCCAGAAGGTCCGCAACCTCGAGCGCGACCCGCGCGCGACGCTGCTGGTCGAGGCCGGGGTCGAATACACGGAGCTGCGCGGCGTCATGGTCGAGTCCGAGGCGGTGATCCACCGCGAGCCCGAGGTCGTCGCCGATTTCGGCAAGGAGCTGACGGTCCGCTACAGCGAGGGCATCTCCTCGGTCGAGGGGGACGGCGCGGCGGCGCTGGAGGCCCAGGCCGCGAAGCGCGTCGCGATCAGCTTCCCGCCGCTGCGGACCCGCAGCTGGGACCACCGCAAGCTCGGCCACACCTACTGAAGATTCGCGCTGGCGCCTACTAAAATTTCGGTTACAGCGTGCGTGGACTGCTCGCTGGGCGGGCGCTCCTACTCTATTTTCGTGGCCGCCTCCGGAAAGGACTCCGAGCCATGCAGAAGCCCTCGCGCATCCTCCGCCCCCTCCTGCACGCGGGGCTCGCGCTGCCGGCGGCCGCTGCGGCCGCGCTCGTGACCAGGTCCGGCAGCACGGTCGTCTACAAGGCCGACCAGGGCGAGAACAACGACCTGCGAGTGTCCCAGGGCGTGCTGCTGGGACAGAACGTGATCTCGTTCACCGACACGGGTGCCGGGATCACCCCCGCCAGCGGCTTCTGCGACCTGATCAACGGGGTCGGCATGTGCGCTTCGAACGGCGTCACGGCGATCCGGGTCAACACCAGGGACAAGGACGACGCGGTCAAGGTCGCGGCCGAGAGCTCGATCGGCCCGCTGCTCGCGCCGACGACCCTGATCGGCGGGCGCGGCGCGGACGTGCTGATCGGCGGCAACGAACCCGACAGGCTCAAGGGCAACAACGGGCGCGCCCTCCCGTCTGGCCTTGATCTAGCCTTGCTCGGTCGTGGAGCAGCTCAAGGGCCTGATCCTCTCGGGGGGCGCCGGAACGCGTCTGCGCCCGATCACGCACACCTCGGCCAAGCAATTGGTGCCGGTGGCGAACAAGCCCGTGCTCTTCTACGGGATCGAGGCGCTGGTCGAGGCCGGGATCACCGAGATCGGGATCATCATCGCCCCCGAGACCGGGGACGAGATCCGCGAGGCCGCGGGCGACGGCTCCGGCTTCGGCGCCTCGATCACCTACATCGAGCAGGAGGCGCCGCTGGGGCTGGCGCACGCGCTGCTGATGGCCGAGGCCTTCCTCGGGCAGAGCCCGTTCGTGATGTACCTGGGCGACAACCTGCTCCGCAACGGGCTCGTGGAGCTGGTCGCGACCTTCCGGGAGAGCGAGCCCGAGGCCCTGATCCTGCTCACGCCGGTGCCCGATGCCTCCTCCTACGGCGTCGCCGAGCTCGACGGCGACCGCGTCGTCAAGCTGGTCGAGAAGCCCGAGGATCCGCCCAGCGACCTGGCGCTGGTCGGCGTCTACATGTTCGGCCCCGAGATCTTCGCCGCCGCCAGGTCGATCGAGCCCTCGGCCCGGGGCGAGCTCGAGATCACCGACGCGATCGACGCCCTGATCGAGGGCGGCAAACGCGTCGAGCCGCACATCGTGCGCGGCTGGTGGAAGGACACGGGCCGGCTCGAGGACATGCTGGAGGCCAACCGGCTCGTGCTGGAGGACCTGGAGAGCCGCAGCGACGGCGAGCTGATCGACTCCAAGGTCGAGGGGCGCGTCGTGATCGAGGCGGGCGCCAAGCTCGAGCGGACCACTGTCCGGGGCCCCGCGATCATCGGCGCGGGTGCGCACATCAGCGACTCCTACGTCGGGCCCTACACCGCGATCGACCGCGACGTGATCATCGCCGGCTCGGAGATCGAGCACTCGATCGTGCTCGCCGGCTCGCGCATTCGCGACCTTCCCGCCCGCATGGAGGCGAGCCTGCTCGGGAAGGGAGTGACCGTCGAGCGCAGCCTCGGGATGCCGAAGACGCTCCGCTTCCTGGTCGGGGACCACGCGGACATCGGGATCCCGTGAGGCCCGGGCCCGGAGAGGTGTCACCGCGGTGAAGATCGTCGTCACGGGAGCCGGAGGCATGCTCGGCAGCGACGTCGCCGCCGTGGCCGAGCGCATGAGCCACGAGGTGGTGGCGCTCGATCGCGAGGAGCTCGACGTCACCGACCCCGGCCGGGTCGAGCGCCTGATCGTGCGCGAGCAGCCCGGGGCGGTGATCAACTGCGCCGCCTGGACCGACGTGGACGGAGCCGAGGAGCACGAGGCCGATGCCGAGCTGATCAACGGCGAGGGCGCCGGCTTCGTCGCCGACGCGGCCGCCAAGGCCGGGGCGAAGGTGATCTACGTCTCCACCGACTACGTCTTCGACGGCTCCGAGCAGGGCCCCTACACCGAGTCCGACGAGACCAAACCGATCAACGCCTACGGGCGCTCGAAGCTCGCCGGGGAGCGGGCCACCGCCCACTTCAACCGCGCCAGCTTCATCGTCCGCAGCTCGTGGCTGTTCGGCCCCGCCGGCGGCAACTTCGTGGAGACGATGCTGCGCCTGGGCGAGGGCGGCGGGCCCGTCGTCGTCGTCCACGACCAGGTCGGGTGCCCCACCTACACCGGGCACCTGGCGGCGGGGCTGGTGCGCCTGGTCGACAGCGGCTCCTACGGCGTCCACCATATGTCGGGGGCGGGGAGCTGCTCGTGGTACGAGTTCGCGATGGAGATCTTCCGCCAGGCCGAGGTGGTGACGCGGGTGATGAGCTCGACCAGCGAGATGATGAAGCGCCCCGCCAGGCGCCCCGCCAACTCCGTGCTGGCCAGCGGCCGCGAGGCGCCGATCGAGCTGCCCGACTGGAAACGCGGCCTCGCCGACTACCTCAAGCGCCGCGAGCAGCCCAAACCAGAGCGGCCCCCGGCCCAGCGCGCAGCGGGCTCGACGGTGCGGCGCCAACCGGTGCTCGACCTCCACCGCGAAAGCGAGGGCGCTGAGGTGGCTGAAGAGGCCGCCGACGACCAGGGGGGCGACGTTCGTGGTCAGGCGACCGCCGATCCCGGCGCGGAGGAGCGCGAGTGAGGCTGCTCGTCACCGGCGGCGCCGGCTTCATCGGCTCCAACTACGTGCGCCGCCGGCTCGCCGAGCATCCCGGCGACTCGGTGCGGGTGCTCGACAAGCTCACCTACGCGGGGCGCACCGAGAACCTCGAGGGGCTGCCGCCGGACCGACTCGAGTTCACCCAGGGCGACATCGCCGACCGCGATGCCTCGCGAGCCGCGGTCTCGGACTGCGACGCGGTCGTCAACTTCGCCGCCGAGTCCCATGTCGACCGCTCGATCGACTCCCCCGGGGAGTTCATCACCACCGACGTGTTCGGGACCTTCGTGCTGCTCGAGGCGAGCCGGGACGCAGGCATCCGTCATCTGCAGGTCTCGACCGACGAGGTCTACGGCGACTTCGAGCAGGGCACCGCGACCGAGACCTCTCCGCTGGAGCCCTCCTCCCCCTATTCGGCCTCCAAGGCCGGCGGCGACCTGCTGGTCTCCGCCTTCGCCCGCACCTACGGGGCGGACGCGCTGATCATCCGCGCCTCGAACAACTACGGGCCGCGCCAGCATCCCGAGAAGCTGATCCCGCTCTGCGTGCTGAACGCCCTCGCGGGCGACCCGCTGCCGGTCTACGGCGACGGCATGCAGGTGCGCAACTGGCTCTACGTCGAGGACTGCTGCGCGGCGATCGACCTCGTGCTCGAGCACGGCGAGCCGGCCTCGGTCTACAACGTCGGCGGCCCCGACGAGCTGCCCAACATCGAGGTGGTGAAGAGGATCCTCGAGCTGACCGGGCGCGACGAGTCGCTGATCTCCTACACCCGCGACCGCCCCGGGCACGACCGGCGCTACTCGCTCTCGGCGGCGAAGCTGAACGAGCTGGGCTGGCGGGCCGAGGTGGACTTCGCCGAAGGCATCGAGCGGACCATCGCCTGGTACCGCGAGAACGAGGACTGGTGGGGACCGATCCGGTCGGGCGAGTACGCCGCCTACTACGAGCGCCACTACGGGCAAAGCATCAGTTCCGCCGGCTCCTCCGGCGCCTCTTCAGATTCGCGGACCTCCGGCCCGCTCACGCGTCCGGGGCCGGCGGCGGGTGATTCCGGATGAGCGTGCGGCGGGTCCCGACCGAGATCGAGGACCTGGTCCTGATCGAGCCCGACGTGCACGGCGACGAGCGCGGCTTCTTCGTCGAGACCTTCCGCGCGAGCTGGATCGAGGAGCTCCGCCTCGGCGTCGAGCTGGTCCAGCGCAACCACAGCCGCTCGGTCGGCCCGGTGCTGCGGGGGATCCACATGCAGCGGGAGCAGGCGAAGCTGGTGCGCTGCGCGCGCGGGCGCATCTGGGACGTGGCGGTGGACCTGCGTCCCGGGTCACCGAGCTTCAGGCGCTGGGAGGGATATGAGCTCGACGACGTCTCTCACCGCCAGCTCTTCATCCCCGACGGATTCGGCCACGGCTTCTGCGTGCTCAGCGACGAGGCCGACGTCGAGTACGGCCTCTCCTCCTACCACGACCCCGGGCTCGAGCGCGGGATCGCCTGGGATGACCCCGAGATCGGGATCGAGTGGCCGATCGCGGACCCGCTGCTCTCGGAGCGCGATCGCAGCGCCCCGCGCCTTGCCGAGCTCGGCCTTCGCTAGCCGCCGTCCGCGCCGAGCGCGAGGTCACGCTCGGCCAGCGAGCGGTCACTGAACAAACCGATGCGCTTGACCCGGCCTTGGGAAAGCTGCACCGTGTAGAAGAAGCCCTCCTCCAACTCCATCCCGCTGCCGCGGGCGACGACGCGCTGGCGGGTGGGGACCAGGTAGCGGCCGGCGGATAGCTGGACCGGATCCCCTGGGGGCATCTCGAATTCCTCCCAGGCCTCGAGCCAGAGGTCGGCCATCCGGAGGAAGCCGGCCTCTCCCTCCCGGCGGCCACCGTTGGGCGCGTCGGCCTGGATCTCCATCGCGAAGTCCTCGTCGAGGGCATCGCGATCGGTCAGGCAGCCGATGAATGCGGGAGCGCCTCCCTCGTTGAATGCGGCGAACGCCCCCACGATCAGCTCGGTCGGGTCCGATGCCATGGGCCAAGTATCGCGGCTCCAGCGTCCCAGCCCCCGGTCGCGGAGCCGGTCGGGGACCCTCGGTATCGTCACTAGGTTGGCCATGAGTACGCCCGCGACCCCGAGTTCACCCCTGGATCCGTTCTCGAAGCCGGTCCGCAGCTGGTTCGAGAAGTCCTTCGAGGCGCCCACGCCCGCGCAGGCGCAGGGCTGGCCGGCGATCGCCTCGGGCGCGCACACGCTGATCTGCGCACCGACGGGCTCGGGCAAGACGCTGTCGGCCTTCCTCTGGGGGATCGACAGCCTCTCGCGCCGCCCCGAGGAGCTGGGCACAGGCGTCCGCATCGTCTACATCTCGCCGCTGAAGGCGCTCTCCTACGACATCGAGCGCAACCTGCGGGCCCCCCTGGCGGGGATCAAGGCGCCGATCACGGCTGCCCTGCGCACCGGGGACACCCCCCAGTCCGAGCGCCGGGCGATGCGCAAGACCCCGCCCGACATCCTGATCACGACCCCGGAGTCGCTGTACCTGATGATCAGCTCGGGGGCGCGCGAGATCCTGACCGGGGTCGAGGCCGTGATCGTGGACGAGATCCACGCCGTGGCGCCCTCGAAGCGCGGCTCGCACCTGATGCTGACCCTGGAGCGCCTCGACCGGCTCGGCGAGAAGCCCACGCAGCGGATCGGGCTCTCGGCGACGCAGCGGCCGCTGGAGCGGATCGGGCGGTTCCTGGCCGGCAAGGGGCGCGAGTGCACGATCGTGGACGCGAGCAAGCCGAAGGCGCTCGACCTCGAGATCGTGGTCCCGGTCGAGGACATGACCGAGCCGGACGCGCATGTGGAGAAGCGCCGGGACGGCGGCGATTCGGGTCTGACCCACCCCCCCGGGCTGGACAAGGCCTCCACCGAGCGCATCGACCCCGGGCCGATCGAGGCCTCGCTGGATCCTGCGGTCAACACCCGCTCGATCTGGCCCGCGATCTATCCGCGGCTGCTGGAGCTGGTTCGCGAGCACACCTCGACGATCGTGTTCGTCAACAACCGCCGCGGGGCCGAGCGCATCGCCAAGCGGCTGAACGAGATGGCGAACGCCGCCGAGGAACAGGAGCTGCCGGCCACCGAGCTTGGCGCGGATGGCCCCCGCGCGCCCGGACGCGAAGCGGAGGACGCGCGGGGTGACGAATACATCGAGATCGCTCGCGCCCACCATGGCTCCCTCTCACACGAGGAGCGGGCGCTGGTCGAGGAGATGCTGAAGTCCGGGCAGCTCCCCTGCCTGATCGCGACCTCCTCGCTGGAGCTCGGGATCGACATGGGCGCGATCGACCTGGTGGTGCAGATCGAGTCGCCGAAGTCGGTCACCCGCGGGCTGCAGCGCGTCGGCCGCGCGGGGCACTCGCTGGGCGAGGTCTCGAAGGGGCGGATCTTCCCCAAGTTCCGCTCGGACCTGCTCGAGTGCGCCGTCGTCGCGAGGCTGATGCGCGAGGGCCGGATCGAGGAGACCGTGATCCCCCGCAACCCCCTGGATGTGCTGGCCCAGCACCTGGTCTCGATGGCTGCCCTGGACGAGTGGGACGTGGACGAGGTCGAGGCCCTCGTCACCTCGGCCGAGCCCTTCGGCGAGCTCTCACGCGAGCAGCTCGAGAACGTGCTCGACATGCTCGACGGCCGCTACCCGTCCGAGCGCTTCGCCGAGCTGCGCCCCCGGATCGTCTGGGACCGCACCAAGGGAACGATGCGGGGCCGTCCCGGCGCCCGCCAGCTCGCGGTCGCCAACGCCGGCACGATCCCCGACCGCGGCCTCTACGGAGTGCATCTTCCGGACGGGCGCCGCGTCGGGGAGCTGGACGAGGAGATGGTCTACGAGGCGCGGCCGGGCCAGACCTTCCTGCTGGGCGCGACCACCTGGCGGATCCAGGAGATCACGCGCGACCGCGTCATCGTCACCCCGGCGCCGGGCGTCCCGGGGGCCGTCCCCTTCTGGCGCGGCGACGGCATCGGCCGCCCGGCCGAGCTGGGCAAGGCGATCGGCGCCTTCGCCCGCGAGGCGGTCAACGCCGACCCCGAGCAGCTCGCGACCGACAACGACCTCGATGACCTGGCCGCCCGCAACCTCGTCAACTACCTGCGCGAGCAGCAGGCGGCGACGCGGGTGGTGCCCTCCGACGAGAGCATCGTCGTCGAGCGCTTTCGCGACGAGATCGGCGACTGGCGCCTGTGCGTGCTCTCACCCTTCGGCGGCCGCGTGCACGCCGCCTGGGGCCTGGCGCTGTCGGCCAAGATCCGCGACGAGCGCGAGCTCGAGGCCGACGCGATCTGGTCCGACGACGGCATCGTCGTGCACCTGCCCGACGCCGACGAGCCGCCGCCCGCCGAGCTGGTGCTGCTGGAGCCCGACGAGCTCGAGGACCTGGTCGTCGGCGAGCTCGCCGGCTCGGCCCTGTTCGGCGCCCGCTTTCGCGAGAACGCAGCGCGCTCGCTGCTGATCCCACGCGCCTGGCCGGGCAAGCGCACGCCCCTCTGGCAGCAGCGCCTGAAGTCGCAGAGCCTGCTCGAGGTCGCCCGCGACTTCCCGCGCTTCCCGGTCATCCTCGAGACCTACCGCGAGGTGCTGCGCGACGTGCTCGACCTGCCCTCGCTGCAGCAGATCCTGGGCGACCTGCACTCGCGCCGGATCACGATGGTCGAGGTCGAGACGCCGACGGCCTCGCCCTTCGCCTCCTCGCTGCTGTTCGACTACGTCGCCACCTACATGTACGAGGGCGACACGCCCAACGCCGAGCGGCGCGCGGCCGCGCTGGCGCTGGACCGCGACCTGCTGCGGGAGCTGCTGGGGCAGGAGGAGCTGCGAGAGCTGATCGACCCCGCGGCGCTGGCCGAGGTGGAGGAGTCGCTGCAGCACCTGAGCGACGTCGCCCGGGCCAAGGACCGCGACGCGCTGCAGCAGATCCTGCGGCGGCTCGGCGACCTCACCCTGGAGGAATGCGGCCAGCGCGTCGAGCAGGGCTTCTCCGCCGATTCGATGCTGCGGAAGCTCGTGACCGAGCGGCGAGCCGCCCAGGTGAGGGTCGCCGGCGAGGAGCGCTACATCGCCGCCGAGGACGCGGGCCTCTACCGCGACGCGCTCGGCGTGCCCCCGCCGGCCGGCCTGCCCGACGGTTTCCTGGAGCCGGTCGAGGACGCGATGGCTTCGCTCGTGCGCCGCTACGCGGCCACCCACGGCCCCTTCGCGACCCGCCGCTTGGCCGAACGCTACGCGGCCGATCCCTCCCCGGCGCTTCGCGAGCTCGAGGCCTCCGGCGAGCTGGTTCGCGGCGAGCTGCTGCCCGGCGGGACCGAGCGCGAGTGGTGCGACGCCGACGTGTTGCGCCGGGTGCGCCGGGCGAGCCTCGCCCGGCTGCGCGAGGAGGTCGAGGCCGCCGACCGCTCCGAGCTGGCCAGGTTCCTGCCGAGCTGGCAGAACGTCGACGCGCACCGCCCGAGCGGGGCCGGCCCCGACAGGCTGCGCGAGGCACTCGTCCCGCTGCAGGGGGTGACGCTGACCCCGAAGACCTGGGAGCGCGACGTGCTGCCGCGCCGGCTCGGCAGCTACAGCCCCGCCTGGCTCGACGAGCTCTGCACCAGCGGCGAGCTGGTCTGGATCGGCGCCGGCGCGCTCGGCCGCAGCGACGGCAAGGTGGCCCTCTACTACCGCGAGGACGTCCACCTCGCCGGCCCACCGCCGTCGAACGCCAAGCTCGATCCTCCCGAGGGCCCGCTGCACGACCGCATCCGCGAGCGCCTGGCCGAGGGCCCGAGCTTCTGGCTCGACCTGCTGGAGCTCGACGGCACGGCCGAGGAGCTGCACGAGGCGCTCTGGGACCTGGCCTGGGCGGGCGAGGTGACCAACGACGGCTTCGCGCCGCTGCGGGCGCCGCGGCTGCGCGCGGCCCAGGGCGGCGAGCGCTCCGGGCGGCGCTTCTCGCGCCGGCGGGGCGGCGTCGCGGGAACGGTGCTGGGGCGCTGGTCGCTGACCGCGCCCCTGTTCGAAGGCGCGCCGGGGATCGGCCCGCGGACGCGGGCGCTCGCCGAGCTGATGCTGGAGCGCCACGGGATCGTCACCCGCGAGACCGTGATCGCCGAGGGGGTCCCGGGGGGATTCGCCGCAATCTACGGCGAGCTGCAGAACCTGGAGCTGCTGGGTACCGCCCGGCGCGGCTACTTCGTGGAGGGGCTGGGCGGCGCCCAGTTCGCGCTGCCGGGGGCGGTCGAGAGGCTGCGGAGCATGCCTCGCGGCGACGGCGAGCTGCAGTGGCTCGCGGCGACCGATCCAGCCAACCCCTACGGCGCCACGCTCTCCTGGCCCAAGCTCGAGGGCTCGCGCCGCCCCGCCCGCACCGCCGGCGCCTACGTCGGGCTGCGCGACGGGGTGCCGCTGCTCTACGTGGAGCGCGGAGGCAAGGGATTGCTGAGGCTGGCGCCGCTCGAGGGCGATGAGCTCGCGGTGGTGCTGGCCGAGCTGGCGGCCGCGGCGGGAGACGGCGTGATCGAGAAGCTCGCGGTCGAGCGCCTCGACGGCGAGGCCGTGATCGGATCGGGTGCCGAGGAAGCCCTGGTCGCGGCCGGCTTCAGGCGCCAGCCCCGGCGCCTGGTCGCCTGAGCACCGGACGGGCGCGTGGCCGAGGGCGACACGATCATGCGCCTGGCCCTGCGGATGCAGGCGTCGCTCGCGGGGGAGCGGATCCGCGCGGCCTGCCCCAGCAGCCGCGAGCCCGAAGGACGGCCGGTCGCGAGCCTCGACGGCCGCGCGCTGGAGTCCGCCGAGAGCCGCGGCAAGCACCTGCTGCTGCGCTTCTCCGAGGGGCTGGTCCTGCACAGCCATCTGGGCATGAAGGGCGCGTGGCACCTCTACCGGCCCGGCGAGCGCTGGCGCCTGCCGCCGAGCCGCGCCTGGATCTCCATCTCCGGCGAGAGAGCCGAGGCGGTCAACTTCAGCGGCACCTCGATGCGGATCGTGCGCGAGTCCGAGCTCGCGCGCGACCGGCGCCTTGCCCGCCTGGGGCCCGACGTGCTCGCCCCCGAGCTGAGCGAGGAGCGCGCCGCGGCCGCGCTGCGAGGGGCCGGGCCCGAGGCCGAGCTGGGCGAGGCGCTGCTCGACCAGACGCTGCTGGCCGGGATCGGAAACATCTTCAAGAGCGAGGGCTGCTTCGCGGCGGAGATCAACCCCTGGCGCCGCCTCGGCGATCTCTCCGACACAGAGCTCCGCCGGGTGGCCGGCGCCACGCGCGAGCTGATGCTGACCGCGGTTCGCAGCGGGCGAGCGCCCAGGAGCGTTCATCGGCGCGCGGGCATGCCCTGTCCCAGCTGCCGGGGCCCGATCGAATCGCGCGCGCAGGGCGACGCTGCGCGGATCACCTACTGGTGCCCCCGTTGTCAGCGATAATCAGCGGGATGGGGAGAGATCGCCGACCGTGAGCGAGATGGTCGAACTGCTGCGTCGGGTGCCGCTGTTCTCCGAGCTCTCCGAGGGCGATCTGGAGCAGATCGCGCGGGTCGCGGTCCCGCGCAGCTTCCCTCGCCAGACCAGGGTCTTCCACGAGGGCGACCCCGGTGACGCCTGCTACATCGTCCGCAGCGGCGGCTGCCGGGTCACCCGCGAGCATCCCGGCGGCCGCGCGATCACCCTCGCCAACCTGGGCCCCGGCGCGATCTTCGGCGAGCTGGCGATGCTCGACGGCGAGGCGCGCTCGGCGAGCGTCGAGGCGACCGAGGACGCCGAGCTGCTCGCCCTCCCCGCCACGGACATGAGAGCCCTGATCCGCTCACAGCCCGCGATGGCCGAGAAGCTCGTGGTGGCGCTGACCCGGCGCCTGCGCGAGGCGAACGAGCGCATCGCGCGGCAGTCGTTCCAGACGGTCCCCAGCCGCGTCGCCGGCGTGCTCGATCAGTTGCTGTCCGAAGACCGCGCGACTCCGGCGATGCGAGACGGCGTCACGATCCGGCTGCGCCAGGCGGACCTGGCTCAGCTCGCCGGGACCTCGCGCGAGAGCGTCAGCCGGTTCCTGGCCACGCTCGAGCGGGCCGGCGTCGTCCAGGTCGGCCGTGGCCGGGTGACCGTGCTGGAGCCGGACCGGCTGGGCGCGTACATATTTTGACCCGCCCGCGAACCGGCTGATGGCCCTGCGCGGCGCGCCCGACTACGAGGCCGAGCGCGCCGAGATGGTCGAGCGCCAGCTGCGGCGCCGGGGGATCCAAGACGAGCGCGTGCTGGAGGCGATGGGCAGAATGCCGCGCGAGCTGTTCGTGCCCGAGGCGGTGCGGAGGCGCGCCTACGACGACTCGGCGCTGCCGATCGGACGCGAGCAGACGATCTCGCAGCCCTGGGTCGTGGCGGCGATCTGCCAGGCGCTGGAGCTGGGCGGCGACGAGCGCATGCTCGAGATCGGGACCGGCTCGGGATACTCGGCCGCGGTGCTGTCCCTGCTCGCGGGCTCGGTCGTCAGCGTCGAGCGGATCCCCGAGCTGGTCGCCGAGGCGCGGCTCGCCCTGGCCGAGTTCGGCGCCGAGAACGTCGAGCTGGTCGAGGGCGACGGCACCCGGGGACATGAACCGAGCGCGCCGTATGACGCGATCGCCGTGCACGCCGCCGGCCCCGAGGCCCCCCGCAGCCTGCTGGACCAGCTCGCCGACGGCGGGCGCCTGGTGATGCCGGTCGCAACCGGACCGGCGGCGCCGCAGCGCCGCAGACGGCTGCCGCGCTCGGTCGGCACCGACATGCTCACCGTCTTCCACCGCGTCGGCCCCGGGGAGTGGAGCCAGGGGACGATCGGCCCCTGCCGTTTCGTGCCGCTGATCGGCGCCGAGGGCTTCGAGCCGCGCAACAGCTAGGCTCCACCATGTCCATCGACTTCTACGTCCTCAATTTCTATTCGCCGATCTTCGTCGACCAGCTCAAGCGTGGTCGCAAAACCGCCACGATCCGGCTCGGGGACAAGTCCCGCAAGTACAGGCGGGGCCAGGTCGTCTGGATCACCGTCGGCTTCCGCCACAGCCCGCGCGAGAAGATCTTCGCCGCGGTGATCGACGACGTCGAGGTGAAGAAGCTCGAGGACCTCTCGCCGCGCGACATCCAGCATGACAACCCCGAGTTCCGGCGGCTCGAGGACACGGTCCAGTTCCTGGAGCAGATCTACACCCGCTCGATCTCGATGGACGACACGGTCACGGTGATCCGCTTCTCGCAGATCGTCGAAAGACCGAGCACGCAGTTCGGCAACGGGGAGCCTCCTTTCCCGAACTGAGGCGACGCGCCGCGACGGCGGCTCTTGAGGTTTGGGGGGAGAAGCGAATGGCCGAGTACCGATTCCTCACGACCTGGCTCCTGGAGGCCGAGCGCGAGCGGGTCTGGGACGCCATCTACGAGTCCGAGCGCTGGCCCGAGTGGTGGCGCGGCGTGCTCGAGACCGAGCGGCTGACCGCGGGCGAGGAGGACGGCCTCGGCCAGGTGGGGCGCTACGTGTGGCGCTCGAAGCTGCCCTACAAGCTCGAGTTCACGATGCGGACCACAGCCGTCGAGAGGCCCTTCCTGCTGGAGGGCGAGGCGAGCGGGGAGCTCGCCGGGGTCGGGCGCTGGCGCTTCTTCGAGCAGGGCGGGGTGACCGCCGCGGTCTATGAGTGGAACGTGCACACGACGCGGGCCTGGATGAACCTGATGACCCCGTTCGCGCGGCCGCTGTTCGCGCTCAACCATGACTGCGTGATGCGGAACGGCGGCGAGGGGCTGGCGAAGCTGCTCGGTGTGCGGCTGCTGGCCCTCGACTGAGCTCCCGCCCGGGGGTCTCGGTTCGGCAACGTCCGTGCGCGCGGCGACCAGCTACAATCGCCGCGTCTGGCACTCTCAATGTCAGAGTGCCAAGCTGATCCCAACTTCGCAAACACGGAGAAGTCCGCAGATGGAGGTATGCAAATGAAGCTGAAGCCACTCGGCGATCGCCTGATCGTCCAGGCGTCCGAGGAGGACGAGGTGACCGCAAGCGGCATCGTCCTTCCCGACACCGCCAAGGAGAAGCCCCAGAAGGGCAAGGTGCTCGCCGTCGGCGACGGCGCCATCCAGGAGGACGGCAGCCGCCGCCCGCTGGACGTCAAGGAGGGGGACGAGGTCCTCTACTCCAAGTACGGCGGCACCGAGATCACCGTCGAAGGTGACGAGCTGCTGGTGCTCCGCGAGTCCGACGTGCTGGCCAAGGTCGGCTAGGACCCGCCCACAACCTTAAGAACCAAGGAGGAAGCGAAAGATGGCTCACAAGGAGTTGAAGTACGACGAGGCGGCGCGCGGCGCTTTGCAGGCCGGCGTCGACTCCGTCGCCAACGCGGTCAAGGTGACCCTTGGCCCCAAGGGGCGCTACGTCGTTCTCGACAAGAAGTTCGGCGCGCCCACCATAACCAACGACGGCGTCACCATCGCCCGCGAGATCGAGGTCGAGGACGTCTTCGAGAACCAGGGCGCCCAGCTCGTGCGCGAGGTCGCCACGGCGACCAACGACGTCGCGGGTGACGGCACCACGACCGCGACCCTGCTGGCGCAGACGATCGTCCGCCACGGGCTCAAGAACGTCGCCGCCGGCGCCAACCCCCTGGGGCTGCGCAGCGGCATCGAGAAGGCCGTGAACCAGGTCGTCGACAACCTGCTCGAGAAGCAGTCGAAGGACGTCGGCGGCAAGGAGCAGATCGCCCGCGTCGCAGCGATCTCGGCGGCTGACGAGGAGATCGGCAACATCATCGCCGACGCCATCGACAAGGTCGGCAAGGACGGCGTGGTCAACGTCGAGGAGGGCCAGACCTTCGGGATGGAGCTGGAGTTCACCGAGGGCATGCAGTTCGACAAGGGCTACATCTCGCCCTACATGGTCACCGACCAGGACCGCATGGAGGCGGTGCTGGAGGATCCCTACATCCTCATCGCCAACCAGAAGATCGGCTCGGTCCGTGACCTGCTGCCGGTGCTGGAGCAGGTGATGCAGGGCGGCAAGTCGCTGGTGATCATCGCCGAGGACGTCGAGGGCGAGGCTCTCGCGACCCTGGTGGTCAACAAGCTCCGCGGCACCTTCACCGGCGTCGCGGTCAAGGCCCCCGGGTTCGGCGACCGCCGTAAGCGGATGCTCGAGGACATCGGCATCCTCACCGGCGGCGAGGTGATCACCGAGGAGATGGGCCTGAAGCTCGAGAACACCACCGTCGAGCAGCTGGGCAAGGCGCGCCGCGTCGTCGTCTCCAAGGACAACACCACGATCATCGATGGCGGCGGCGAGGCCGACGCGATCAAGGGCCGCATCAAGCAGATCAAGTCCGAGGTCGAGTCCACCGACTCCGACTTCGACCGCGAGAAGCTGCAGGAGCGGCTGGCGAAGCTCGCCGGCGGCGTCGCGGTGGTCAAGGTCGGCGCTGCCACCGAGACCGAGATGAAGGAGAAGAAGCACCGCGTCGAGGACGCGCTGCAGGCCACCCGCGCGGCCCTCGAGGAGGGCATCGTGCCGGGCGGCGGCGTGGCGCTGCTGAACGCACAGGACGCGGTCGACCTCGACTCCTACGACGACGATGACGAGCGCACCGGCGCCACCATCATCAAGCGCTCGCTCGAGGAGCCGATCCGGCAGATCGCCGAGAACTCGGGCTTCGAGGGCTCGGTCGTGATCGAGAAGATCCGCGGGCTGAAGCCCGGCGAGGGCCTGAACGCCTCCGACGGCGAGTACGGCGACCTGATCGCCGCGGGCGTCATCGACCCGACCATGGTCACCCGCTCGGCGCTGCAGAACGCGGCATCGATCGGCAAGAACATCCTCACCACCGAGGCGATCGTCGCCGAGCCGCCCGAGAAGGACGGCGCCGGCGGCATGCCCGGTGGCGGCATGCCCGACATGGGCGGGATGATGTAGCGACTACGCTTGCCTGAACAGGCGAGTGGTTTCAAGGGGGCCCGGCAATGCCGGGCCCCCTGTCGTTGGGGCCTCAGGCGCCGAGCACGTCGGCCATCGCGCGCGGCTCGACGCCGAAGCGCTTGGCGTCGGCGGGGCCGCGCTCGGTGGTCATCGGGACCTCCATCAGCTCGGCCTCCTCCCAGGTGGCGAAGACCGAGGGTCCGCTCAGCAGCTGCAGGCCGCGCAGGCCCGCGCGCACGAGCGGGACAGGCACGTGCACCAGCGGCCGCTCGCGGCCGCTCGCCTCTAGCACCTGCTCGACGATGCCGTCGTAGCTGAGCGTCTGGGGGCCGGCCAGCTCGAAGCGGGGACCGGGTGGTCGCGCGCCGTTGGCGGTCCCGGCGTCAGCGGCCCCGTCCTCGAGGGAGGCGGCCACGCAGCGCGCCACGTCGCGCGCCCAGATCGGCTGGTATCGCGCGCGGCCCGAACCCGAGACCGGGATCGCCGGCAGGCTCGAGAAGCGCCGCAGCAGCGTGATCCAGGGGTCGCCCGGCGCGTAGACGATCGAGGGGGCGAAGACCGTGGTCTCGAGCGGCGCCTCGCGCACGGCGTGCTCGGCCAGAGCCTTGGCGCGGAAGAAGCGCGTGCGCTGGAAGTCGGTCGCCCCGATCGCCGAGAAGAAGACGAAGCGCTCGACGCCGGCGCGCTCGGCCGAGCGCAGCAGCCGCGCGGTGGCGAGCCCGTTCAGCTCCTCGATCGAGCCGCCGGGCTGGTCGCGGATCGTCGCGGCCAGGTGGATGACGGTTTCCACGCCGCGCATCGCGTGCCGCATCGAGAACGGGTCGGCCAGGTCGCCGAGCGAGATCTGGACGTTGACACGGTCGGGCCCGAGCCGGCGCGGCTCGCGCACCAGCACCCGCACGTCGTGCCCGGATGCGAGCAGCAGCGGCAGCAACTCGCCGCCCACGACCCCCGTCGCGCCCGTCATCAGGATCATGCGAACCAGGGTATCCACAGCCGCTGACCGGACCCTCGCCGCCCGGCTCGCCTAGAATGTGCCCTCACGCGGCGCCCTCCAGGGCGCCGCAAGCGCAATCGAGGCCGGTCGAACGAGGCCGCAGAAAGGGAAGCTCAGTGGCATACGTCATCGCGGAGCCCTGCATCGGCGAGAAGGACAACTCCTGTGTCGAGGTCTGCCCGGTGGACTGCATCCACCCGACCCCCGACGAGCCCGACTACGACGCCTCTGAGCAGCTCTTCATCGACCCTGACGAGTGCATCGACTGCGACGCCTGCGTCGAGGCCTGCCCCGTGGACGCCTGCTTCGCCGAGGACCAGCTCCCGGCCGAGTGGGCGAAGTACACGGCGATCAACGCCGACTACTACAAGTCCAAGTCCTAGCGCCAGATCTCGTTGACAGCGCGCTGGGTCGCGTCAGCGCCATTGGGGTCCGTTCCACCCCAGATGAAGGCACTAGGAGCGCCGAGTGGGTAGCCGAAGAGGAAGAGCCGACCGGGGCACGAGTAGTTGAGGCGGCCGTACTGGGTGCCGGTTGTCGCCCCAGAGGCCCAAGTGCAGCGTAAGCCCTCCACGACCAAAGCCCAGGGATTGGGCTTGCCGGCGCCGTGACTCTTGAGCTTCCTCTTGACGGTGAGCAGCACAGCGGTCCTGCGCCACGGCGATCCGACGCAAACGAGAACACGCCTACTCCTTGGCTTCTTGAAGCAGGGATCGAGCAGGAACTTCTTGCCGACACAACGGTAGGTATCGATCCGAGGGTTGCTGAACGAGCCGAAGAAGCAGCGACCCTGCTGGCGGTTGACCTTGAGCGATCCCTTGACCTTGCCCTCGGCCGTGAAGGGGAAATAGCGGTAGGTTGCCGTCTGGCCGCCCGCTGCAGCGGGCAGCAGACCGAGGGCCGCCGCCATGGCCAGCGCCACGAAGCCTCCCTTGAACCCGCGCCTCACCCATCCGACGCTAGACCCCAGGCACGTTCGCCGTCAAGTTCGACGGCCTGGACAGCCCGGATGAGACTGACACGCGAGCAGGGAGGCGAATGTCGACTTGTGGTGCCATAGACCCCACAAGTCGCCACTGAACGCCTGGACCCTCGCCGCTCGCTACTGGATGACGGGGAGCTCGGTGCCGCTGATGGCGGCGGCGGGGACGCCGGCGGCCGCGACGGTCTCCATCACGGGCAGCGCCACCGGGCTCTGGGCGACGATGCCGCGGGCGGCCGTGCGGATCGCCTGAGAGGCGGGATCGTCGGGGTCCTCGGTGACCAGGGGAGTGCCGTCGTCGGCATGCTCGCGCAGGTCCTCGGAGAGGGGCACCTTGGCGAGCAGCGGCACATCGAGCTCGTCGGCCAGCAGCTGGCCGCCGCCCTCGCCGAAGATCGAGACGCGCTCGCCGCCGGGGCCGTTGAAGGCCGACATGTTCTCGATCACGCCCATCACCTCGAGGTCGACCTTGGCGGCCATCTCGGCGGTCCGGGCCGCGACGCTCTGGGCCGCGGGCTGGGGGGTGGTCACGATCACGATCTTCGACTGCGGCAACAGCTGGGCGAGCGTCATCGAGACGTCGCCGGTGCCGGGGGGAAGGTCGAGCAGCAGGTAGTCCAACTCCTCCCAGGCGACGTCCTCGAGGAACTGCTGGATCGCCTTGTGCAGCATCGGGCCGCGCCAGACGACGGCGGCGTTCTCGTCCACGAAGAAGCCGATCGACATCACCTTCGGCCCGGCAGGCGAGACCGGCGGGATGATCTTGCGCTCGGGCGAGACCTCGGGCTTGCGGTTGACGCCGAGCATGCGCGGGATCGAGTAGCCGTAGACGTCGCAGTCGAGGGCCCCGGCGCTGTGGCCCCCGGCGACCAGCGCGGCGGCGAGGTTGGCGGTCATCGTCGACTTGCCGACGCCGCCCTTGCCCGAGGCGACGCAGATCACGTTCTTGACCTGGGCAAGCGCCCCGTCGGGGAGCTTGCCGCGGCCGAGCTTCTGCTGCAGCTCGCCCTTCTCGCTGTCGGAGAGGACGTCGAAGCCGACCTCGACGCGCTCGACGCCCTCGAGCTCGGAGACGTTCTGGACCACCGCCTGCTGGAAGTGGTTGCGAATCGGGCAGCCCGGGGTGGTCAGCGAGACGACCACGTCGACGCGGCCGTCGTCGTGGATGTCGATCGAGCGCACCATGCCGAGATCGACGATGTTCCGGCGCAGCTCGGGGTCGATGACGCCGGCGAGCTTTTCGGTGACCTGTTCCTCTGTGGGCATGGAGCCAATCTTAGGGGGCGCCTTCCAGTAGCCGCCCGCGGGGCGCCGGCGCAAATGAAAACCGGGCCCGAGGGCCCGGTTTTCGAGGGAGGAGAGGTGCTGCTTCTGCTTCGCGAGGATGTGTTGCGAAGCAGGCTTCTCCGGGACGCCACCTCTCGAGGCGGCCCGGGCCAAATCGTCAGACCGTCTCGGCCACCTTCGGCTCGGTCGCCTCGGCGACCTTCTTCACGGTCGGCTCGACGCGGTCGCGGTAGACCGGCTCGACCCGCTGCTTGACGGCGTCCGGCACGCGCTCGGCATAGAGCGGCTCGACGCGGTCGCGGTAGACGGGCTCGACGCGCTCGCGCGCCTTGCGGGCCTGCTCGACGATCTGGTCGGTGACCTGGCGCCGGATGTCGCCGCCGCGGGCCTCGGCCCTCTCGATCTCGTCCCTGAGGCTCTGCTTCAGCGTCTCGACCTGGGCCTCGCGGGTGTTGGGGTCGCGCAGGTTGCTGACGCGGTTCTGCAGCGACTTCAGCTCCTCGGAGCGGGCCTCTGGGTCGCGCAGCTGGTCAACCGTCTTGGTGACGGCGTCGGCGGCCTCGGGCACGGCGCCCACGGCAACGTCGACGACCTGCAGGGCCTGATCGCCCGGGTTGCGGGCCGCCTCGGCGCTGACGTCGGTCTCGGTCTGGTTCACGTTCTTGGTCTTCTCGGCCATCTGTCTCACTACCCCCTCGGTTTCGGGTCTTGTTATTTCTAAGCTTGTTCAGGAGTATAGCACCGAACACATGTTTGTAACCCCCTCCCGCCAGGCGGTTACGCAGATCGCCCCCGCGGGCGCGAGGCAGGCGCGAGGAACTGCGCCGGAACCGCCGCCCGCCGCTAGCGGAACAGGGAGAGGAAGCGGTGCTCGCGCTTGATCCCGACGCGCTCGATCCACGCCTCGGGCGATTCGAGCTCGGCCTGGGTGGGAAGGTTCTCGGGGGCCTTCCAGACCTGGTTCAGCGTGCGGATGCCGGCCTCGTCCGCGACCGCGTCGCAGAAGGCCTTGCCGGTGCGGTACTGGGCCATCTTCATGTCCAGGCCGAGCAGCGTGGCGACGATGCGGTCGAGCGGCCCGCGGCGCCCGCGATCGCGGTCCAGGCGCCGGCGCAGCTCGGCATAGCCCGGGTCGAGCTGGTCGCCGACGGCGTCCATCACGTGCTCGGCGTAGCCCTCGATCACGGTCATCGCCGCCATCAGCCGCTCCACCAGGCCGCGCTGGGAGTCCGTCAGCAGCAGTGTCGCCAGCTCGCCCGAGGTGACCGTGCGCAGCAGCTCGCGGGGGTTGGTGCGCACGAGCTTGCCGAGCAGCTCGCCGGGGCGCACCTCGACCGCGGCGCCCTCGAACAGCTCGGTCGCGATCGCGCCCAGATGGGGCCGCAGCCACGGCACCGCGGCGAACTGGACCGCGTGCGTGGTCTCGTGCAGGGCGATCCAGCTGAGGAAGAGGTCACGGTCGACGCCGAGGCGCTCGCGCGCGGCCGAGAGGTTGGGTCCGACGAACAGCAGCCGGGGCTCGCGCGTGGGCCCGATCAGGGCGACGTCGTACTGGCCGATCACCCGCTGGGAGAGATAGCCGAGCGTGAGGCCGACCTCGGCGCCGGTGGCGGCGGAGGTGATCGTCTGCGAAAGGCCGCCGTTGCCACCGCCTTCCTTGCCCGACTCCTGCATGCGCTCGGCCAGCGCCCGCTCGACCCCGGCCGACATCTCTCTGAAGGAGCCCAGGTTGACCCTGGTCCACTCGTCGCGGCCCACCAGCTCGGCCGCCGGCAGGCCCGAGCGCGGCCGCAACCGCGTGTATCGGCGCACCAGCCGGGCCGAGCGCTCGGACTCGGCTCGAAGCTCGTCCTCGCTGCCCTGCCAGGCCGGGCCTTCCCCGGAGATCGCCAGCGCAATGCGCTCGGCGAGCGACCAGTCGACCAGGCGCGGGGCGCCGCCGCCCTGACCGCTGGATCGGGCTCCGTTCGTCCCCTGCTCGGAGGCCGTCGCCGAGCTCACGAAACCTTGGCCTGAGCGGCGCCGAGCGCCTCCAGGTCGGCCGCGGTGCGCGCGGCGGCGATCCCGTAGCGCGCGTCGAGGCCGAGGTCGGCCGCGGACAGCTCGCCGCCGAAGCTGACGGAGCCGCCGGCCTCGCGTACGATCAGCTGGGCCGCTGCGGCATCGACCGAGCGACAGTCCCGAGTCGAGAACATGCCGTCGAAGCGGGCGGCGGCCACGTAGCAGGCGGAGACCGCGATCGACCCGGGCGCCCTGATCCGGTAGGCGGTCCCCGCCAGAGCCTCGGCCGCCGGCGCCACGCGCTCGGGGCTGCTCGCCTCCAGCGCGACCACCTCGAGGCCGTCGCCGCCGGGGACGCGGATCGGCTCGCCGTCGAGGCTGGCGCCCTGACCGGAGACGGCCGCGAACTCCTCGCCGGCGCCGAACTCGTGCACGAACCCGACAGTGACGTCGGCCATCGAGTCTCCCTCGGCGACGGCGGCGCTGAAGCTGTGCAGGGGGACGGTCCGGCGGGCGTTGAGCGAGCCGTCGATCGGGTCGATCACGACCCGGGTCGGGGCGGCGGGGTCGCCGAACACGACCGTGCCGCGCTCCTCGGAGATCGCCGTGAACTCGAGGCCGTCCGCGTGCAGGCGCTCGAGCTCGGCGAAGGTCGCGTCCTCGCAGAGACGGTCGATCACCAGGGTCCTGTCTCCCCCCTCCCCGACCCCGTCGTAGCTGCTGCGCGCCTCGATCCCGCGGTGCTCGGCGAAGACCCTGACCTGGCGCTCGACCGCGCGGCGGAAGGCGTCGAGCCAGACCTCGGGCGGCGCCGCGCCGGCCTCCGCGGAGTTTCCGGATCTGCCTGATGCGGCCACGCGCTGAGGTTACCCGGGCGGTGGGGGGCATGAACTAGCCTCAAACCGATGCCCGCCGAGCACGCCCCGGCGCCCGGGAAACTGAGCGATGGCCAGCAGCGCGTAGTCGCCCACGCGCGGGGCCCGCTGCTGCTCAGGGGGGTGGCCGGATCGGGCCGGACCGAGGCCCTCGCTCGCCGGCTGGGAGCGCTGGCGAGCGAAGGGAAGCCGGCGCTAGCCCTGACCTGCACCCAGGCATCGACCGACAGCCTCCGCAACCGGGCCGAGGAGACCGCCACGGCCGGCTTCGAGGAGCTGTTCGTGCACCCGCACCGCCACGCCGCCGTGCGGCTGCTCGGGGAGCACGCGGAGGAGGCCGGGCTCGATCCCTTCGTGGAGAGCCTGAGCGCGGCCGAGCGCCTGGCGATGCTGCTGGAGCGGGTGGACGAGCTGCCGCTGCGCCGCCATGAGATCCGCGGCAACGCGGCGGGCCTGCTCGCGCGCGTGGTCGAGCGCATCGACGCGCTCAAGGCAGCCGGCATCGGGCCGCGGCGCTTCCGCGAGTGGGCCGAGGGGCTCGCCACGGGCGCCGGCGACGAGGCCGAGCGGGACTCCTCCGAGCGCGAGCGGGAGTTCGCTGACATCTACGAGCTGCACGACGCCTGGCTGCGGGACGCGGGCGCGATGGACGGGGGCGGGGCGGTGCTGGCGCTGAACCGGCTGCTGGGCGAGCGCTCCGCGCTCGCCGCGACGATCGCCGAGCGCTTCCCGCACCTGATCGTGGACGAGCTCGAGGACGCCTGCCCCGCCGAGCGGGCCCTGATCGCGCTGCTGGCCGAGCGCGCCGAGTCCGTGGTGCTGGGCTGCGACGACGACCAGGGCCAGGCGCGCTGCGAGGCCGGCGCGGCCTGGGCGCGCGAGACCCTGCACGCGTCCGAGGAGGTGGCGCTGGAGTCGAGCCTCCGTTACGGGGGCGCCGTGCTGGACGCGGGCCACGCCGTGCTTTCGGGGGGCGAGGCCGCCTCGGCGCCTGACCGCCGCGCCGACGGCCCCGAGACGCGCGTCTCCTTCTGGCGCAGCGCCAACGAGCGCGCCGAGGCCCAGGCCGTGGCGCGCGAGATCGAGTCGGTGCTGGCCCAGGGCGAGGCGCCGATCGAGCGCATCTGCGTCGCGATCCCGCCCGGGGCCGCGCGCGAGCGCACGATCGCGGCCGCGCTCGAGGAGCGCCGCGTGCCCTACCGCGTGCTCGGGGAGGGCGCCTTCTTCCAGCGCCCCGAGGTCCGCGACGTGATCGCCTGGCTGCGCCTGCTCGCCGACCCGACCGACGCCGCAGCCGCGGTGCGGGCGCTCAGCCGTCCCCCGGTCGAGCTGCGCTCGGTCGATCTGGCGCGCTGCACGACGATCGCCCGCCGGCGCAAGCTCGACATGGTCTCGGCGCTCGAGGCCTCGCTCGAGAGCCCGCAGATCCCGCCCGAGGCGCGCGATCGCATACGCGCCTTCCTGCGCCTCTACGGCGCCGCCGCCAAGGCGATGGGGGAGCTCTCGGCCGAGGTCTTCGTGAGGCGGCTGATCGAGCGCGTCGGCTTCCGCCGCCAGCGCCTGTTCGCCGCCCACCCCGAGGCGGCCGAGCGCCTGCGCAACCTCTCGCGGCTGAGCGAGGTCGCCGCCAACTGGTCGCGGCGCGAGCGCGGACGCTCCAACCGGGACTTCGTGCGCTACCTGGTCGCCGTCTCGGAGGCCGGGGTCTCGCCCGAGGAGGACCCGGCGCCGCCGGCCGAAGCGGTGCGGGTGATGCCGCTGGCGGCGCTGAAGGGACTCGAGTTCGACGACGTCTACGTCGTCGGCCTGCAGGCCGAGGCCGTGCCGGGCCCCGTCCCCAAGGGAGCACCCGACGTGCCGATGGCCCTCGGCGGCGGCGGGCCCTCGCACTCCGAGCAGCAGCGACGGCTGCTGTATGTGGCGATGACGCGAGCGCGCCGGGCGCTGGTGCTGTCGCGGCCGGAGGCGAGCGAGGACGGCAACGTCAAGGCCTCGCCGTACTACGAGCAGGCGCGCGCGGTGCTGGGGGCCTCCGAGCAGAGCCACGGCGAGGAGCTGTTCGGGCCCGCCGAGGGGCTGCACGCCACCTACCGGATGATCCAGGACGAGGTGCTGGAGGAGGCCTGGCGCGCCGGGGGACAGCTGAACGAGCCGCGCCTGGACACCGCGCTCGACGTCGATCGGGCAGTCGCTCGCTTCCTCGAGCTGCTGAAGCTGGCCGGCCTGATCCAGCGACCCGGCGCCGAACCGGTCGCCGACTCGCTGCGCGATCTGAACGAGGTGCTGGGCCAGGCGGCGTCCGACGAGCAGCGGCGGGAGCTCTCGGACTCGGGCCTCGACGGCTACCTGCTGGACGAGGAGGGCGAGTCGGCACGCCGCCGCGAGCTGATCAAGGCGCGCGACGAGCCCTCGCTCGAGGCCTTCCTGCCGAAGCGAGGCGAGGGGCTGGCGCTGTCTGCGACCGACATCACGCTCTACCGCACCTGCCCGCTCAAGTACAAGTTCGGGCGCGTCTTCGGCATCCCGCAGGAGCAGACGATCAACCAGCGCTTCGGGATCGTGATCCACCAGGTGCTGGAGCGCTACCACTCCCAGCAGGGCGGGGGCGAGGCGCCCGACAGCCTCGGCCGGCTGATGTCGCTGTACGAGGCGGCCTGGCGGCGCTCGGGGTTCGGCGAGTCCGACGACGAGCTGCAGTACCGCGAGCGGGGGACCGAGGCGCTGCGCCGCTACCACGCCCGCGAGTCCCAGCGCGGAGCCAGCCCGCGCTGGGTCGAGCGCAAGTTCGACTTCCAGGTCGGCCCCCACCACCTGCGCGGGCGAGTCGACCGCGTCGACGAGCTGCCCGGCGGCGGCTACGAGCTGATCGACTACAAGACCGGCGACCCGCGCCCCCAGCGCGAGCTCGAGTCCGACATCCAGCTCGCCATCTACCGGCTCGCGGCGCGCGAGGCATGGCGCCTGGACGGCGCCGCGGGGAGCTACTGGTACGTGCTCGCCGACGAGAAGGTCGCCGTCGGCGGCTCGAGCGACGACCTCGAGCGGGTCGAGGCGACGGTGCTGGAGGTCGGCGAGGGCATCCTCGGCCAGGACTTCGAGCCGCGCCCCTCGCCGGAGATCTGCTCCTGGTGCGACTTCAGGCTGATCTGCCCGGCGAGCGAAGCGTGAGGGGTCGTCAGGCCGCACTCCTCGGAGCGGCGCGACAGCGCCGCGACTGATGCGAAGGGGCGGCTAGATGATTGATTCCACAGCGCCGTGCGCCTGAGGGCACGCATGGCCGAGCAGCCCAAGGACGCAGGGCGCAGCCCTTGGTGGCGCCAAGGGCAGGCCCGAGGACGCCGGGATGCGATGCGCCATGCGGGGCCTCAGGCGTGCGTGGTCGTGGAATCACTCATCTAGTGGCCCTCCTCAAGACGTCTCACCGGAAATGACCGGTCCAG
>VGBV01000011.1 GCA_016870325.1 Actinomycetota bacterium
GCGCCGACGCGGTCGCGCTCGCCTGCGGCGTCGGCGCGGGCGAGGCCGCCGAAGCCCTGGTCGCGCTTGAGCTGGCGGGCCTGGTCAGCTCCGACAGCATCGGGCGCTACCGGCGGGTCGCCGGGGCATCCCGTGGGCAGGGGAGGCGCCGCGCGGCGGGGCAATAGGATCTCCCGCGGTGGGCGCCCCGACCGCGGTTCTCTTCGACAACGACGGACTCCTGCTCGACACCGAGTCCGTCTGGACCCGGGCCGAGCAGGACCTGTTCGAGCGCCGCGGCCTCGAGTTCACGCTCTCGGACAAGCAGGAGCTGGTCGGGACCCCGGCGCATATCTCGGGCGAGATCATCGCCCGCAAACTCGGCGAGCCGGGGCGCGGCCCCGAGCTGATCGCCGAGCTGGACGAGCTCGTCTTCGCCGAGCTCGAGCAGGGCATCGACACCATGGTCGGCGCCCGCGAGCTGGTCGCGGAGCTGGGCTCGCGAGCGGTGCCGCTGGCGTTGGTCTCGAACTCGCCGCTGCGCTTCGTGACCAGGGCGCTGGAGCTCGTCGGGTTGGAGGCCGCCTTCGACGCGGTCGTCAGCGGTCACGAGGTGGCGGCGCCGAAGCCCGAGCCGGATCCCTATCTGCACGCCTGCGAGCTGCTGGCGGCGGGCCCCGACGGCGCCTTCGCGCTCGAGGACTCCCCCACCGGGGTGAGCTCGGCGCTGGCGGCGGGGCTGACGGTGATCGGCGTGCCCTCCATACCCGGGGTCGTCCTGGAGGAGGCCCACGTCGTGGTCTCCTCGCTCGAGGACCCCGCGCTGCCCGGGCACCTGGGGCTAGATTCCTCCTCCTGACCCCGCGGGGCCGAACACCAGTTGCGCTCACGATCGCCGGCTCGGACTCCGGCGGCGGCGCCGGCATCCAGGCCGACCTGAAGGCGTTCGCGCGCTCCGGAGTCCACGGCGCCTCGGCGATCGTGGCGCTGACGGCCCAGAACACGGTCGGGGTCACCGCCATCCACCCGGTTCCACCACAGATGATCCTGGACCAGGTCCGGGCCGTCTCCTCGGACCTCGGGGTCGACGCGGTCAAGATCGGGATGCTCGCCGACGAGGGCACGATCGAGGCCGTGGTCCGGGCGCTGGGCGAGCTGGGGGAGGCGCCGACGGTGGTCGATCCGGTGATGATCGCGGAGAGCCGCGCGGTGCTGCTCGACCCCGAGGCGAAAACCGCCCTGATCGAGCGGGTGCTGCCGATCGCCACCGTCGCCACCCCGAACCTGCCCGAGGCACGCGAGCTGACGGGGATGGGAGAGAGCGCCGACCCGGCCGAGCTGGCCCGGGCCGTGCACGCGCTCGGGCCGCGCTACGCGGTGGTCACCGGCGGCCACAGCGGGGAGGGAACCGATTTCTTCTTCGACGGCGAGAGCGTGGTCGCGATCCGGGGCCCGAAGCACCCCGAGGGCGCGACCCACGGCTCGGGGTGCACCCACTCCTCCGTCCTCGCGGCCCACCTTGCGCTGGGGATGGAGCCCCTCGAGGCCGCCCGCGCCGCGCGCGCGATCGCGGCCGAGGCCGTTGCCGCCGGCATGCGCGAGCTCGGCGTCGGAGCCGGCCCCGTCGACGCGCTCCGGGTCTCGCGCCGCCGCCCCGACGCCGGCGGCGGCGGGGACGGCGATTGATCCCGGCATAATAGTCCTATCAACCTGCTGCGCATGACACCCGGCGACGAGCGCGCGCTGGTCGCCGAGGCGAACATGCATCTGCCGGGCCGCCAGCTCGACCCGGCGATGGTCCGCCGCGACCTCGCGCGGCTGGGCGAGTGGAGCGCCTCGTGAGCGGCAACGGCTCCAATCGGCCGCGCAGCTCCGCCGTCTTCGACGGGCCCGAGCGCGCCTTCGCGCGCGCCTACATGAAGGGGATCGGCTTCGACGACGAGGACCTGAGCAGGCCCACGATCGGGATCGCCAACACCTGGATCGAGGCGATGCCCTGCAACTTCCACCTGCGGGCCGTCGCTGAGAAGGTCAAGGAGGGCGTGCGTGCGGCCGGGGGCACCCCGATGGAGTTCAACACCGTCGCGATCTCCGACGGAGTCACGATGGGGACCCAGGGGATGAAGGCGTCGCTGGTCAGCCGCGAGGTCGTCGCCGACTCGATCGAGTTGACCGCGCGCGGCTACCAGTTCGACGCGATCGTCGCCCTCTGCGCCTGCGACAAGACGATTCCCGGCAGCGTCATGGCGCTGGCCCGGCTCGACATCCCCTCGGTGCTGCTCTACGGCGGCTCGATCCTGCCCGGCCGCTACAAGGGCCACGACGTCACGATCCAGGACGTGTTCGAGGCCGTCGGCGCCCACGCCAAGGGCGACATCAGCGACGAGGAGCTGGTCGAGCTGGAGAACGTGGCCAGCCCCGGCCCCGGCGCCTGCGGGGGGCAGTTCACCGCCAACACGATGGCCTGCGCCTACGAGGTGATGGGCATCGCCCCGATGGGCTCGGGCATGGTCCCCGCCGTCGCCGATGAGCGCAAGACCGTCGCCGAGCACGCGGGCGAGCTGGTGATGAAGGTGCTGGCCGATGATCTGCGCCCGAGCGCGATCATCACCCGCGAGTCGATCGAGAACGCGATCGCGACGGTGGCGATGTCGGGGGGCTCCACGAACGGCGTCCTGCACCTGCTGGCGCTGGCCCGCGAGTGCGGCATCGACCTCACGATCGACGACTTCGACCACATCTCCGAGCGCACCCCGCTGCTCGGCGACCTCAAGCCCGGCGGCCGCTTCGTCGCCAGGGACCTGAACGACGCCGGGGGAGTCGGGCTGCTCGCCAAGCGCCTCTCCGACGCAGGCCTCCTGCACCGCGACGCGATCACCGTCACCGGGCGCACGATCGGCGAGGAGGCCGATGACGCCTCCGAGGCCGACGGCCAGGAGGTGGTGCGGCCGCTAGATGACCCGATCAAGAAGACCGGGGGGCTGGTGATCCTGCACGGCAACCTCGCGCCGGAGGGGTGCGTGGTCAAGGTCGCGGGCTACGAGCGCCTCACCCACACCGGCCCGGCGCGCGTGTTCGAGTCCGAGGAGGACTGCTTCGCCGCGGTCAAGAAGGGCGGTATCGAGGCCGGCGACGTGGTCGTGATCCGCAACGAGGGCCCCTCCGGCGGCCCCGGCATGCGAGAGATGCTCCAGGTGACCGCGGCGCTGGTGGGCGAGGGCCTGGGCGACAAGGTCGCCCTGCTCACCGACGGGCGCTTCAGCGGCGCCACCCGGGGGTTGATGGCGGGCCACGTCGCCCCCGAGGCCGTGCGCGGTGGCCCGATCGGCGGTATCCGCGACGGCGACGAGATCACGCTGGACATCGAGGCTCGCACGCTCAGCGTCGCGCTCTCCGACGAGGAGCTGGCCGAGCGAGCTGCGACCTACAAGCCGCCGAAGCCGCTGTACGAGTCGGGCGTGATGGCCAAGTACGCCGCCTCGGTCAGCTCGGCGGCCGACGGCGCGATCACGCGCCCCGCGGCCTAGCGCTCACTCGGCCAGGAAGCGCTCGAGCAGGCGGTTGAAGCGCTGCGGCCGCTCGAGCTGGGGCATGTGCCCGGTCTCGTCGAAGATGACGAGCTCGGCCTTGTCGCCGATCCGGCGCTGGTAGGAGAGCGCCGCCGGGACGGGCACGACGCGGTCGTTGCGGCCCCAGACGATCAGGGTCGGGTCCTCGATCTCGGCCAGCCGGTGGCGGATGTCGTAGCCGACGAGGTTGGTGAGCGCGTCCAGGTAGCCGGGGCTCTCCAGCGCCGGCATGATGTTCTCCCAGAGCAGCTCGCGCCGCAGCGCGCTGGGGTCGTGGAAGACGCCGTTGAAGGCGAGCTGCCGCGCCCGCGGGCGGCGGATGCCGGCCGAGGTCTGGAAGCGAAGGGCCAGGGGCGCGGCGGCGCGGAAGACGCGGCCGATCATCGCCGCGGGCTCCTGGCGGGCGCGGGCCCAGGTGATGCCCGCGGCCGAGACCAGGACCAGCTTCTCGATCCGGTCGGGATCGGCGACGGCGACCTCGGTGGCGATGAAGCCGCCCATCGAGTTGCCGACGATCGCGCAGCGCTCGACGCCCACCCGCTCGCAGAAGTCGCGCAGGAAGCGGCCGTAGGAGGGGATCGTGAGCTGCCACGACGGCATCGGGCTGAAGCCGAAGCCCGGCAGGTCCATCGCGATCACGCGGTGGCTGCGGGCGAAGTGGGGGATGTTCTCGAGCCAGTTCTGCCACGCGCCCGAGAGACCGTGCACGAACAGCAGCGGCGGGCCCTCGCCCATCTCGACGTAGTTGACGCGGGCTCCGACCACGTCCAGCTGCCGCCGCGCGGTGCGCCAGTCGATCCGCAGCCACTCGGGGTCGTGCTCGCCGTAGGGGTCGGGCCCGTTCGACGGGGTCGCGGCCGGCAGCTCGATCCGGTTCGCCGCCAGCTTCAGCGCGAAGCCGGTGTCGGCCGCGACCTGGCGCAGCGCCTCCTTCACCGAGGCCTCGTCGGGGCCCGGCGTCGCCGCCGCGTCGGTCGTGCGCGCGGGCACGGTCACTACGCGTACCCCATCCGCTCGAGGATCGGGATCTCGCGGATCTGCGGCGGCTGCAGATGGTTCCAGAGGATCCCGCGCGGGCGGGGGTACTGGCGCTCGACCTCGATCACGGCTCGGGGGGTTGCGACCAGGTCCACCGGCAGGTCGTGGTCGGTCACCGGCAGGTGCCGGCGCAGGATCTGAATCGGGTGGACGGTCGTCGCGACCGTCGTGTGGTCGTCGATCTTGCCCGCCTCGATCAGCAGCCCGTACTCGAGGTCGGAGTAGCCGCCGCCCTTGCCGACCCGGGCGCCGCTGAGGTTGACCGCGACGGACCCGGTCAGCACGAAGTCGATGTCGGGCAGCTCCTCGTCGGCGACGACCTTGCCGTGGCGCAGCGCCCCCTTGATCGTCGCGGCCTCTCGCTTCTGCTTCTCGTTCAGCAGGCGTGGCTCCAGCAGGCGAAAGGGATGCATGTCGCGAAGCCGGGGCACCGCGATCACCAGGGTCTTGCCCTCCTCGAGCGCGATCCGCCTGGCGTGCGTCTGGGGCGAGTCGGGGTTGACCTTGATCACCCGCGCGCGTTTCCAGAGCCGGCTCGCCGCGAGCTTCTCGGCGGCGAGCTTGGCGCCCGCGAAGTTCGGGATCCGCCCCTCCGCGCCCGGGAAGCGTGAGACCCCCTCGCGGTCCATCGCCTTCCAGACCTCGCGCCGGATCTGGTCCTTGCTGCGCATCAGCACGCTCCCCTGGATGCCATGCGGCCGCATCTTATGGCGGGCCCGGGCGCAATACCCGTTGCGGAACGGGGATCCGGGCGGGGTAGGAGGCTCGTGTTCGTAGAATCAGAGGGGTTCGGAGGAGCGGTTCCAAGCGTGTCCGCACCGAATCGGCATCGACATGGGCAAGAAGGTTAAGACACACCAGAAGGCTCTGATCGCGCTGGTCGCGTGCGTGACCGGCGCGCTGCTGCTCGCGACCGCCGTCTGGGCCTACGACACGGCCCAGCGTGACCAGATCGCCCCCGGCGTCACCGTCGGCGGCGTCGACATCGGCGGCCGCAGCGTCGACGATGCCGAGCGCGTGATCAACCGCAAGGTCGTTGCCCCCCTGACCAAGCCCGTCGTCGTCAGCTTCGAGGGCGAGCGCTACCGGGTCACCCCGAAGCAGCTCGAGACCAGCGCCGACGTGAACGGGATGATCGACGAGGCGGTCGACCGCACCCGCGAGGGCGGGCTGATCGAGCGCATCACCCGCTACGTGCAGGGCTCGACGGTCGACGCCGAGATCGATCCCCGCGTCGGCTACTCCGAGGAGGCCGTGGACGAGTTCGTCACCGAGCTCGCCTCCGAGATCAACCGCGACGCCCAGGACGCGAGCATCACCCCCAGCACCGACGAGCTGATCCCGACGCCGGGCGAGAACGGCGTCGTCCTGCGCGAGGACGAGATGCGCGAGATGATCGTCGACGAGGTCGAGACCCCGGGCGGCGGCGAGCGGCTGACGGCCGTCGTCGACGTGACCAAGCCCGAGGTGACGACCAAGGAGCTTGCCGACCAGTACCCCACCTACATCACGATCAGCCAGAGCGAGTACAAGCTCCGGCTGTTCAGGAACCTGAAGCTGGTCGAGACCTATGGGGTCGCGGTCGGCGGCAGCGGCTACTCGACGCCGACCGGCCTGCACTCGATTCAGGACAAGCAGGTCGACCCGACCTGGAACGTGCCCACCTCCAGCTGGGCCGGCGACCTCGCGGGTCAGTCGATCCCGCCCGGGCCGTCGAACCCGCTGAAGGCGCGCTGGATGGGCATCTACGACGGTGCCGGGATCCATGGCACCGACGACGCCGGATCGATCGGGAGCGCCGCCTCGCATGGATGCGTGCGGATGCTGGTCCCCGACGTGATCGAGCTCTTCGATCAGGTCGCGGTCGGCACTCCGATCTACATTCAGTAGGTCGCGCGTGAGCGCGGCCCACCCGGCGGCTGCGTGGGAGGGAACCCGCGCGCGCGCGGCGAACACTGGCTTCATGGTCGCCGGCACCGAGGCGGAGCCCGCGCTGGGCGCACCCTGGCTCGAGGCCCTCGCCATCTGCGACATGGAACTGACGGTCAAGGGCAGCGCCGAGGCGACCAGGCGTGCCTACGCGACCGATCTCGAGCGGCTCGCGCGCTGGGCCGAGCAGCGGGGGCTGGAGCCCGAAGGCGTCGGGCACCGCGACCTGCGACGCTATGCCGCCGAGCTCTCGGCCGGGGGCGCCTCGCCCGCGACCGTGGCGCGCAAGCTGGCCGCGACCCGGAGCTTCTACCGGGCGCTGCTTCGCGCCGGGCGCGTCAGCGCCAATCCGGCAGAGCTGGTAGCGAGCCCGAAGCGCGAGTCGAAGCTGCCCCGGGTGCTCTCGGGGGATGAGATGGACTCGCTGCTGGAGCAAATCCCGGCGCGCACACCGCTGGAGCTGCGCGACCGCGCCATGCTCGAGCTCACCTACTCGTGCGGGCTTCGCGCCAAGGAGGTGATCGACCTCGACCTCGGCTCCGTCGACTTCGAGGGTGAGCGCCTGCGGGTCGAGGGAAAGGGCGGCAAGACTCGCTTCGTGCCCGTCGGCGAGCCCGCCCAGCGCGCGCTCCGCAGCTACCTCGAGCGCGGCCGCCCGCGCCTGCTCGCCGGGGCCGCGGAGCCCTCGACGGCGCTGCTGGTCTCGAAGAGCGGCCGGCGGCTGCACCCTTCCGACCTGCGCCGACGCCTCGAGCTGTGGGTGCGCAACGCCGCGATCGCCGGCGGCGTCTCCCCGCACGCCCTGAGGCACTCATTCGCGACCCACCTGCTCGAGGGTGGGGCGGACCTGCGCGCGATCCAGGAGCTGCTCGGGCACTCCAGCATCTCGACCACGCAGGTCTACACCCGAGTCGATCCCTCCCGGATGCGGACTCAGTACGCTCGGAGTCATCCGCGTGCGTGATTTGTCAGGCATTAGTGGGTAGACAAAAGATGGACGCAGAGGTCAAGGAATTCGAGCTCCGCGAGCTCTGGCGCCGCTACAAGGAGGAAGGCGACGACAGCGCACGCGAGCGCCTGGTGGTGGCCTATTCGCCGCTGGTCAAGTTCGTCGCCGGGCGCACCGGGGCGCGCCTGCCCTCGCACGTGGAGCAGGCCGACCTGATCTCCTACGGGATGCTGGGCCTGCTCGAATCGCTCGAGCGATTCGAGCCGGAGCGCCAAATCCGCTTCGAGACCTTCGCGATGCAGCGCATCCGCGGCGCCATCATCGACGAGCTGCGCTCGCTCGACTGGGTGCCGCGCTCGGTCCGCTCCCGCGCGCGCGCGATCGAGGAGGCCAACTCCAAGCTCGAGCACGAGCTCGGTCGCGCTCCCACCGACGCCGAGCTGGCCGAGCGCCTCGGCATCGACGAGGAGGACCTGCAGGAGTCGCTGGTGCAGATCTCCAACTCCTCGATCCTGGCGCTCGAGGAGCTGTGGATGATGTCCGATTCCTCGGGCGACCGAGTCAGCCTGCTGGACACGATCGAGGACGAGAGCGCCCCCGATCCGCAGGCGGCGCTCGACTCCAGCGAGGTCAAGGACCGCCTCCAGGAGGCGATCCAGGACCTGCCCGAGCGCGAGAAGCTCGTGATCGCGCTCTACTACTTCGAGAACCTGACCCTGCGCGAGATCGGCGAGGTGCTGGTCGTGACCGAGTCCCGCATCTCCCAGCTTCACTCCAAGGCCGTGCTGCGGCTGCGCTCGAAGCTGAAGTCCGCCGCCGCTTGAGCCTTCGGTAGCGCCGCCGCGATTTCAGCCACCTCCTCGGGCTTGCCCTGCGGGGGTATAGGGTTCCGCGCCAATGGCTCACAAGGCCGCCGACCGGATTCGGAACGTCGCGCTGATCGGGCACCGCGGCAGCGGCAAGACCTCGCTGCACGAGGCGCTGCTGTTCGAGGCCGGGGTCGTCAACCGCCTCGGCAAGGTCGACGACGGCACCACCGTCAGCGACTTCGAGCCCGACGAGCAGGAGCGCGAGATGTCGATCGGCGCCTCGGTCGCCTCCTTCGAGCACGACGGCCGCAAGATCAACCTGATCGACACGCCGGGCGAGCCCAGCTTCGTTGCGGACACGGTCGGCGCCCTGCGCGTCGCTGATTCCGCGGTGGTCGTGGTCAACGCCGTGATGGGGGTCGAGGTCCACACCGAGCGGCTCTGGCAGCGCGCGGACAGGGAGGGCCTGGCGCGGCTCGTCTACGTGAACATGCTGGACCGCGAGCGCGCCGACTTCTTCCGCGCCCTTGAGTCGCTGCAGAGCGCCTTCGGCAACCACGTGGTCGCCACCGAGATCCCGATCGGCTCCGAGCACGAGGTCAGCGGCGTCGTCGACCTGATCGACATGAAGGCGTTCGTCGCCCAGGGCGAGGGCCGGGGAATGCCCGAGCCGCAGGAGATTCCCGACCAGCTCCAGGCCCAGGCCCAGGAGTATCGCGAGAAGCTGATGGACGAGGTCGCCGAGAACTCCGACGAGCTGATGGAGCGCTACCTGGCCGACGAGGAGATCGGCCATGAGGAGATCGTGACGGTGCTGAAGCAGGGTGTCACCGAGGGCAAGATCTTCCCGGTCACCTGCGGGGTCGCGACCAAGAACCTCGGCACCACCCGGCTGCTGGAGGCCTTGGTCGAGGACCTGCCCTCGCCGGCGATGCGCGGCCCGGTGACGGCGCTGGACGGGGAAGGGGAGGAGATCGAGATCTCTCCGGACGAGGACGGCGAGCTCGTGGCCTATGTCTTCAAGACGCTCGCCGACCCCTATGCGGGGCGCCTCAACCTCTTCCGGGTCTATTCCGGGGTCCTCAAGGGCGACTCCCAGGTGGCGAACGTGACGCGGCACGCGAAGGAGCGCGTCGGCCAGATCCTCGTGCCACGAGGCAAGGAGCACGAGCAGGTCGACGAGCTCGGGGCGGGCGACATCGGCGCAGTCGCGAAGCTGAAGGAGACCCGAGCCGGCGACGTGCTCGCCGACAAGGACTCGCACATCGCCTTCCCGCCGCTTGACCTGCCCTCGCCGGTGATGGCCTTCGCCTTCGAGCCGAAGAGCAAGGGGGACGAGGAGAAGGCGGTGAGCGCGATCCGCCGCCTCGAGGAGGAGGACCCGACGCTCGACGTGCACCGCGACCAGCAGACCGGCGAGCAGATCATCGCCGGGATCACCCAGGTCCACGTCGAGGTGATCGTCGACCGGATCAAGAGCCGCTTCGGCGCCGAGATCGAGCTGCACCCGCCGCGGGTGCCCTACCTGGAGGCGATCCGCAAGCCCGCCAAGGGCCACGGGCGCTACAAGAAGCAGACGGGCGGGCGCGGCCAGTTCGGCGACTGCCACATCGAGATCTCGCCGACCGAGGCCGGGACCGGCTTCGAGTTCGTCGACGAGATCAAGGGCGGGGTGATCCCCAAGGGCTTCATTCCCGCGGTCGAGAAGGGCATCGCCGAGGCGATGCAGCACGGCGTCGTCGCCGGCTACCCGATCAAGGATCTGCGCGTGCGGCTCGTGGATGGCCAATACCACCGGGTGGATTCCTCCGAGAACGCGTTCAAGGTCGCCGGATCGATGGCCTTCAAGCAGGCGATGGAGGAGGCTGACCCGGTGCTGCTGGAGCCGATCATGCTGCTCACGGTGAGCGTGCCCGAGGACGTGGTCGGCGACGTGATCGGCGACCTCAACTCACGGCGCGGGAAGCCCCTGGGGATGGAGCCCAAGGGAACGGCGACCGAGGTCAAGGCCGAGGTGCCGATGGCCGAGGTGCTCGACTTCGCGCCCGACCTGCGCGCAATCACGGGCGGCCGCGGCGACTTCACGATGGAGCTCGCCCACCACGAGGAGGTCCCGGCCCATCTCGCCCAGAAGGTGATCGCCGAGGCCGGCTCCGGGGCCGAGGTCAGCATCTAGTCCTCCAGCAGCTACCGCCCGGCTTCCCCGTAGGGTTCCTGCGGCGATGAAGGTGGTGATCAACGTGGACGGGGGCGCCAGGGGGAACCCCGGCCCGGCGGCGATCGCCGCAGTCGCGACCGGCGGGGACGGGGTCGTGATCGAGGAGCGCTCGGAGACGATCGGCGAGGCGACCAACAACGTCGCCGAGTACCGGGCGATGCTGCTGGGCGCGCGCCTCGCCAAGCAGCTCGGCGCCGATGAGGTCGAGCTGGTCGGCGACTCGGAGCTGATCGTGAAGCAGCTGCTCGGGGAGTATCGAGTCAAGCAGGAGCACCTGCGCCCGCTCCGCGCCGAGGTGCTGGCGGCGATCGAGGAGCTGGGGGAGTGGTCCCTGCGCGCCGTCAAGCGCGAGCAGAACGCGCGCGCCGACGAGCTCGTGAACGAGGCTCTCGACGCGCTCTGACGCCTGGGGCTACTTCTTGCGCACGTGCCAGTCGACGGTCGCGGTCGCGACCTGCTGCCCGTCGCCGCCGCTGGCGGCCTCGGCCGCGGTGAACAGCGCGCCGGCGTGCTGGGCGCCGACGTGGTTGCCGAGCTCGGGGCGCTCGGGCAGCCGCACGGTCGCGGTGCCGGGTCCCATCTCGAGGTACTCGAGCTCCAGCAGCCGCACGAAGGGGATCGCCGCCGGCAGTCCCTGCTTGATCGCGTCCTAGTCCACGGGGGCGGAGCCTATACTTGCCCGCGTTCGCGGCTGTAGCTCAGTTGGCTAGAGCGTCTGCTTGCCATGCAGAAGGTCGTGGGTTCGAATCCCATCAGCCGCTTCTCCCGTGGCCTATACGAATCTCGAAGGACGTGAGGGGCTGCTCGAGGCCCTGGCAGAGTCGACCGAGTTGATCGGTGCGGCTCTGGAGTACCTTGGCGCCGCCCACGAGCGCCTCGACGACCAGAGCGCCGAGCGCCTGGAGGAGCAGCTGTTCGGCTCCGTCCAGCGCGCCTACGCCGGCGCGCGCAAGGCCTACGCGGCCTTCGCCTCGCGCCACTCGCTGGCGACCCGCGACTTCGACCCCCCGGCGGTACCGCCCGGCTCACTCAAGGCCGCGGACCTGATCGAGATGGCCGCCAACGAGGCCGAGGGCGCCGACGAGATGCTCTCCGGACTCCAGGACGACCAGCGCCTGATCGAGGTGGGGGACGTCGAGCTGCGCTCCGGCGTCGCCGACGTGCGCAAGGCGATCGGGGGCGTACCCGATCGCGCGCGCGAGATGCTGCGCATGCTCGGGCGCTGAGCGTCCGCCGGATGCCGGACGACTTGTGGCGCCCGTTACGGCGGGCCCCCGTGCTTGTATTCGCCCATGCCCGTGCAGCTGCGCCCGATCAACCGGGGGGATCTCGGCGGGGTGGCGGAGTTCATGCACCGGCAGATGGACAGCTCGGTCCCCACGGCGGAGTGGGAGCGGCTGATGAAAACCCCCTGGGGTGAGGAGGGTCCGAACTCGGGGTTCATGCTGGTCGAGGGAGACGCGGTCGTCGGCGCCTACCTCGCCTTCTACTGCGAGCGCCCGTGGGCCGCTCCGCTGCGGATCTGCAACCTCGGCACCTGGTGCGTCGCGCCGCGGCACCGCCTGCACAGCCTGCGGCTGCTGCGGGCGCTGCTCGACCAGGAGGGGTACCTGTTCACCGATCTCACCCCTGACGAGACCGTGATCGCGGTCAACCGGCGCCTGGGCTTCAGCTGGCTGCCGGGGCCCGCCGCGCTCGTGCCCCCGCTGCCCTGGCCCGCAGGACGAGCGGGGGGGAGCGCGATCAGCTTCGACCCCGAGGCGGTCGAAGCTGCCCTCAGCGGGCCGGACCTGGCGGCGTATCGCGACCACGCCGGCTGCGAGGCGGTCGTGCAGGCGGCCCTGACGGAGGGCGACGAGCGCTGCCACATCGTGCTCAGGCTCGAGCGCAGGCTGGGCATGCCGGTTGCGATCCTGCTCCACGTCAGCAACCCGCGTCTGTACCTGCGCCTGGCGGGCGCGTTCGGGAGGCGCCTGCTGCGCCGGCATGCCGCGGTGGCGCAGCTGGCGGAGAGGGCGATCCTGCCTCAGCCGCCCCGCCCGGCCAAGCGCGTGCGGGCGCCGCGACGCATGCTCCTGGCGCCGAACGGAATCCCGGAGCGGATGGACTACCTCTACAGCGAGCTGGCGCGGCTGCGGTGGTGAGCGGGTTGCACGAGCTGGTGCGCGCCTCGGCAGAGCGCGACCGCTCCGCGCCGGCGCTCAGCCACGGCGCGGACACGCTCGACTACGCCGAGCTGTGGCGGCGGGTCACGGCCTGTGCCGCCGGATTGCGGGCCGACGGGCTCGCGTCAGGGGACCGGGTCGCGGTCTACATGGAGAAGCGACCGCAGGCCGTCGTCTCGATCTTCGGCACCTCGGCGGCGGGCGGCGCGTTCGTCCCCGTCAACCCGCTGCTGAAGCCGGCGCAGGTCTCCCACATCCTCGAACACAGCGGCGCCCGCGTGCTGGTGACGACGCGAGATCGACTCGAGGCGCTGAGCGGAGTGCTCCCCGAGTGCCCTGAGCTCGAGCGGACCGTGCTGGCGGAGGAGCTTCCGGGCCCGGGGTCCGGGCCGGCGGCGGAACCGGTCGGCCGCGCGGACGATGAGCTGGCGGCGATCCTGTACACCTCGGGCAGCACCGGCCTGCCGAAGGGCGTCGCCCTGTCGCACCGCAACCTGCTCGCGGGCGCGGAGAGCGTCTGCGAGTACCTCGATATCAGCGCTTCCGACCGCCTGCTGGCGGTGCTGCCGCTGAGCTTCGACGCCGGGCTGAGTCAGCTGACGACAGCCTTTCGCGCCGGCGCCCACGCGGTGCTGCTGGAGTACCTGCTGCCCGGCGAGGTCGTGCGCGCCTGCGTCGAGCACCGGATCACCGGCCTCACCGGTGTCCCGCCCCTGTGGATCCAGCTGGCGGAACGGGAATGGCCGCCAGAGGCGGTCGAATCCGTGCGCTACATCGCGAACACCGGCGGCCGCATGCCGAGGCCGACGTTGGCGCGATTGCGCGCGATCTTTCCGGCCGCGGACGTCTTCCTCATGTACGGGTTGACCGAGGCCTTTCGCTCCACCTACCTGGACCCCTCCGAAGTCGACGCGCGCCCGGATTCGATCGGCAAGGCGATCCCGGGAGCGGAGGTGCTGGTGGTGCGCGAGGACGGCTCCGAGTGCGAGCCTGGGGAGGAGGGTGAGTTGATCCACCTCGGCGCTCTGGTCGCGATGGGCTACTGGCGCGATCCCGAGGCGAGCGCCGAGCGCTTCAGGCCGGCGTCCGCGGCGAGCTCGGCGGAGAGAGCGGTGTGGACGGGCGACCGCGCCGTTCGCGATGAGCAGGGCTTCCTCTACTTCGTCGGGCGCGCCGACGAGATGATCAAGACCTCGGGCTACCGCGTCAGCCCCACCGAGATCGAGGAGGCGGCGCGCGCCACTGGCCTGGTCTCGGACGCGGTCGCGCTCGGCGTCGCGGACGCGCGCCTCGGACAGCGGGTTGTGTTGGTGGCGAGCCCCGTCCGGGGCGCCCGGCTCGATTCCGAGGCCCTGCTGAAGCGGCTGCGCGCTGAACTTCCGACCTACATGGTTCCCTCCTCGGTCGTGACCCGCGAAGAGATGCCCAGATCACCCAACGGCAAGCTCGATCGGGCGCTGCTGCGAAGCCAGCTGGTGACCACGTGAAGGAGCACCTGATCTGCTTCGAGCCGCGCGGGGGGGTCTACGAGGTCGGCGGCAGGCCCCTGCAGGAGCTCGCGGACGAGCTGGGTGCGACGCCGTTCTTCGCATATGACCGGGTCCTGCTGGATCGGCGCATCGGCGAGCTGCGCGCCTGCCTGCCCGAGGAGCTCGAGCTCAGCTACGCGGTCAAGGCGAATCCGATGCCGGAGCTGCTCGCCCATCTGCAGGGTGCGCTGGACGGGTTCGACGTCGCTTCGGGAGGCGAGCTGGCGGCTGCGCTCGAGGCCGGAGCCGACCCGGAGAGGATCGGCTTCGCGGGTCCCGGAAAAACGGACGAGGAGCTGCGCGACGCGGTGCGCGCCGGCGTCGCGATCGAGCTCGAGTCGCCGACCGAGGCGGCCCGCGTGACCCGGATCGGCGAGCAGCTCGGGGTTCGCCCCCGGGTCGCGGTCCGGGTCAACCCCGACTTCATGGTTCGCGGCTCGGGGATGAGGATGGGCGGCGGGCCGCAGCAGTTCGGAGTCGACGCCGAGCTGGTCCCCGAACTGGTCTCGGAGCTCGCCACCCGTGACCTGGAGTTCCTCGGTTTTCACGTCTTCTCCGGCTCGCAGAACCTGAGCGCCGAGATCCTCTGCGAGGCCCAGCGCCGGACGGTGGACCTAGCCCTCGAATTGGCCGAGGCGGCGCCCGGCCCGGTCGCCTACCTCAACCTCGGCGGCGGTTTCGGAATCCCGTATTTCCCCGGCGATCAGCGCCTCGATCTGGCCGCGGTGGGCGCCAACCTGGATCAGCTGCTGTCCGAGCGGGTGCGTCCGGCTCTGCCGGAGGCCCGCGTGGTGCTCGAGCTCGGGCGCTACGTCGTCGGGGAGTGCGGGGTCTACGCAACCCGGATCATCGACAGGAAGCGTTCGCGCGGCACCACGTTCCTGGTCGTGGACGGCGGGCTGCATCATCAGCTTGCGGCCTCGGGCAACTTCGGCCAGGTGATCCGCCGCAACTACCCGGTCGCCCTCGCCGGGCGCACCGGGGGCGAGACGGAGACGGTCACGGTGGTCGGCTGCCTTTGCACCCCGCTCGACCTGCTCGCCGAGCAGGTCGAGCTCCCGCGCCCCGAGGTCGGCGAGCTCGTCCTCGTCTTCCAGGCGGGGGCCTACGGGTTGACCGCGAGCCCGACGGCCTTTCTCAGCCATCCGCAGCCCCGCGAGGTCTTCACTTGAGCGCCACGGAGGTGAAGCAGGTGCTCGTCCAGACGCTCGCGCTGGAGTCACGGGCCGACTCGCTCGGCAGCGAGACGCGGTTGTTCGGCTCCCTGCCTGAGCTCGATTCGATGGCCGTGCTCGAGCTGGTAACCGCGCTGGAGGACCGCTTCGGGATCGAGATCGAAGCCGACGAGCTCACGGCGGAGACCTTCGAGACGCTCGGCAGCCTGGCGGACTTCGTGGCCTCGAAGCGCGGCTAGGAGCCGAAGCTCGCGAGCGCCGCGATCGTAGCGGTGCGGTCGCTTCCGAACGGCATCGCCACCAGCGAGTCGGCGCCGGCGGCCGCATAGGCGGCGAGGCGGCCATCGAGCTCGGCCGGCTCGCAGGCGATCGCGCCGACCTCGATGATGTCCTCGCTGACGGCTTTGATCGCGCCCATCCGGTCTCCGGCCAGGAAGCGGTCCTGGATCTCGTTCGCCTCGGCGCCGAAGCCGTACCTCTCGCAGAGATCGACGTAGAAGTTCTTGCCCTTGGCGCCCATGCCGCCGAGGTAGAAGGCGATGAAGGGCCTGACCGCCTGCTGGGCATCGGCGAGGCTGTCCCCGACCGAGACGGGCACCAGCGGCGCGATCTCGATCGCCCCGCGGTCGCGGCCCGAGCGCTCGAGCCCTCGGTCGAGCCCGGCCAGCAGCTCGTCGGCGTCGTGCGGGTTGAAGAAGGCGGGCAGCCAGCCGTCGGCGGTCTCGCCGGTCTGCACGATCGCCTTCGGCCCGATCGCGCCGAGGTAGATCGGCACCCGCTCCTGCACCGGGCCGATCATCAGCTTCAGCGGCTTGCCGAGGCTGGTGCCGCCCACGGACGGGAACTGGAACTCCTCGCCCTCGTATTCCACCAGCTCGCGCGCCCACGCCCTGCGCACGACCTCGACGTACTCGCGCGTGCGGGCGAGGGGGCGGGTGAAGGGGACCCCGTACCAGCCCTCGGAGACCTGCGGGCCCGAGACGCCCAGGCCCATGCGGAAGCGCCCACCCGAGATCACGTCGATCGTCGCCGCGGCCCCTTGGCTACGCTAGCCCCGCCCGGCGCCATGGCGGAGTGGCTACGCAGCGGCCTGCAAAGCCGTTTACACCGGTTCGATTCCGGTTGGCGCCTTGAGCCGGTAGGCGCATGCCGCGGCGGCGCGCGCGGTTGACGCAAATCTCACGCCGGGCGTGAAAAAGGCGTCGATCGAGCGGTCGGGGGCCATTCGCGACGGCTCTGCGCCTAGGCTGGGCGGATGGCCGTCGTCCTCGTCGCGATCGCGCTGGCGATCTTCGTCTTGCCCTCCCCCTGGGGGATCGTCGCCGTCTTCGTCGGCATCGCGGTCGAGGTCGTCGAGCAGGTCTTCTGGTTCCGCTACCAGGCTCGGCGCAAGGTGCGCACGGGGGTGGAGGGGCACGTGGGCGAGCGGGCCGAGGTCGTGCGCGCGCTCGACCCCGAGGGCAGGGTCAAGTTCCGCGGCGAGGTATGGAGGGCGCGCGGGAGCGAGCCGGTGGCGGTGGGGGAGGCCGTGAGGGTGACGGGCACCGAGGGCCTGACGCTGCGCGTCGAGCCCGCACCCGGCGGAGCCGGTCAGGCCAGCTCGCGTCCCAGCCAGTAGCCGAGCGCGGCGGCGGCGAGGCCGCCGAGCACCGAGGCGAGCACATAGACGGCGGCGGTGTCGGGACGGCCGCCGTCGACCTCCAGCACCGCCTGGACCGAGAAGGTGGAGAAGGTCGTGAAGCCGCCGAGAAAGCCGACGCCGATGCCCTCGCGCAGGTCGCGGCCGAACCACTGCTCGGCGACGAGCAGCCCGAGCAGGAAGGAGCCGACGACGTTGATCCCGACCGTGGTCCAGATCAGGGCCTCCGTGTGCAGTGTGACGCGGGACAGCCCCCAGCGGGCGAGCACCCCGAGCATCCCCCCGACCGCGACGAACAGTGTGGTCACGGCTCGGACCTTAGGGAGCGGGCAGGTCGGCTGGGGCGGACTGACCCCACGGGCCCACGGCGCACGGAAAAGGGCCCCGGTAAGGGGGCCCTTTGCTCCGAAAGGACGTGCCGCCGGAAATCGAGTTCCCGGCCCGTCGGTCCTTCAAGCTCGTCGGCTCTCGCTCAGCGCCGCTTCGGCGCGATTCGAGCCTTTCAGGAGACACTAACACCGGAGCGGGGCGAAGTTTCGCCGATGCGTGATTTGCGGGGGGAATCCTGCAGCGCGGCGGGTGAGGAGTCCCTCGCAAACATTGGCCGCGCAGCCAGGATAGGATCACGGCGTGCGCTACCTGATCACAGGAGGCTCCGGCTACATCGGCGGGCGCCTGATCGACGAGCTCTCGGCCCGCGAGAAGACGGAGCTGATCGTCAACGTCGACGTGGCCGCGCCGAAGCGCACCTGGCCGAAGACGACCTACGTCAAGGGCGACGTCCGCGACCGCCACGCGACCCGCGAGCTGCTGGAGCGCCACGAGGTCGACTGCCTGATCCACCTGGCATTCATCCTCAACCCGATCCACGACGACGCGCGCATGTACGACGTCGACGTCAACGGCACCCACGCCACCCTCTGGGCGGCCACGGAGGCCGGCACCCAGCAGGTGCTGGTCACCTCGTCCGCCTCCGCCTACGGCGCCTGGCCCGACAACCCGAAGCCGATGGCCGAGGACTGGCCCGTGCGCGGCGCCCCCGACTTCTCCTACGCCAAGGACAAGGCCGAGGCCGACCGCGTCTGCCAGATCTGGGGCCACGAGCATCCCGACCGCGTCATCACCTGGGTCCGCCCCTGCATCGTGATGGGGCCGAACGTCGACAACTACATCGTCAAGGCCTGGGTCAACGCCCCCTTCTTCCCGGTCCTGGACGGCCAGGACGAGGAGTTCCAGCTCGTCCACGAGGACGACGTCGTCTCGGCGCTGCTCGCGCTGCTCGACGCGAAGGCGCCGGGCCCGTTCAACCTCGCCGGCGACGGCACGATGACCTGGCGCCAGTCCGCCGAGATGGTGGGCCAGAAGATGCGCGAAGTCTCGCTCAAGAACATGAAGCGCTTCAACAACGCCCTCTGGCGGCTGCGGGTCCCCAACACCGACGCTCCCGCCGGCAACCTCAACTTCCTGCGCTACTCCTGGGTCGTCTCGACCGAGAAGCTCAAGGCCGAGACCGGCTGGAGGCCCAAGTTCGACACGCTCGAGACATTCAAGGTGACGATGCGCGCCAAGGGCAAGCTGCCGGTGGAGCCGACGGTCGAGCAGCCGAAGTCCCCGATCGCCCAGGGCTGAGCGCGCAGCGGCCCCGCGGCGCCCGCGCGGCCGCTGGTACCTTTTCGGCCCTCGGGCGTATAGCTCAGTTGGGAGAGCGCCGCCTCGACAAGGCGGAGGTCACTGGTTCGAGCCCAGTTACGCCCATTGATGGCCGGGGACTCCGCCGCATCGGCCGCTGATCACGCCACCCTGGCGGTCCCCACGGCCTCGCCCGGCCAAAGCGCCGGCGAGGTGCGGGATGCGCTCGCGGGCCGCCGGTTCGAGTCGGTTGCCTCCGTGGCGGTCCTCGATGACGACACGCTGATCGGCCTTGTCCCGATGGAGAAGCTCCTGGCCGCTCCCCCTGGGGAGCGGGTGACCTCGCTGGCCGTGGACGAGATTCAGCCCGTCCCGGGTGACGCGAGCCAGGAGCTCGCCGCCTCGCGCGCCGCCGAGGCCGGCGGGCGCTCCGTGCCGGTCCTGGCGCCGGACGGTTCGTTCGTGGGGCTGATCCCGCCGGAGCGAATGCTCGGGGTGCTGGCCGAGGAGCACGAGGAGGACCTGGCGCGCTTCGGCGGCCTCACGGCAGGCACCGGGCGAGCGCGGCGCGCGGCGCGCGAATCCGTCCCTGAGCGGCTCCGCCACCGTTTGCCGTGGCTGCTGCTGGGGCTCGTCGGGGCTATGGCCTCGGCGATTCTGGTGGGCTCCTTCGAGGAAACGCTCGACAGGGTGGTGCTGGTGGCGTTCTTCGTCCCGGCCGTCGTCTACATGGCGGACGCCGTGGGCACCCAGACGGAGGCGATCCTGATCCGGGGGCTCTCGGTCGGGGTCACCGTCAGGGAGGTGGTGCGGCGGGAGCTCCTCACCGGTGCCATCACCGGCATCCTGGTCGGGCTGGCTTTCCTTCCGTTCGTCTGGATCGGCTGGGGGGACGTCTCGGTGGCGATCGCGGTTGCCCTGGCGCTGGTGGCGAGCTGCTCGATCGCGACGGCGGTGGCGATGGTGCTGCCGTGGTGCTTCCAGCGCCTGGGACGGGACCCCGCCTTCGGCTCCGGGCCCCTGGCCACCGTGATCCAGGACCTGCTCTCGATCGCCGTCTATCTCGCGATCGCGGTGCCGCTCGCGGACTGACGGCGGCACCGCAACCCGGCTGAGAATCTGTTGTTATCTGGTCACGTAGAGCGGGGGACGAAAGGGAGAGGCGATGAAGAGGACTTCGATCATGCTCGGAGCCGTCGTGGCGGCGCTCGCGATCACCGCGCCGCAGGCGGCGGCGCAGAAGGCGCAGGCGTCGGGGGTCAAGTGCCCCTCCAGCTTCCGCGTCCTGCACAACGACCGCATCGGCCCCGCGGTGCTGCCGGCCGGTCAGTACACGATCACCACGCAGCGCCCAGGACTCGCCTGCGCGACGGCCTCGAGCCTGTTCACGCGGTTCCTCGTCGACTACGACGGCAGGCTCCCCGACGGCTGGGTCGTGATCGCCCAGGGCCAGGGCCGGGCCAAGTTCACCCAGAACGGCCAGGCGGGCTTCACGGTCGCGCGCACCGGCGGTGGCCAGCACAAGCCGAACACCTACGGCTCGGTCTGCCCCGGTTCCTTCCAGGTGCTGCACAACGACACGATCGGGCCGCTCTCCTTCCCCAGGGGCAGCTACCGGATCGTGATCCCGAGGGGCTCGATCATCCTCTGTGGGCCCGCGTTCAAGCTGTTCAAGCAGTTCCTCAATTACCCGGACGGGGTGCTGCCGAAGAACTGGCGGCTGAAGCCCTCGGTGGCGCTGTTCTTCAAGCCGGCGAACGCCCAGCGGAAGAAGTTCAGGGTCGACCCGGCCACGTAGCTACGAGTATTTGTCCCAGTAGAGAAGCTCGGACAGCGGGTCATAGGGGCGGCCGCCCACGTACCAGCCGGGGGCCGTCCAGCGCTCGAAGTGCAGATGGCAGCCGGTCGAGGAACCCGTCGTTCCGACCTTTCCTATCTGCTGGGCGGTGAAGACCGTCTGTCCCTTGGCGGCCCAGGTCGGCTTCGGCATGTGCATGTAGACGTAGTCGCTGCCCGTCGCGGCGCCGTGAATGACGACGTAGTGGCCGGCCCCGCTCGCCTGATAGGCCTTGGTCGTCACCGTGCCGCCCTCGACCACGTAGAGGCGCTCGCCGCACGCCGCCGACATGTCCTGGCCCTGGTGGGTGTGCCCCGTACGAGAGGCGCCGAAGCGTGATGCGGCGCCGCCGTAGCCATGCGGCCCGGGTACCGGGAAGGTGCGCAGGCGCAGGCGGAAGGGCTTCGTCTGCCCGCCCGTGATCGCGGCGCGGGCGCTGCCGGGGTCCGCGAGCGCGATCCGGTAGGTCGAGTCGGGCGCGTAGTAGCCGGCGCTGGCCTGCCCGTTCCAGGATTTCGCGCCGGTGCCGGCCGATCCGAAGCTGGCGCCGAGCTCGGCAACCACCGCGCCGGTGCGGGCGTCGGTGACCTCGAGCTCCGCGCGGCCCGCGGACTGCGCCCGCAGCGTCACCGTCGGAAGCGTGAGGCCGTGGACGTAGAAGATCGTCCCCGGCTTCTTGGCCCGCTTCGAGGCGAGCTTCGAGATGCGCACGGCGTCCCTGCGCGAGACCTTGCCGTCGATCGGCCAGCTGCGCCTGCGCTCCAGCGCCTTGACGCTGCGCTTGGTGTCGGGGCCGTAGACGCCGCTGACAGGCGTCGGGTGGCCGAGCTTGGCCAGGTTGCGCTGCAGGGCGCGCACGTCCTTGCCGCTGGCCCCCTGCTTCAAGGGCCGTTGCCCGAACTGCGCTGCCGGCGCCATCGCGGACAGCGCCAGCGCGGCGATCACTCCCGCCGCTGCGGCGATCGCGATCGGCCGTCGGGTCACGGCGCCACGACCGCCTTCACCTCGGCGGTGCCGACCGGGATCGTCCCGAGCCGCTCGGCGAGCCGCGCGGTCAGGTCCCAGGTGCGGCCGGCGATGAATGGGCCGCGGTCGATCACCTTGGCCCGGGCCCAGCGGCCCTCGTAGGCGAACACGACCCTGCTGCCGCAGGGCAGCTTCTTGTGGGCGACGCCGATCGTCTTCCTGGTCAGCGTCTGGCCGCAGGCGGTGCGGTTGCCGTAGAAGCCCGGGCCGTACCAGGAGGCCATCTGCCCCTGCATCCGGCCCGCCAGCTTCTTGCGGGTTGACTTGCGCACGACGCCGTCGCGGGCGACGCCGACCGAGGCCTGGAAGTCGCGCACGGCGCCGTCGGTGGGTGACTGGAAGCTGCCGTGGAACGGGGTTCCGAGCGCGAGTCCGCGCAGGAGCCAGTTCAGCGTCTTCACGTCCTCGCCCGCCATGCCCAGCCGCAGGTCGCGGGCGCCGAACCAGTAGTCGTAGTAGGTGCCATCCGCGGCGGGTTGGCCGGTCGGCTGCTCGGAGGTTCCGGCGCCGACGCCGCCCGTCTGCGCAGCGGCCGCTGTCGCCCCGGCGAGCAGGACGAGGCCGGCGAGCGCGCAGGCGCCGACGCGGAAAAGTGCTCTCTGACGCATTCGTTGACCTCTCTCTTTGTTCGCGCTTCCGGGGTTAGCTGTCGGGCTCACGCGAAAGAGAGTCGCGTTACGCAGCCGGCTCGCTGCGATTCGCCCCGGGACTGGGTCCCCCGGCCGATGTCCCACCAGGGCAGGGCATCGGTTCAGCTAGGTCTTACGTGAGCGAAAACTAACAGTTGGGAAGGAAGTTGCGGTGGGCCGCGCCGGCTCGGGAGCGCGGACGCGCTCGCGCCTGTGACTAGCATCAGCCCCGTGCCCGAGACGAAGCTGAAGGTCGAGCTGCCGGACGGCTCCGAGCTGGAGCTGGAGAGCGGCGCCACCGGCGCCGACGCCGCGGCCGCGATCGGCCCGGGGCTGGCCAAGGCCGCCCTGGCGCTCAAGGTCGACGGCGAGCTGCGCGACCTCTCGGCGCCGCTCGCCGGCGGCGAGACGATCGAGATCGTCACCGACAGGAGCCCCGAGGCGCTCGAGCTGGTCCGGCACGACGCCGCGCACGTGCTGGCCGAGGCGGTGCTCGACATCTGGCCCGGGGCGAAGATCTCGATCGGCCCGCCGATCGAGAGCGGCTTCTACTACGACATCGAGTTCCCCGAGGGCGAGGCGCCCGGGCCCGAGGACCTGGAGCGGATCGAGGAGCGGATGCGCGAGCACATCTCCGCCGACGAGCCCTTCGAGCGGCGCGAGCTTCCCGTGGCCGAGGCGGTCGAGCACTTCAGGGAGGAGGGCCAGGACTACAAGGTCGAGCTGATCGAGGACCTGCAGCGCGACGAGGGCGCCAGCACCGTGACCCTCTACCGCAACGGCGCCTTCGAGGACCTCTGCCGCGGGCCGCACGGCCCCTCGACGGGCCGCATCGGGGCCTTCAAGCTGACCTCGCTCGCGGGCGCCTACTGGCGCGGGGACGAGACGCGCCAGATGCTGACCCGCGTCTATGGCACCGCGTTCCTGGACCGCAAGGCGCTGGCGGCCCACCTGGAGATGCTGGAGCAGGCGAAGGAGCGCGATCACCGCAAGCTCGGTCCCGAGCTCGACCTCTTCCGCTTCCGCCCCGAGTCGCCCGGCATGCCCTTCTGGCTGCCCAACGGCAGCGTGCTGCTGGAGCTGATGCAGGAGGAGGTTCGCGGCCAGCTGCGCAAGCGCGGCTACCGCGAGATCCGCACGCCCGAGGTCCTCGACGAGGAGCTCTGGCACCGCTCCGGGCACTGGGACAACTACAAGGAGAACATGTTCTTCGTCGAATCGGAGGATCGGCGCTTCGCGCTGAAGCCGATGAACTGTCCCGGCGCGTGCCTCGTCTTCGGCTCGACCAGGCACTCCTATCGCGAGCTGCCCCTGAGGCTGGCCGAGTTCGGCAAGGTCTTCCGCAACGAGCGCGAGGGCGTCCTGCACGGGCTGCTGCGGGTTCGCTCGTTCACCCAGGACGACGCCCACGTCTACTGCACCGAGGATCAGGTCACCGGCGAGTGCGTGGACATCATCGAGGCGATCGACGAGCTCTACGCGCGGTTCGGCTTCGACGACGTGCGGCTCGAGCTCTCGACGCGACCGCAGAAGTCGATCGGCAGCGCCGAGCAGTGGGAGCGGGCCGAAGCGGCGCTGCGCGGCGCCCTGGAGAGCGCCGGACGCGACTACCAGCTCAACCCCGGCGACGGCGCCTTCTACGGGCCCAAGATCGACTTCCACGTCACCGACGCCCTCGGGCGCTCCTGGCAGCTCGGCACCTGCCAGCTCGACTTCTTCATGCCCGAGCGCTTCGAGCTCGGCTATACGGGGGCCGACAACGCCGAGCATCGGCCCGTGATGATCCACCGGGCGCTGCTGGGGTCGATGGAGCGCTTCGCCGGCATCCTGATCGAGCACCACGGCGGCCGGCTGCCGCTGTGGCTGGCGCCCGTGCAGGCGACGGTGCTGCCCGTCGCCGACCGCCACAACGACGCGGCCTCGGAGATCGCCGCCGAGCTCCGCGAGGCCGGCCTGCGGGTCGGGATCGACGAGCGCTCGGAGTCGGTCGGGCGAAAGATCCGCGACGCCGAGCTCGCCAAGGCCCCCTACATGCTCGTCGTCGGCGACCGCGAGCAGGAGGCCGGGGTCGTCTCGGTCCGCTCGCACGAGGGCGGCGACCTCGGGCAGATGAAGCCCGGGGAGTTGGCCGCGCGGCTCGCCGCCGAGAGCAGGTGAGCGGCGCCGCAGCGCGCCTGCGTGCGTCTATACTCACGGCCAATGCCGGGCACCCCGACCATGACGCGCCGCTGAGCGCCCGCGTGCCCGCTTTCCCAAACTCTCCCTCCTGTTCCGCTTGACGCTCGACAGCATGCCTAGCTAGTGGCGGTCTCCCGGTTCGACCGTCGCCCGCCTGAGCGCGACACGACTCGCATCAACGAGCGCATCCGCGTCCCCGAGGTGCGGATGATCGACGAGAACGGCGAGCAGGCCGGCGTCAGGCCGATCAACGAGGCCCTTGCCTACGCGCAGGAGCACGACCTCGACCTCGTCGAGGTGGCGCCGAACTCGAAGCCGCCCGTCTGCCGCGTGCTCGACTACTCGAAGTACAAGTACGAGCAGGAGCAGAAGGCCAAGGCCGCCCGCAAGCACCAGACCCAGGTCAACGTCCGCGAGATCAAGCTGCGCCCGAAGATCGCGGACCACGACTACAACACGAAGAAGGGCCACGTCGAGCGCTTCCTGAAGCAGAACGACAAGGTCAAGGTGACGATCATGTTCCGCGGCCGCGAGCAGTCCCACCCCGAGCGCGGCCGGATGCTGCTCGACCGCCTCTTCGAGGACGTCTCCGAGCTGGCCACGATCGAGTCGGCGCCCGAGCAGGAGGGCCGCAACATGCACATGCTGCTCGCGCCCGCGAGAGGCGCCGGGTGAGAAGCGGGAAGCCGCGGCGAGCTAGCCGCGCAGCCATGCTCCGCTCCCCTCGGCTGAGGCAGCGACTGGGAGGCCTTCCACCCGTTCGCTTCGCCTACAGGGCACGGCTGCTGGCGGGCAGCGGCGAGATGATCCGAGCGCGCCCCCGCGAAGCCTGGGACTACCTCCTGCACAGCCGCGAGATCAGCAACTACACCTACGAGCTCGAGAACGAGCAGGAGATCGCCGCCTGGCTATCGGACGCGCTTGGAGCGGACGCCGGCGCCATCTCCTCCTACCTGGAGGAGCTGCAGGGCGACGAGCAGCTGCTCGCCGACTTGCGTGCGGGGCTTGCCTCGAACGCTCGCCGCGACGACGAGCCCCGCCTGGGCAAGCGCAGGGCGCAGTACTGCGTGGCGCGCGTCGAGCGCCCGCAGGTGATCGCCGAGTCGGGCGTGCACGATGGGCTCGGCTCTTCGGTGCTGCTACGAGCCCTCGAGCGAAACGAGAGCGAGGGGTCACCCGGGCGGCTGATCGGATTCGACGTGAACCCGGACGCGGGCTGGCTGATCGACATGGAGTGTCACCGCGGCAGGGTCGAGCTCGTCTACGGCGACGCCAGTCTGACCCTGGATCGGGCGCTGGCGCGCACCGGGGTTGACTTCTTCATCCACGACAGCCTGAGGACGCTCGAGCACGAGAGCTTCGAGTACGAGACCGCGATCCGCCACAGGCGAGGGCGGCTGGTTCTCTACACCGACGACGCGTCCTTGACCGGGGCGATGCGCGACCTCGGCCGCCGGGAGGGCATCGCGCCGAGCATCTTCACCGAGGTACCGAAGGGGCATTACTGGCGGGGAAACGAGCTCGGCGTGCTGGTGCTCAACATCTAGCCGGCGCGCCGAGCTGCCCTGGGCGCGCTCGCTGAGCCCGTCAGGGCTTCACGACCTGCAGGTTGTCCGCCTCGACCGCGCACCCGACCGGCGCCGCGCAGGGGATGTCCTGGTGGTGGTACATCCCCACGCGCAGGTGGGAGGGGATCGACTGCCCGGCGGCGATGCCGTCGGAGGTGTCGGTTCCGGTCTCGTACTTGAGCGTGTTGGTCTGGAAGCGGGGGCTCTGCTCCTGGGCATCCTCGAAGTCCCCGTCGGCGTTGAGGTCGATGTAGGCCTTCACCCAGCCGACGCTCTCGTGCTGGGAGTAGAGGGCGTCGATCGCGATCCGCGTCCAGAGGTTCTTGGAGGCGGGGACCTGCCAGAGCTTGAAGTCCTCGTCGGTGTAGCCGGGGGCGCTGTGCCAAAGCGACCAGTGCCCGTCGAAGGCGCTCAGCGAGAGCACCGGGGTGCCGCCGCCGTTGTCGGAGGACTGGGCCTGCTTCATCTGCAGCACGCCCTGCCACTTCTGGGTCTGCAGCGGGAAGCTGTCGTTCAACTTGAAGGAGGCGTAGGTGACCCGGCGCATGCCCTCGTGGTAGAAGGCGACGGGGCCGTTCTTCTCGTTGATCCCAAGTTCGCAGCGCTCGCCCCAGAAGTCGTCGCCGTCGATCACCGTCATGCGACGGTGGGCGCTGTCGCCCTGGGAGCCGCCGGTGGCCGTGGGGGCGGGGTCCCCGCCCGAGGAGATCTTCTGGTGGCGCGAGGCGTGGGCGCAGTCGATGCGCCCGTAGAAGGGGATCGGGTCGGGGTTCTGGGAGGTGTCGGAGGCGACGGTGGTGCAGGCCGAGGGCAGCGTGTAGCCGATGTCGGAAGCGGGCTGGGAGAGCGGGCAGTTGGGGTTGCCGGTCTCGGCCGGGGGAGACGCGTTGAGGGGCTTGCAGGAGGTCGAGCCCCTGCGGCCGACGCGGACCGTGGTGGTTCCCGCGCCGCCTGCAGTGGTGGCCCGCAGGCGGGCGACCTTGGCCTGGCGGGGGACGCTTACGCGGGCGCAGACGCTGAACTCGCCGCCGGCGTCGGTCTGGGCCTTGGCGACGGTCGCCCAGCGCTTGCCCTTGCGCAGCTTCACCTGCACGGTGCGCGGGGCGGAAGACGAGTCGCCGGCGTCGCAGGCCGTCCCCTGCAGCAGCACGCGCCCGCCCCGGCGGACGGTGCGGGACTGGGGCGCGAGCTTGACGCCGCAGGCGCTGGCGCTGGTTGCGGCCTCGGCGTCCGAGACGACGCCGCCGTGGCCGGCGGCGGAGAGCGCCGCGAGCCCGGCCAGGGCGAGGGCGAGGGCGGCGGCGGTGAGGACGGTGGAGAGTGTCTTCGCCATCCCAGCCTTGATCGGTGGCTGGGCGGCTGTCTCGAACCAAAGGCCAATCCGCTGGACATCGCGACCATGAGCCCGACCGGGCCAGGCTGGACAAGTGTTTGGCCGCGGCATTGGACCTTCGTACGAGCGCCCGCCCGCGCCTGGGCGTGCGGGCGTTTCGCCTCAACTTCCCCGGCCGGCTCTGCTTCAATAGTCGCCCCGATGCCGAAGATGAAGACACACAGCGGCTCCAAGAAGCGCTTCCACAAGACCGCGAGCGGCAAGCTCCGCGGGCGGCGCTCCAACCGCAGCCACATCCTCGAGAAGAAGTCGCCGAAGCGCAAGCGGCGCCTCGGCCGTCCCTCGGAGATCTCCCGCGCCGACAGGCGCCGGGTCGAGGGCCTGCTGCCCGGCAAGGCGGGTCGCTGATGCCGCGCGCCACCAACGCCGTCGCGCGCCGCAGGCGCCGCAAGAAGGTCCTGGACCGGGCAAAGGGCTACTACGGCCGCAAGCACTCGAGCTACCGCTTCGCCAACGAGCAGGTGATGCGCTCGGACGCCTACGCCTACCGCGACAGGCGCAACCGCAAGCGCGACTTCCGCCGCCTCTGGATCACGCGCATCAATGCCGCCGCGCGCCAGGAGGGCATGAGCTACTCCCAGTTCATGCACGGCCTCAACGAGGCCGGCGTCGAGGTGAACCGCAAGATGCTGGCCGAGATCGCCGTCAACGACCCCGACGGCTTTCGCCGATTCGTGGAGCTAGCCCGGGAGGGTGCGGCGGCCTGAGCCGATGCACCACACGCGTTTTCCCCGGGCGGTCCGCAAAGCGGCCGCCCTTTTTCGTTCCGAGCCAAATGATCACGAGCCCACAAAACGAGAAGCTGAAGCTGGTCCGCCGCTTGGGACGCAAGCGCGCCCGGGACGCGGACGGGCTCTTCGTGACCGAGGGCGAGGACCTGCTCGAGGCGGGCCGGGCCACGGGCGCCGAGCCCCTCGAGCTGCTGTGCGCCGCGGGGGAGGGCCTCGGGGGCACCGAGGTCGAGCCCGAGCTGCTGGACGGCGTCGCGGCGCTGGGCTCCGGGACCCGGGTGATCGGGGTCTGGCGCCAGCGCTGGGCCGAGGAGCTGGAGCCGCCCTGCATCTACCTGCACGGGGTCTCGGATCCCGGCAACGTCGGCACGATCGTGCGCACCGCATCCTCGCTCGTGGGCGGCACCGTGGTGCTGGGGCCCGGCTGCGCCGATCCCTTCGGCCCGCGCGCCGTGCGCGCGAGCATGGGGGCGGTATTCGGCCAGGGCCTGGCGAAGGGCGAGGTGGCGGCGACCCCGGCGCCGCGCGCGGCGCTCGTCGCCCACGACGGCGAGCCCCTGGAGTCGCTGGGGACCCCGGCGACGATCTGCCTCGGCTCCGAGCGCGAGGGCCTGCCGCAGGCGGTGATCGCGGAGTGCGAGACGCGGGTGACGATCCCCCTGCGGGCGGGGGCGGAGTCGCTCAACGTCGCGGCGGCGGCGGCGATCGCCTTGCAGCGGATATCGTCGCCCGCCCAGGCGAAGATGGGGGACTCCGGCGATGGTTGAGCGAATCGAGCAGATCGAGCGGGAGGCGGCCGAGCAGATCGCCGCGGCCTCCGGCAGCGCCGAGCTGGAGGAGCTGCGCGTCACCCACCTCGGCCGCAAGGCCGAGCTGACCGGGATCCTGCGCGGCATCGCCGAGCTGCCCGCCGACCAGCGCGGGCCCGTGGGCAAGCGGGGCAACGAGGCCCGCCAGAGGCTCGAGGCGCTGATCTCCGAACGCGCCGCCGAGCTCGACTCGGCCGAGCTCGAGTCGCGGCTGGCCTCGGACGCGGTCGACGTCACCCTGCCGGGGGCGCCGGCGCCCCCCGTCGGCCACCCCCACCTGATCTCGCGCACCCGCCGCCGGATCGAGGACATCATGGTCGGCCTCGGCTACCGGGTGCTCGAGGGGCCCGAGGTCGAGCTCGACTACTACAACTTCACCGCGCTGAACCACCCGCCGGGGCACCCCGCGCGGATGAGCCAGGACACCTTCTACGTGGCGCCGGGGTCGCTGACCCAGGCGGCTATGTCGGCCGCCCGCGCCGCCGCGGACGGCGGGGGCGAGGGCGGCGCCGCCACCCCGGACGAGGAGCTGGTCGTGCTGCGGACCCACACCTCGCCGATGCAGGTGCGCGCGATGGAGGCCCAGGAGCCGCCGATCTTCGTCGTCGTCCCCGGCAAGGTCTATCGCCGCGACTCCGACGCCACCCACTCGCCGATGTTCAACCAGGTCGAGGGCCTCGCGGTGGCCGAGGACATCACCCTCGCCGACCTGCAGGGGACGCTGCTGGAGATGCTGCGGGGGATCTTCGGCGAGGGCCGCGAGGCGCGCATGCGGCCGCACTTCTTCCCCTTCACCGAGCCCAGCGTCGAGTTCGACGTCTCCTGCTTCGCCTGCGACGGCTCGGGCTCGCTCGCCGACGGCTCGCGCTGCGGCCTCTGCAAGGGGGTCGGCTGGATCGAGGTCGGGGGCGCCGGCATGGTCGACCCGAACGTGTTCGGCTTCGTCGCTGACGGCGGCTACGACCCCGACCGCGTGCAGGGGTTCGCCTTCGGGATGGGGGTCGAGCGGATCGCGATGCTGCGCTACGGCGTGCCCGACCTGCGGCGGTTCCTCGACAACGACGTGCGCATGCTGGAGCAGTTCTCATGAGGGGCCGGCGGATCAGGGGTTGCGGATGAGGGTGCCGCTGGAGTGGCTGGCCGAGTACTGCGATCCCGGCTGGGAACCGGAGCGGCTGGCCGAGCGCCTGGCGATGACCGGGACCGAGGTCGAGCGCGTGACGCGCGCCGGGACGCCCTCGGCGGACGGCTTCGTGATCGGCCACGTCAGCTCGGTCGACGCGCATCCCGACGCCGACCGGCTCAGCGTCTGCGTCGTCGACACCGGCGGCGGCGAGCGCACGATCGTCTGCGGCGCCCCGAACGTCGCGGCCGGGCAGACGGTGCCCGTGGCGCTGCCGGGCGCCGTGCTTCCCGACGGGACCAAGCTGCGCAAGGCGAAGCTGCGCGGCGTCGAGTCGGACGGGATGATCCTCTCGGAGACCGAGATCGAGCTCGGCGAGGACGCCGACGGGATCATCGTGCTGGACGGTCAGGGGGCTCCGGCGCCCGGAACGCCGCTGGGCGAGGTGATCCCGCTCTCGCAGGCGGTGCTCGAGCTGGAGGTGACCTCGAACCGCTCCGACTGCCTCGCGATCTTCGGCGTCGCGCGCGAGGTGCACGCGGTCACCGGCGCCGAGCTGGCCCCCGAGCCCTGGGCCGAGGACGCGCCGGCCGAGGGGGAGGGAGCGCTCGAGGACCTCGCCTCGGTCACGGTCGAGGTTCCCGGGCTCTGCCCGCGCTTCACCGCCCGGGTCTTCACCGACGTCAGCGTCGGCCCTTCGCCGCTGTGGCTGAGGGCGCGCCTGATCGCGGCCGGCCAGCGGCCGATCAACAACGTCGTCGACATCACCAACTACGTGATGCTGCTCTGCGGCCAGCCGCTGCACGCGTTCGACCTGGACGAGGTCCCCGGCGGCGAGCTGACGATCCGAGCGGCGGCCGCGGGTGAGAAGCTGACCACGCTCGACGGCGTCGAGCGCGAGCTCGACGCCGGCGCGGTGCTCGTCTGCGACCGCGAGGGCCCCTCCGCGATCGCCGGGATCATGGGCGGCCGGCGCTCCGAGGTCTCCGAGGCCACGACCAGGGTGCTGCTCGAGGTCGCGACCTGGAACGGGGTCAACATCCTGCGCACCTCGCGCAGGCTCGGCCTGCGCTCGGAGGCCTCGGCCCGGTTCGAGAAGCAGCTGCACCCGGCGCTGACGATGCGCGCCCAGCACCTCGCCTCGAGGCTGCTGGTCGAGCTGGCCGGGGCCAGGCTGGTGCCGGGGACGATCGACGTCTCCGCCGGCGAGCCGGAGCCGCGCGTCGTCTCGCTCAGGGTGCCGCGCGTCGAGGCGCTGATCGGGATGGAGGTCGATGGCGAGACCTGCGCCGAGCGCCTCGAGAGCCTCGGGTTCGGTGTGAAGCTGAGGAAGGCGAAGGGCGGTGAGATCGCCGCCACGGTGCCGCTCGAGCGCGACTCCGACGTGCGGCGCGAGGCCGACCTGATCGAGGAGGTCGCGCGGCTGGGCGACCTCGACAAGACGCTGCCGAGCACGCTGCCGTCGGCGCCGACCGTGGGCGGTCTGAGCCGGGAGCAGCGGCTGCGCCGCCGCGCCGAGGACGTGCTCCGGGGCCTGGGCGCCGACGAGATCGTCGGCTGGAGCTTCGCCGACGCGGCGCTCGGCGACCGTCTGCGCCTGCCCGAGGACGATCCTCGGCGCCGGCTGGTCTCGCTCGGCAACCCGCTCTCGGGCGAGCAGTCGGCGATGCGGGCGACGCTGCTCGGCAGCCTGCTGGACGCCGCCCGGCTCAACCTCTCTCGCGGCGCCGAGCGGGTGACGCTGTACGAGTCGGGCCGCGTCCACCTGGTCGAATCCGGGGCCGCGGCGGTGCTGGGCCGACACCCCGCGCCGGTCTCCGAGCCGCACCGGCTCGGGCTGCTCGCGAGCGGGGCCCCGGCGCGGAGCTGGCGCGGAGAGGGCGCACCCGTGGACTTCTTCGCCGTCAAGGGCCTGCTGGAGGCGCTCTGCGCGCAGCTCGGCGCCGAGGTCGAGGTCGAGGCGGCGCCGGAGCCGTTCCTCAGCCCGGGCCGCTCGGCCGCGATCGTGCTCGCCCCGCTGGACGACGAGGGCGCGCGCGGAGACCCGGTCGCGGCGGGCTGGATCGGCGAGGTGCATCCCCTGGTCGCCCGCTCCTGGGACCTCGAGTCGGCGGCCGGCTTCGAGCTCGACAGCGGCGCGCTGATCGCCGCCGCGGGGGCCGGGCGCGAGCGCTACGAGGACGTCACCACCTTCCCGCCGGTGCACGAGGACCTGGCCGTGGTCCTGCCCGACGAGGTCTCGGCCCGGGAGCTGCGCGAGCGGGTGCTCGAGGCGGGCGGCGAGCTGCTTGTCTCGGCCCGGATCTTCGACCTCTACCGCGGCGACCAGGTCGGCGAGGGGCGCCGCAGCCTGGCGCTGCAGCTCGCCTTCCGGGCGCCTGACCGCACGCTCACCGACGAGGAGGTGGCCGGGCGCCGCGAGGCGATCACAGCGGCGATCGGCGAGGTCGGAGGGAGCCTGCGTGAGTAGCGGGGGCCCCCAACCCCTGGCGGCGGATGCCGTCGCGCGGGTTCTGGTCGCAGGCGCTTCCGGCTACGCGGGCGCGCTGGCGGCGGAGCTGTGCTGGCTGCACCCGCGACTGGAGCTGGTCCACGCGACCGCGCGCAGCGACGTCGGCGTCGCGCTGCGCGAGCTCTACCCCCAGCACACCGCGCCGATCGCGCTCGAGGAGCTCGACCTGGGCTCGCTGGACGGGATCGACGCCGCGATCGTGGCCTACCCGCACGGGGCCTCGGCGCCGGTCGTGGCAGAGATGCGCGGCCTCGGGATCAGCGTCGTCGACCTCTCGGCCGACTTCCGCCTGCGCGACGTGCCGACCTACGAGCGCTGGTACGGGCCCCACGGCGACCCCGACCTGCTGGACGGCGCCGCCTACGGGCTGACCGAGCTGAACAGGGAGGCGATCGCCGGGGCCGGCCTGGTCGCCAACCCGGGCTGCTACCCGACCGCGACCGTGCTGGCGCTGGCGCCTCTCGCCGAGGCGGGGCTGATCGAGGACGTCATCGTCGACGCCAAGTCCGGCGTCTCGGGCGCGGGGCGGGGCGCGGCGGATGAGATGGAGGCGCTGAAGCGGAGCGAGGACAGCCGCCCCTACAAGGTGGGCGGCCACCGCCACATGCCGGAGATCGAGCAGGAGCTGACCGCGCTGGCCGCGACGGGCAACGGCTCTGGGGGCCGCGCGATCCCGGTCACCTTCATCCCGCACCTGCTGCCCTTCGACCACGGTGAGCTGGTCAGCTGCTACGTCAGCGGCGCGGGCGACCTGGATGCCGGGGAGCTGCGCGCGCTCTATCGGGACCGCTACGCGGAGGAGCCCTTCGTGCAGCTCTCCGATCAGCCGCCCGGGGTCAGCTCCGTTCGCGGAACCAACCTCTGCCGGATCCACGTCACCGCCGCCGACGGGGGCAGGGTGATCGCCTTCGCCGTGATCGACAACCTCTGGAAGGGGGCGGCGTCCCAGGCGATCCAGAACCTGAACCTGATGCTGGGACTGCCCGAGGGGGAGGGGATCTCGTGAGCGCCCAAGGCGCGCCCGGACGCGCAGCGGAGGACGCGCCGCATCGTTCGTTCTTCCGCAGCCGCTGGGTCGAGCCGCCATCCGGCGTCGAGGAGCTCGACCCCGCTCAGCTCGCACCCGGCTTCCGCGCCGGCGGCGTCGCCTGCGGCCTCAAGGGCGGCGAGACCGACGTCGGGGTGCTGGTCTGCGACGACGAGGCAGTGCGCTCGGCGCTGGCGCTGACCGCGAACGCCTCCGCCGCCGCCCCGGTCAGGCTCTGCCGCGAGGAGTGCGACCACGGCTCGATCCGCGCGGTCGCCGTCAACTCCGGGAACGCGAACGCGGCCACCGGCGAGCAGGGCTACCGCGACGCGGCGGGGATGCGCGACGCCGCGGCCGAGGCGCTCGGGCTGGAGCCCGCGAGCGTCGCCGTCGCCGAGACGGGCACGATCGGGGTGCCGCTCGAGGCCGAGCTGGTGATTCCCGCGGTCTCCGAGGCGGCCGGAGCCGTCTCCGAGCGCGGCGGCGCCGAGTTCACGCGCTCGATCATGACCACCGACCAGGGTCCCAAGTGCTGCACTGTCCGAGCCGGAGGAGTGACGCTCTCGGCCCAGGCGAAGGGGGCGGGGATGATCGAGCCCGGGTTCGCAACCATGCTCTGCTTCGTGCAGACCGACGCCCTCATCGACGACGCCGACTCCGATCTCCGCGCCGCCCTCGCCGGCTCGATGGAGCGGATCACCGTGGACGGCCAGATGAGCACCAACGACACCGTGCTGCTGCAGGCGACCGGCGCTTCCGGGGAGCCGCTTCCCGGCGGCCTGCTCGAAGCCGTGCTGCTGCAGCTCGCGCTCGAGATCGCCGCCGACGGGGAGGGGGCCACCCGGGTCGGGCGCATCGAGGTCTGCGAGGCCCGCGACCGCGATGAGGCTGAGCGCGTGGCCCGCGCGATCGGCAACTCGCCGCTGGTGAAGACGGCGCTGTTCGGGCGCGATCCCAACTGGGGCCGGATCTCCCAGGCCGCAGGGCAGGCCCTCGCCGGCGAGGAGCTGGAGGAGCTGGGGCCCGACCGCATCGACGCGACCGAGCTGGCCGATGACACGGCCGAGCCCGAGCTCAGCGTGCGGCTTGGCCGGGGCGAGGCCTCGACCCACCTCTACTTCAGCGACCTGACCTATGACTACGTCCGGATCAACGCGGAGTACACGACCTGACATGCCCGAGCCCAGCCGGCCAGCCATGACCACCTCGGTCGAGACCCTGCTCGAGGCGCTGCCCTACATCAGGCAGTTCCACGGGCGCACGATCGTGATCAAGTACGGCGGCTCGGCGATGCGGGACGAGGAGCTGCGTGAGGCGTTCGCGACAGACGTGGTGCTGCTCAAGTACGTCGGCCTGAACCCGGTGATCGTGCATGGCGGCGGCCCCGAGATCACCGACTACATGGAGCGCCTGGGGATGGAAGTGAAGTTCGTCGAGGGCCTGCGGGTCTCCGACGAGCAGACCGTCGAGGTGGCGAAGATGGTGCTGCTCGGCAAGATCAACTCCGACATCCTCACCCGGATCAGCCGCCACGGCCAGCCCGCCGTCGGGCTCGGTGGCGAGGACGGACGACTGTTCGAGGTCAGGCCCGCCGCCAACGCCGAGCGGGTCGGCTTCGTCGGCGAGATCGAGCGCGTCAACGTCGACGTCATCAACCACATCGCCGAGGACTACGTCCCCGTGATCGCATCGGTCGGGACCGATCGCGACGGGCACTCCTACAACGTCAACGCCGACGAGGCGGCGGGCAAGGTCGCCGCCGCCCTGCGCGC
>VGBV01000012.1 GCA_016870325.1 Actinomycetota bacterium
AACCTCGCTGAAGACGGCTCCGCTAGGAGCCGGGAAGCTCCAAACGCCATATGCGTAGCTGGAACCCACGCCGCCGGTGTTGGTGACCTGCATGCCGACATCGCCCTCGTCCGTTTCTGAGCAGTCGGTAGTGCGCGGGTACACAGTGGTGTTGGTCGAGGAGACTGCGTCGGCGGCCGATGGATTCAGCGTCGAGCACTCCGTCGCTACGTAGGTACCTGCGCTCGCGCTTTCGGCGCCGAAGAGGGCGGCCAGCGCCACCGACGCAACGAGTGCGCGGCTGAAGGTCCTTGCGACGCGCCCCCTCACTCGAACCCGAACCCCCCTCCGGACCCTCCGCCCGAGCCTCCCGAGCCTCCGCCTGACGGGGCGCCGAACTCGCCGCCGCCTGACGAGGATGCGGATGAGCTGGAAGGGGTTGCCTGTTCGAAGCCGAGCTCCTTGCTGGTCTGCTGAGCCTGGGTGAGGGGCTCGGAAGCGGGTGCGACGTCGGCGGCCTCGGCCGATTCGGTCGGGGTCAGCTCCGGCCGGGTGACGCCGGTGGGATCAACGGGCGCGGCGTGCTGGGGCGGGACTTCCTCGGCGACCTTCTCGGGATCGCCTCGGCCCGGAATGAGGTCACCGGGGGCGACGCCGTTGACGGCGCAGTAGGCGCCGCCGCCGCCCGCGATCGCGACACCGCAGACAGCGAGGGCCTTGGTGGCCGATGCCTGCAGCCCCCCGGCGATCCCGCCGGCGGCGGCCTCGCCCTCGGAGCCGGTCCCCCGGTGCGCGATCGCATAGGCCGACTCCCGGACGCGATCGACTGCGCCTCCGACCTTGTCGGCGAGCCACTCGTGAGCGCGCCCTCCCGTGCCTTGATCGAGGGCGGGGCCGGCGGGGAACAGCTCGAAGACGCGATCCGGGATCGCGCGGAAGGCCCGCAACTTGGCCCTGCAGGTCGCGCAACTGCGGAGGTGCAGGCCGACGTCGTCCGCGCCGGCGACGTCGGCCTCCCCGTCAGCCAGCGCCGAGAGCGCGGCCGAGAGCTGCTCGCAGCGGCGACCCTCCTCGATGTCGGCGAAGACCGACAGGAACCGCTTCCTCCCCTCGGCCATACAGCGATTGATCTTCGTGTGGCTCCATCCCGTGATCTTGCCGATCTCCGCGTAGGAGTACCCCTGAGCCTTGAGGACCAGGGCGCGGAGCTCGTGCGGCTTGAGCGAGCGAAGCGCCTCCCTGCTGCGCACCACCCGCTCGCGGCTGGCGGCGCGTTCTGTCGGGCCGTCTCCATCGGAGGCGATCGTGGCGAAGGGGTCGCGATCGTCGTCCCCGTCGACCGAGTGCCCGCCGCTGAGAAGCCGCTCGCGCTGGCGCCGCACCGAGAGCGCCTCGCGCTTGGTCACCACCTGCATCCAGCGCACGATCGAGTCCCCCTCGAGCGGCGGCGCCTTGGTCAGCAGGATCTCGAGCGAGCGCTGGTATGCGTCCTCGGCGTCCTCGGAGCAGATCGAGTAGCGGCGGGCCGTCCGCCTGAAGACGGCGTCGTGACTCTCGATCAGGCATTCGGCGACCTCGGCCCGCTCGGCCTGAGTGATCCGGTCGACTTCTTCCCTGGCCGCCCGCGAGTCCTCCGCCTCAGCCGGCGCGGACTCCGAGACAACTCCCTCCGCAGCTGTCAAGCCCCTCTCCTTCTTCACAACGAGATGAGGAAGAAACTCTCACGGCTTCCCCCTCATTGCCAATCGCGACGGGCGCAAATTGCGGGAAAGTTGTCGGCCGGGGCGGGGGTACGGCTCGCCCGTCCTCAGCGCCGCGCGATCACCGGGGTGGCGAGGTGGATGCGCTCGAACAGGGCGGCCAGGTTCTCGTCGCGGGCCCGGAGGCAGCCGGCGAAAGCGGCGGCGAGCGCCGGGCGATCAGCGCGGCCTAACCGAACGCTCGCTGCGTCACGCTTCCCCTGGCACGACGTCCTCCTTGACCCGGGCCGCCATCCGCGGCGCTCCTGCGTTGATGCCGATCCCGGACGGGGCCGATCAAGCATCCGAGGCCAGCATCGGCATCACCCGGACGGGGTGAAGGCCCGCGAGCCGCGCTATTCGCGCATTTCGCGGGCGCCCGTGGACGGAGAGGGAGGGATTCGAACCCTCGAGAGAGCTATTAGCCCCCTACTCGCTTAGCAGGCGAGTGCCTTCAGCCGCTCGGCCACCTCTCCCGGTCTGATTCGGGACCGATTGTAGGCTGGCTGGGGATGTCCGGCTCCGAACAGACCCCCACTCCGACCACCCCCGCGGCCCCCCCGGCGGCCGAGGGCGCGCCCCCTCCCCCGCGGCCCGAGCCGCCCGAGGCCGCCGGCGAGCAGGCTTCCCCGGGCGCCGCGCCGGCGCCGGCCGACACGCCGACGCCGCTGCCGCTGCCGACCCCCGCCGAGGCCTACGAGCGCTACGAGGAGGCCTTCGGAGGCGTGCAGGCGCCGTTCGCCTTCCTCGACCTCGACGCCGTCTGGTCGAACGCCGCCGACATGCTGCGGCGCGCCAAGGGCAAGCCGATCCGGATCGCCAGCAAGTCGATCCGCAGCCGCGCGGTGCTGGACCGCCTGCTCGCCCTCGACCGCGGCTTCCAGGGAGTGCTCAGCTTCACGCTGCCCGAGACGCTGTGGCTGTGGGAGCAGGGCCACCGCGACATCGTGCTCGCCTATCCCACCGCCGACGGCCCCGGCATCACCCGGCTCGCCCGGATCACCGCCGAGCACCCCGAGGAGGCGCCGGCGGTGATGGTGGACTCGGTCGAGCACCTCGACCTGATCGAGGAGTCGGCCTCGTCCTTCGTGGCCCCGATCCGGGTCGCGATCGAGATCGACCTCTCCTGGTGGCCGCTCGGGGGCGTGGTCAAGATCGGCCCCAAGCGCTCGCCCGTCCGCAGCGCCGAGCAGGCCGCCGCGCTCGCGCGTGAGATCGAGCGGCGCCAGCGGGTGCGGCTGGTCGGGCTGATGGCCTACGAGGGGCAGATCGCCGGCGTCGGGGACGACGTCCCCGGCAAGCCGATCGGCAACCGGATGGTGAGGGCGATGCAGGCGGCCTCGGCCAGGGACGTGGCCGAGCGCCGCGGCGAGGTCGTCAGCGCGGTCTCGGCGGTGGCCGAGCTGGAGTTCGTCAACGGCGGCGGCACCGGGTCCGTCGAGCGCACCGCCGAGGACTGGGCGGTGACCGAGATCGCCGCCGGCTCGGGCTTCTACGCGCCGGTGCTGTTCGACCACTTCCAGGCGTTCACGCTCGTTCCCGCGGCGATGTTCGCGCTGCCGGTCGTGCGCAAGCCCGAGCCCGGGACAGCGACCGTGCTCGGCGGCGGCTACGTCGCCTCCGGCGTCGGCGCCAAACAGAGGCCGCCGGTTCCCCATCTGCCCGACGGCCTGCGCCTGGACCCCTACGAGGGCGCCGGGGAGACGCAGACCCCGCTGCTCGGCTCCGCGGCCGAGCGGCTGGGGCTGGGTGACCGCGTCTATTTCAGGCACGCCAAGGCGGGCGAGCTCTGCGAGCGCTTCGACTCGCTCCACCTCGTGGCGGGAACCACGATCCGCGATCGGGTGCCCACCTACCGCGGCGAGGGACGCGCCTTCCTCTAGGCACGCCGAGGCCGGCGGCGGGCCGCCCTGAAAAGGGCGTCCAATCGCGCCCGCCTACCGAATTCCGGTCTTACGGCGTGGACCGTCCCCCTGTAACCTCGCTCTTACCTGAAGGGTGCATCCAGTGAGGTGGAAGGAACGAGCATGAAGCTTCCCCGGTCTCGGGAGGCGGTGGTCAGCGGCTTCTCGGCCCCGCGATGGATCGGCGAGGAGGTTCCTCCGGGCCATTTCTTCGAGGGCGAGCGCCGGCTCGGCCGGTTGGCGCCGTTCATCGTCGCCGGGTTCGTCCCCTTCCTGGTGCTGGGGGCGGTGGGCTCGGGCTTCGGCGACTGGCAAGTGCAGCTCGCGGCCCTGATCTGCGCGGGCGTGATCGCAAGTGTCCCGCTGGTCCCCTGGGAGAGGCTGCCGAGCTGGACCCAGATGGTGCCGATCCTGGCCATCTACCCGGTGATCGCGCTGCTTCGCGACGCCGCCGGCGCCAAAGCGGCGGTCTTCGAGCCGCTCGTAATCGTGCCGCTGGCCCTCGTCGCCATCTACGGCACGCGCGCGGACCTGCTGGTGACGGTCGCGGCGCTGGCGGCGACGATCGCGCTTCCCCCGCTGCTGATCGACGACCCCGCCTATGGCGACGAGCAGATCGTCAGGGCGGTGCTGGCATCGGTGGTCGCCGCCACCACCGGCATCGCCGTGCAGTCCCTCGTCAGCACCACGCGCGCGCTCGCAATCGAGGGCCGCGCGATACTCACCTCGAGCCAGGACGCCTTCATCGCGGTCACCACCAACGCCACGATCATCGAGTGGAACCCCCGGGCCGAGGCCATGTTCGGCTGGAGCCGCTCCGAGGCGATAGGCCGCAACCTGCTGGACATGATCGCCTCTCCGGACGATCGCCACAAGGCGGAGAAGCAATTGCGCCGCTTGCGGGAGGAGGGCGGGCAACTGCCCGGCAGCAGGATCGAGGGGCGAGCCGTGCGCAGGGACGGGAGCGCGTTTCCGGTCGAGATGACGGTCTCCACGATCAAGGTCGGCGGCCGCAAGACGATCAACGGCTTCGTCCACGACATCAGCGAGCGCAAGAACGCGCAGCGGGCGCTGCAGCGGGCCGAGGAGCGCTTCCGCCTCGCCTTCGAGGACAACCGCGTCGGCATGGTGCTGCTGACTCCGGCGGGGAAGTTCGAGCGCGTCAACGAAGCCTTCAGCGAACTGCTCGACCGCTCCCAGGAAGAGCTGGTCGGGGTCGGCTTCGAGGAGATCGCCCATCCCGACGACGTGGAGAGCAACGCCGAGGCGATGGCCGAGATGGCCGAGGGCAAGCGCCACGGCCACCAGGCGGAGAGGCGATGCCTGCATTCCCGCGGCGACTACGTCTGGACTTCGTGCAACGTCTCTCCGATCCGCGACGAGCGCGGGCGGCTGCTGCACTTCATCGCCCAGATCGAGGACATCACCGACCGCAAGGAGCAGGTCGACCGGCTCACCCACCAGGCGATGCATGACCCCCTCACCTCGCTCCCGAACCGGGTGCTTTTCGCCGACCGGGTCCGGGTCGCCTCGGGGCGGCGCGAGAGCGGCAGCTTCGCGGTCATCTTCATCGACCTCGACAACTTCAAGCCGATCAACGACACCTACGGGCACACCGCCGGCGACCAGGTCCTGGTCGAGGTCTCGCGCCGGCTCGAGACGCGGCTGCGCGAGGGGGACACCCTGGCGCGGCTCGGCGGCGACGAGTTCGCGGTGCTCTGTGAGGACACGGACGAGGAGTCCGCGCGCCTGGTCGCCGAGCGGGTCATCGCCGCCTTCGAGCGCCCGTTCGCGATCGGCGACCACTCGGTGCTGCAGGCGGCCAGCATCGGGCTCGCGATCCAGCCGTGCGACGCCGGCGCCAGGGATCCCGAGCAGGTGCTCCGCTTCGCCGACCTCGCCATGTACAGGGCGAAGGCGGCCGGCAAGTCCCGCTACGCGGTCTTCGAGGGCGGGATGGGCGAGGGGCAGCCCGACCGCGGCGGGCTCGAGGGCGAGCTGCGGCGCGGCATCGCCGAGGGCGAGCTGACCGTTCACTACCAGCCCCAGGTGAACCTGGAGAGCGGCGAGGTCACCGGCGCCGAGGCGCTCGTCCGCTGGCAGCACCCCGAGCGCGGCCTGCTGGAGCCGGCCGAGTTCATGTTCGTGGCCGAGGACAGCGAGCTGATCGTCGCGCTCGATGACTTCGTGCTCTGGGACGCATGCCACCAGGCGGCTCGCTGGCGCCGCCACCTCGGGCCCGACCGGGAGTTCGTGATCTCGGTCAACCTCTCCCAACGCCGCCTTGCCGAGCCGGGCCTGTCGAACCGGATCGCCCAGACGATCAGCGAGGCCGAGCTGCCGGCCGAGGCGCTCTGCCTCGAGGTCACCGAGAGCGCCGTGCTCGACCGGCGCTCGGACACGCTGTACGGGTTCCCCGACGTGGAGCGGCTGGGGGTGCGGCTGCTGATCGATAACTTCGGGGTCGCGATCTCCTCGTTCGCCTCGATCCAGCGGCTGCCACGCCTGAGCGCGATCAAGATCGACTCGTCTTTCGTCGCCGGCCTCGGCCGCTCAGCCGAGGACTCGACGGGCGTCGCCGCAATCATCGGGCTCGCTCACGGACTGAGTCTGACGGCGACCGCCGCGTGGGTCGAGACGCCCGAGCAGCTGGCCGTGCTGCGCGAGCTCGGCTGCGATTACGCCCAGGGCTACCACTTCGCCCGCCCCCAGCCCGCGGGGGCATTCGCCGGCCTGCTGGCCTCGGCCAGCTACGGCGAGATGCTGGGCTGAGAGGGCCCAGGCTTCGGGCCTGTGGGAGGATCCTGACCATGGCAGCGCACGCCCAGGGGCGCGTCCGTCCGTTCGACCCGACGGTTCCGAAGGGACCGCTGCTGCGGGTGCTCGACCGCGCGGCGCAGCTTCGCCCGGCCACCTGGTTCCTCGTCAACGTCGGCGGCCGCATCGATCCGGTCCTGATGAAGCTGTCCAGCGGCCGCATCAGGTCCACCGTGACCGCGCCGACGGTGCTGCTGAGCAACCGAGGCGCCCGCAGCGGCAAGCTGCGCCAGACGCCGCTCGGCTACTTCACCGACGGCGACGACGTGATCCTGATCGCCTCGAAGGGGGGCGACCCCAGGCACCCGGCCTGGTTCCACAACGTGGTCGCCAACCCCGACGTCGAGCTCACGACCGGCCACGGGGACGGCGGGCCCTACCGGGCGCGCGTCGCGACCGGCGCCGAGCGCGAGCGCCTGTGGAGGCTCGCGACGACCCTCTACTCGGGCTACGACGACTACCGCAGGCGGGCCGGGGGGCGCGAGATCCCCGTCGTCGTCTGCTCGCCGCGCAGCGGCGGCTGAGATGGACGTCTGGCACACCTCGCGCCTCTACAAGCTCTGGGTCGTCGGCGGCCTGATCGCGGTCGCCGCCTTCGCCGTCATCGGCGGGCTCTCGGACCCCTCCGACCAGGACTTCATCTTCTACCTGATCCCGGTGGTCGCAGTCTGGGTGTTCGGGATCTTCTTCCTGCAGTGGCGCGCGCTGCGCAGGGACGTCGAGGCAAACCCGATCCTGGCCGAGCCATCCGCAGGCCTGGCGCGCTGGAGCATCATCTTCGGCGTCCTGCTCTGCGTGGCGATCTTCGCCGGCGTCTTCCTCTTCTACGCCGACGTCGGCGGCACCCTCTACCCCTTCGGTGAGACCGGGCCCGGCTTCCCCGTGGCGCTGCTGCCCGCCTTCGTGCTGATCGCCTACGGAGCCCTGCGCTCGCTGAACGTGCTGCGCCAGCTCGGCCGCAGCGCCGACGAGCGCGGCGCCGGCGAGATCAAGGGACCGACCGACATCCAAGCCCCCGGGTCGCCGGGAAGACCCAGGAGTTCTGACTAGATGATCGAACCCACCGCGCCGTGCGCCTGAGGGCGCGCATGGCCGAGCAGCCCAAGGACGCAGGGCGCAGCCCTTGGTGGCGCCAAGGGCAGGCCCGAGGACGCCGGGATGCGATGCGCCATGCGGGGCCTCGGGCGTGCGTGGTCGTGGAATCGCTCATCTAGGCTTGCTCGGAGCACCCCGGAGGGGTGGCAGAGCGGTTGAATGCGGCGGCCTTGAAAGTCGCTAGGGGCCCTTCGGTCCCTCGGGGGTTCGAATCCCTCCCCCTCCGTGATTTCCAGGTGTTCCGCTTCAGAAATCACGCCCTGCGGCCGATCCGATGCCTGCATGCAAGGGCCGGATCCCGCTGGCGGCGCGCGTCATCTTCGCCTGCGACGCCTACGACGCGATGACCAGCGAGCGCCCATACGCCACGGCGGGCAGTCCCGCCGAGGCGCTGGACGAGCTGCGCGCCAACTCGGGCACCCAGTTCGACCCGCGGATCGTCGACGCGGTCTGCGCGGAGCTCTCCAGCCCCGGCCTCGCAGGCAGGGCAGAGGCGCTGCGACCGGCGAAGCTGCCGGTCTCCGCAAGGGTGAGGGTCAGTCCCCCTCGCGCGGGGCGACGAGCAGGGTCTGCGCGGCGCGGCCGATCGGCCCGGACTCGTCGAACAGCGCGGTGTCCGAGATCCCGATGCCTTCGTGCTCGGGCACCGTGACCGCGTCCAGGCAGACCCATTCCCCCCGCGGCATGCGGCTGAGGTGGACCGTCAGGTCGACGTTGATGAACAGGTAGCGCTCCCAGTCGAGCGGCGCGCTGACCCCGTTGCCCGAGTCGGCGGCGGCGAGCACCCGCTGCAGCGGCGTCGGCTCCTCACCCGGCAGCAGCGGCACCCGCATCCGCATCCACACGGTCGCCGGGCCCGGCTCCATGAAGGCGCCGGCGAGGAAGCGGTAGTCCATCGCCGTGTGGTAGCCGGCGTCGTGTGGGGTCTCGACGTACTCCCCCGGCTCGCCGGCGTCCGGCCCCGGCGGCGCCGCGGGGATGCCCGGCGGCTGCTCGAAGCGGACCGGCTCGGTCCGCAGCCGCCAGCCCTGCGCCCGCATCAGCGGCTCGCCGCCCCCGTCGCTGAGCGTGGCCGCGACCATCTCCACGCGCCGACCGGGGCGCACGACCTCGGCCCGGACCCGCACCGGACCGATCGGCACGGGCCGGAGCACCTCGTAGGTGAGGCGGCCAACCTGCGCGGGCAGCCCGCCGGGACCCCCGACCCCGCCCTCGCCGAGGCGCTCGACCTCGCGCCCGATCAGCGCCGCCGGCGGCCCCGCGTGCTGGTGGCCGGGATCCCAGGGGCCGCGCGTCAGCTCGGTCGCGACGAACGCTCCGTCGTCGTCGCCGTCGGGCTCGTAGAAGCTCTCGGCCACGCGCGCATCCTACGGCGGCGCTGGGCCTAGGATTGAGCCCATAGGCGCCGGCTTCGACGGGTGCAGCGAGCAGCAGGGCCGCGAGTTCGCCGATCGCTGGCTCCCGGCCTGGACCGGCAACGACCCCGAGCTGCTCGCGTCCTTCCACACCGAGGACTGCTTCTACTCCGACCCCGCCGTGCCGGACGGGGTGCGCGGGCGCGAGGCGCTCAGCTCGTACTTCCGCGCGATGCTCGGCCGCTTCCCCGCCTGGGTCTGGACCAACACCAGGGTGGTCCCGTCGGAGTCGGGCTTCCTCAACTACTGGCACGCGTCGGCGCCGGTCGGCGCGACCACGCTCGAGATCGACGGCGTCTGCACGGTCGAGCTGCGCGAGGGCCTGATCGCCTCCAACGAGGTCTTCTTCGACCGCAGCGAGCTGCTGGCGGCGATCGCCGAGGCCGAGGTAGGGGCCGAGTAGCCCCCGGCGAACCAAGGGGGCGATGGCCTCCCGGCGCGTTTACGTGATCGAGCTGGACCGCGCCGCGGGGCGGCGGCGCGACCCCCGCATCCCCTGGGTCTACGTGGGCTCGAGCGCCCGCAGCCCCGAGAAGCGCTTCGAGCAGCACCGCAGCGGCTACAAGTCGGCGCGGCTGGTGAAGCGCTTCGCGCTGCGGCTGCGGCCCGAGCTCTACGAGGACCTGGAGCCGCTCGGCAGTTCGAAGCAGGCCGTCGCAACCGAGAAGCGGCGCGCCCGCGAGCTCGCCGACTGCGGCTTCGTCGCCCACTGCGACGGCGTCTCCTACGGGGCCCGCGAGGCCGATTGGGCGGAGTGGGACGCCGAGCGGCTGGAGCCGGTGATCGAGCACCTCGATGCCGCCGCGCTGCAGCTCGGCGAGTCCTCGTTCAGGCCGCTCGGCGCCGATCGGTGCGCGCGGCTGCTGCACGGCGAGCTCGGCTTCTGGGTCGCCGACTACATCGACCAGGAGGACCCGCCGCCGGGCTACGGGCGCTTCTCGCACGTCCGCCTGGAAGTGCTGCGAGAGAGGGTCGAGCTTCTCGAGGCCTTCGAGCCGGCCGCTTAGGAGGGGCTGACGGCCCCGGGTAGGCTTGATTCACCCCAAGAACGGAGGCGAAGAGTGGAGAAGGTGAAGAAGACCGAGGCCGAGTGGAAGGCCGAGCTCACCCCCGAGCAGTACAAGGTCGTCAGGGAGAAGGGGACGGAGGCGCCGTTCACGAGCGAGCTCAACGACCTCAAGTCCGATGGCACGTTCAAGTGCGTCGCCTGCGGCCAGCCCCTGTTCAGCTCTGAGAGCAAGTTCGATTCCGGCACCGGCTGGCCCAGCTTCGACGCGCCGATGGGCGACGAGGCGGTCGAGACCGAGGCCGACAACTCCATGTTCATGCGCCGCACAGAGGTGCTGTGCTCGCGCTGCGACGCCCACCTGGGCCACGTCTTCGACGACGGCCCCGCCGAGACCACGGGCAAGCGCTACTGCATCAACGGCTGCGCCCTCAGCTTCGACGAGTCTTAGCCGTCTTCGCCATCAGGTCGCGGCCACAGGCGGCCGCCGATCAGCAGTCGCTCCGGGCTTCGCCCTCCGCCTCACGGAGGGCGGCCTGCTGGCCGCTAGACCTTGCCGCCGGCGCCGAGGTAGCTGAAGCGCACGGCGAGGGCGACGGCCTCGGTGCGGGTGTCCACCTCCATGCGCGCGATCGCGTTGCGAACGTGCGTGTGGACGGTGGCGGGGCTGAGCGAGAGCTTGTCTGCGATCTGCTTCACGCGCAGGCCTTCGGCCAGCAGCTCCAGGATCTCGCGCTCGCGCGGTGTCAGCTCGAGCAGCTTCTCGACCTCGCCGGCGCCCTGGCTGAGCTCGGTGCCGACGAAGGTGCCCCCGCTCGCGACGACCTCGATCGCACGGGCGATGTCCTCGCTGGGAGCTGACTTGAGCACGTAGCCCGAGGCCCCGGCGCGCAGGGCCAGGGTCAGCAGGTCGGGCTGGGCGTGGGCGGTGAAGATGATCACCCGGATATAGGGCTGCGCGGCCAGGATCTCCCTGGTCGCCTCGATCCCGTCGGCCCCGGGCAGCTCGACATCGACGATGCAGACATCGGGCTTCTTGGCCTTGACGACCTTGACCACGTCCTCGGCGGTCGCCGCCTCGCCGACGATCTCGACGCCCGTGGCAGAGGCCATGCGCGCCTTGACGGCCTCGCGGACGATCTCGTGGTCGTCGCAGAGCACGACCCGCTTCGGAGTCCCCGCTTTCATACCGTGGGAATGCGCTCCGGAAGCCCAAGGTCCTGCAAGGCGGACGGCAACGACACAGACCCATCTCCCTCTTGTCCGTTCTCCATCAGCGCGATCAGGGTCCGTCCAACCGCAACCGCCGTGCCGTTCAGCGTGTGCACTGGCTCGGGTGCCGCGCTCTCGGCGGGACGGTACCGAGAATTGAGTCGGCGCGCCTGATAGTCGGTCGTATTCGAGCACGAGGTCAGCTCCCGATAGCGCTCCTGGCTTGGGATCCAGCCCTCGCAGTCGAACTTGCGCGCGGCCGAGGCGCCGAGGTCACCGACCGGGATGTCGACCACCCGGTAGGGGATCTCGAGCGCGGCCAGGATCCGTTCCTCGAGCGCCAGAATGCGCTCGTGCTCCGCGCCCGACTGGTCCGGCGCGACGAAGCTGAACATCTCGACCTTGTCGAACTGGTGCACGCGGAAGATGCCGCGGGTGTCGCGCCCCGCCGCCCCTGACTCACGGCGGAAGCAGGTCGAGAAACCGGCGTAGCGCAGCGGCAACTCGGCAGCGGCGAGCTTCGCGTCCGCGTGGAGCGAGGCCAGCGAGACCTCGGAGGTGCCGACCAGGAAGAGCTCGTCGCGGGGAACCTCATAGATCATCTCCCGCTCCCCGGGGAAGAAGCCTGTGCCGTGCAGCGCCTCCTCGCGGACCAGGACCGGGGGCGAGACGGGCTCGAAGCCCTGTGCCCGCAGCGTCTCGAGCGCGAAGCGAACGAGTGCCATCTCGACCATCACCAGATCGCCGATCAGATAGGCGAAGCGGGAGCCCGAGGTTCGCGCCGCGGCCTCCATCTCGATCCAGCCGTGGCGCTCACCCAGCTCCAGGTGGTCGACGGGCTCGAAGTCGAACTGCGGGCGCTCGCCCACCTCGCGCAGCACGACCGCATCGTCGTCGCTGTCCCCGTCCGGCGCCTCGGGCGACGGGGGATTCGGCAGGCCGGCCAGCAGCTCGTCCTGGCGCCGCTTCAGCTCGCCGAGCTCGGGCTCCAGCTGCTTCAGCTCGGCCTTCAGCTTCGAGGACTGCTCGCGAAGCTCCGCGACCTCGGGGTCGTCTCCGCCGCCCCCGTGCGCCGCCCGCTCGATCCGCTCGGAGAGCTTGTTATGCTCGGCCCGGACCTCGTCGGTGCGCGTGTTCAGCTCGCGGCGTCGCTCGTCGGCTCGAAGCAGCTCGTCGAGTTGCTCGGCGGCGCCGCGTCTTGCCAGGGCCTCGCGAACGGGACCGGGGTCGCGACGGACCTGTTTCAGGTCGAGCATCGCTTCGCCCCCCGGCGGGCGCCGATCACCCGCTCAGGGCTCGCGCTCGGGGCGCGGGATGATCGGCTCGGCGCTATCGTCGGGATCCCGGACGTCCTTGCCCGAGTACTGAGCGAGGAAGCGCGCGACCGCGTCGGCGTCGCCGCCGCCGACGATGTTCTGGGGCATGATCGCGCCTGAGAAGCCTCCGTTGGCGATCGCGTAGATCGCGTCCTCGTAGGTCTCCTTGCGCTGGTCGAAGTTGGGTCCCTGCGCGCGCTGGCTGCGGTTGGCGCTGCCCTGGGCGCCCGCGGCGCTGAGCGTGTGGCAACCGGAGCAGCGCTCCGCGAACAGCTCGGCGCCCCTGAAGTCAGGGTTGTCCTCGGGCACCTCGATGCCCTCGCTGCCGCAGGCGCCCACGGCGAGGGCGGCCGCGGCAAGCGGGATGATCAGCAGAACGCGTCGCACGCGGCGGGATCATATGCGAGCGGAGCCTGGCGATACCGTTGCCCTCGTGCCGACCGACGCAGAGCCGAGCCCTGACCGCTTCCGCGAGGTGCTTTCGGCCTATCCCACGGGGGTCACGGTGCTGACGGCGGCCCAGCGGGCCCTCGGGAGCGACCGCCAACTCCGTCACATCGCTCTCGCTCGATCCGCCGATGATGCTCGGCTGCCTGGACCGGGGCTCGCGCACGCTGCGGTCCGTGCGCGAGGCCGGCCTGTTCGGTGTCAACGCGCTGGCCGCGGGCCAGGAGGAACTGGCGCTCCGCTTCGCCGGGAAGCACCCCGAGGCCGAGAAGTGGGACGGGGTCGCCTGGCGCGAGAGCCATGGCTCGCCGCGGCTGGAGGGCGCCCTGATCTGGGTCGCCTGCGAGCTCCGCGACCTGATCGACGGCGGCATCACCTGATCGCCACGGGCGCCGTGCTCGACGCCGACTCGCGCCAAGGCATGCCGCTGATCTTCCACCGGGGCGCCTACAGGGACCTGCTCGCCGAGTCTGACCGGATGCGGATCAGCCGCTGACCGCGCGCTTGTAGCGGCGGACGCTGAGCCAGCCGAAGACGAGGCTGAGGCCGGCGGACCATGCGACGGCGGCCGCGATGTCGCCGCCGGGCTCCCCGGTCCAGAGGGTGTGCAGGGCGTCGACGACGACACTGAAGGGATTGTGCTCGGCGAACTGCTGCAGGCCCTCGGGCATCGTCTCGACCGGGACGAAAGCCGAGGAGACGAAGGTGATCGGGAACACGATCATGAAGCCGATCGCCTGCGCCGACTCGCCGGAGGACGCGACCAGCCCGAAGAAGGCGAAGATCCAGGAGAAGGCGTAGCCGAACAGCAGCATCAGGCCGACGCCGCCCAGGATCTCGACCGGGCTCGAGTCGAAGCGGAAGCCGATCAGGTAGCCGACGATGACCATGACCACGAGCGAGAGCAGGTTGGTGGGGATGTCGGAGAGCGTGCGCCCGGCCAGCACGGCGCCCCGCGACATCGGCAGCGAGCGGAAACGTTCGATCAGGCCCTTCTTCAGGTCATCGGCCAGGCCGATTGCGGTGACGAAGCCCCCGAATGACATCGTCTGGGCGACGATCCCGGGGATGAGAAAGTCCGTGTAGGTCTGGCCCGGTGTCTCGATCGCGCCGCCGAACACGTAGTTGAACAGCAGCACGAACATGATCGGCTGCAAGGTGAAGCTGATCAGCAGGTCCGGCGCGCGCGGGATCCGGCGCAGGTTGCGCAGCGCCAGCACCAGCGTGTCCGAGACGGCGTGGCGAGCGGCGATCACGGCGCGTCCTCCCGCTCGCGGCCGGAGCCCCCTCCTCGCCCTCGCCCTCGGCGACGTGCCCGGTACAGGCCATGAAGACGTCGTCGAGGGTCGGGCGCCGGGTGCCGATGTCCTCGATCGCCACGCCCGCGGCGTCCAATCGCCGCACCGCCTCGGCGATCGAGCCACCGCGTCCTTCGAGCTGCACGCGCACGACGCCGTCCTCGGCCACGGGCCGCTCCGCGGACATCGGGGCCAGTGCCGAGACCGCCTTCCCGGCCTGGGTCTTGTTGTCGCGCCGCAGGTGCACCTCGAGGCCCTCGCCGCCGACGCGGTCCTTGAGCTCGTCCAAGGTGCCCTCGGCGATCATGCGGCCGTGGTCGATCACGGCGATGCGGTCGGCGAGCCGGTCGGCCTCGTCCAGGTACTGGGTGGTGAGCAACACCGTCGTGCCCGCCTCCACGCGGGCCTCGATCGTCTCTAACAGCCCCAGGCGGCTGACGGGGTCGAGGCCGGTCGTGGGCTCGTCGAGGAAGACGACGGGCGGGTGCGCGACCAGGGCGCCGGCGAGGTCGAGGCGCCTGCGCATGCCGCCCGAGTAGGTGCGCGCGAGGCGGTCCGCGGCGCCGGTCAGGTCGAAGGTCTGGAGCAGCTCGCCCGCGCGCTCGCGCGAGGTCGCCCTGCCCAGGTGGTAGAGGCGGCCCACCATCTCCAGGTTCTCGAAGCCGGTCAGGTTCTCGTCCACGGCGGCGTACTGGCCGGCGAGCCCGATCCGCGAGCGCAGCCTGGCGGCGTCGCCGACGACATCGAGGCCGGCGACCCGGGCGCGGCCGGCGTCCGGCCGGAGCAGCGCGGTCAGGATCCTCACCGCCGTCGTCTTGCCCGCGCCGTTGGGCCCGAGCAGTCCGAGCACGGTGCCCTGCTCGACGCTGAGGTCGATCCCCCGCAGCGCCTCGACCTTGCCGAAGCTGCGCCTCAGCCCCTCGGCCTCGATTGCCGGTTCGGAAGCCATCGCCCCAAAACTAGATCAGCGGCGTGGTCCCGGCGGCGCGCAGCGCCAGGAAGGTGATGACCAGGCAGGAGACGGCCATGATTCCCATCTCGCGGCGGACGATCGCGAGCGCCACCCGGCGCTGGCGCTCCTCGGGCAGCGCCTTGAAGTCGAGCGCCCCCAGCTCCTGCTGCGCGGCGCCGGCGCGGACGAGCTCGGCGAGGAAGGAGACGAGCAGCGGCAGCGCCCCGTAGAGGTAGTGCAGGTCCTCGGCGATGCTGCCGGTGAAGACGAGGATGAGGCCGATCATCGCCTGCAGCACGACCGTCACCTGGGCCACCCGCAGCGCGTACCAGAAGCCCACCGTGGGGTCGGCGCGCAACCAGGCCACGCCGCCCCAGATCCCGGCGACGAGGTTGGCGGCGATCAGCGCCACCCCGACGGCGATGTGGACCGCGGTCACGCCGGGGAGGTTAGGACGCGGGGCACGCGGGGATTTCCGCCTCTCTGTGTCGGATCTTTTCCTTTCTGATGCGGAAAGCCACTATGCAACAGGTTGATACAAGGTGAGTGGTATAACGCCTACCGCCGTGCTGGAGAGCTACCTCCCCGTCCTCGTCTTCGCCGCCATCGGAATGCTGGTCGGAGGCGTCTTCGTACTGCTGAATGCGGTGATCGGGGCGCGGCGGCCGAACCCCGTCAAGGGTCAGCCCTATGAGTGTGGGCTGCCCTCGCACGTGACCCGCAGCTTCCGCTTCGGAATCAGCTTCTACATGGTCGCGATGCTGTTTATCCTCTTCGACATCGAGGTCGTCTTCCTCTATCCGGTCGGCGCCATCCTGCAGTCGGCCGACAGCGTCTTCGTCCTCGTCGAGATCATCATTTTCGTGGCGCTGCTGCTGGTCGGCCTCATCTTCGTCTGGCGCCGGGGAGCGCTGGATTGGAGATAGAGCGGCGCCAGCTCCGGGTGCCAGCGGCGACAGAGCAGCCACGAACGCCCGAGGAGTTCCGAGCGAAGCAGCTGCGCGCCCGCGAGATGCTGCGCGGCGACCTCGAGGCCCGCGACCTCGAGGAGTTCGTCGAGCGCAGCGTCTTCACGACCACGCTCGAGAAGGGCCTGAACGTCGCCCGGGCCAACTCGATCTTCCCCGCCACCTTCGGGCTCGCCTGCTGCGCGATCGAGATGATGTCGATCGTCAGCGCCCGCACCGACCTGGCCCGCTTCGGGGCCGAGGCGCTGAGGGCCTCGCCCCGGCAGGCGGACCTGCTGATCCTCTCGGGCCGGGTCTCGATCAAGATGGCGCCGGTCGTCCGCCGCCTGTATGACCAGATGCTGGAGCCCAAGTGGGTGATCTCGATGGGGGCCTGCTCCTCCTCGGGAGGGATGTTCGCCAACTACGCCGTCGTCCAAGGCGCCGACCGCTTCATGCCGGTGGACATCCACGTGCCGGGTTGCCCGCCCCGCCCCGAGGCCCTGATGTACGGATTCAACAAGCTCCAGCACAAGATCAAGGGGGACCCCGACCTGGGCTGGCGCCGCCGCTACAACGCGATCGGCACCGAGGAATGGGCGCGCTTCGAGCTCGGCGCCCCCAGCGGCGAGGCGCTCGAGTCCGCCGCCCGGATCGCCGAGCTGGAGCCAGTCGGCCCCGAGCCGGAGGAGGCCGCGCAAGCGGCCCCCGGACGAGAAGCGGAGGAGGCCGCGCAAGATGCCTGACGCCCCCGGCCTGGAGCTGATCGCCCAGAGGATCAATGAAGAGGTCCCCGGCGCCGTGACCGAGACCGCGCACGACCACGGCCGTGCGACCCTGGTCGTCGACCCCGAGAAGGTGCTCGGCGCCCTCGGTTGGCTGCGCGAAACCGATGGGCAGCGCTACACCTTCCTCTCCAGCCTCCACGCCGCCGACTACCTGCCGGCGGTCCCCCGCTTCGCGGTCCACTACGAGCTGCTCAACCGCGACCGCGTCGAGCGCGTCCACGTCAAGGCCCTGCTCCCGGATCCGGGCGCGGGGAACGGCAACGGTGATTCGGCGCTCCCCGAGATCGACTCCTGCGTCGAGATGTTCCCGACGGCCGACTTCCAGGAGCGCGAGGTCTACGACATGTTCGGGATCGTCTTCCGGGGCCACCCCGACATGCGCCGCATCCTGATGCCCGAGGACTACGTCGGCTGGCCCCAGCGCCGCGACTTCCCCGTCGGCGGCGAGCCCGTGATCTTCACCCACAACGAGCCCGAGCTGCCGCACTGGTACGAGTGAGGCGGGGACCGAGATGACACCGGACGGGACCCTGAACCGGGCGGCGCCGACCCAGAGCGGGGTGCAGCCCGAGATCGAGGATCCCTCGCTCGGTCTGGTGCGCCAGGCCGAGACCGAGGTCCGCCCGCCCGACGTCGACCTCGACCTGGAGCCCGAGCAGGAGCTGCTGACGATCAACATGGGCCCGCACCATCCCGCCACCCACGGCGTGCTGCGGCTGATCGTGACCCTGCAGGGCGAGCAGGTGATCGACCTGAAGCCGGTGATCGGCTACGTCCACACCGGGATCGAGAAGTCGTGCGAGCAGCACAGCTACTGGAAGGTGATCCCGTTCGTCGAGCGGATGGACTACCTCGGCTACTTCTTCAACATGGAGGCCTACTGCGGCTGCGTCGAGAGCCTGCTGGCGCTGGAGATCCCGCCGCGCGCGAAGTGGCTGCGGACGCTGCACATGGAGCTGAACCGGATCCACTCCCACCTGGTCTGGCTCGGAACCTCCGCGCTCGACCTGGGCGCGATCTCGATGTTCTGGTACTGCTTCCGCGAGCGCGACCGGATCCTCGACCTGTTCGAGATGTCCGCGGGCCAGCGCATGCACACTCGCTACTTCCAGGTCGGAGGCGTATTCGAGGACATCCCGGTCGGCTTCGAGCAGAAGGTGAAGGAGTTCTGCGCCGAGATGCCCGATCGCATCAGCCAGTACGAGGCGCTGCTCGACCAGAACGAGATCTTCCTGCGCCGGACCAAGGGCATCGGGATCGTCCCGCGCGAGCGGCTGCTGGAGCTGGGGGTGACGGGTCCGCTGCTGCGCGCCGCCGGCGAGCCCTGGGACCTGCGCAAGGCGACCGACTATCTGGCCTATCCCGAGCTGGACTTCAATATCCCCGTCGGCACGGTCGGGGACGGGTATGACCGCTACCGCTGCCGCGTCGCCGAGATGCGGGAGTCGGTGAGGATGATCGAGCAGTGCATCGACGGGCTGCCGGAGGGGCCGTGGATCGCCGACGACCGCAAGATCGTGCTGCCGCCCCGCGACGAGCTCTCGACCTCGATGGAGGCGCTGATCCACCACTTCAAGCTGGTCACCGAGGGCTTCCGCGTGCCGCCGGGCGAGCTCTACCACTCGATCGAGGGCCCGCGCGGGGAGCTCGGCTGCTTCATCGTCGCCGACGGCTCCGCCAAGCCCGGCAGGGTCCACTTCCGCGACTCCAGCTTCGTCAACCTGCAGGCCTTCCGCGAGATGTCGGTGGGCGGCTACGTCGCCGACCTGATCCAGAACCTGGCGATGCTGGACCCGATCCTGGGGGGGATCGACCGATGATGGGTCCGCACGTGGGGAGTGATTGAGGGTGAGCCCGCTGCTGCCGAAGGGCGATCGTCCCTGGCAGGACGACCCCGGCCACATCCACGACGCGCCCGAGCCCTCCGACGAGGCGCTGAAGGAGGCCGAGTTCGCCCCCGGCGACCAGGAGGAGCTGGGCGTTCAGGTGCCGCCGCTGGACTCGATCACGGCGCTCCAGGCGATCGACGAGTCGCGCGAGCCGCACGGCGAGCCGGCGCCGGTGCCCGACCTCTCCGAGGTCAAGGTGCCGCGGCCGCTCGCGAGCGAGATCCGCCGCGCGATGAAGCGCTACCCGCAGAAGCGCTCGGCCTCGATTCCGGCGCTGTGGGCCGTGCAGCGACGCTACGGCTGGTGCAGCCCGGAGGGGATCGAGCAGGCCGCCGCGGTGATGGGCGTCACCCCGGCCTACCTGCAGTCGGTCGCCACCTTCTACGACCTCTTCCACACCGAGCCGACCGGCCGGCACGAGGTGCTCGTCTGCACCAACATCAGCTGCTGGCTGCGCGGCGCCGATGACCTGCTGGCCGACTTCATGGACGCCGCCGGCACCGACCACCCCGGCGAGACCAGCGAGGACGGCGAGGTGATGGTCAGGGGCTTCGAGTGCCTCGGCGCCTGCGACATCGCGCCGATGGCCTCGATCGACGAGCGCTACTACGGCCCGCTCACCGAAGGCGACGCCGAGGCCGCGCTCGAGCAGATGCGAGCCGGCAAGGAGGTGCTGCGGGAGAAGCGCCTGGCCGACCGCGGCGCCGCCGGAGGCAGCGGCCCCCGGGTCGGAACCGATCCGCGCGTGACAAGGCACGAGCTGAACAAGGTGACCGCCAAGCGCAAGGCCAAGGCCAAGGCCAAGCCGTCCCCGGACGCGAAGCGGAAGAAGCGGCGCTAGATGGCGGCGGCGGCCGAGACCCGGATGCTGTTCCGCAACATCGACGAGCCCAGGCTCGCCTCGATCCGCACCTACAAGCGGCTCGGCGGCTACAGGGCGGTGCAGAAGGCGTTCAAGGAGATGGCGCCCGAGCAGGTCCTGAAGGAACTGGATGATTCCGGGCTGCGCGGCCGCGGCGGCGCCGGCTTCTCGATGGGCAAGAAGGCGAGCTTCCTGCCCCGCGGGGACATGGACAAGTACCTGTGCTGCAACGCCGACGAGTCCGAGCCGGGCGCCTTCAAGGACCGCGAGCTGATGCAGAAGAACCCCCACCAGCTGATCGAGGGGATCATCATCGCCGCGCGCGCGGCGGGCGCCAACCGCTGCTTCATCTTCATCCGCGGCGAGTACGACCTGCAGGGCGACATCCTCGACAAGGCCGTCGAGGAGGCCTACGACGCGGGCCTGCTCGGCTCCGACGTGCTCGGCAGCGGCGAGCAGGTGGAGCTGGTCGTCCACCGCGGCGCGGGCGCCTACATCTGCGGCGAGGAGACGGCGCTGCTCGACTCGCTCGAGGGCAAGCGGGGGAACCCGCGCCTGAAGCCCCCCTTCCCCGCCGTCCAGGGCCTCTACGGCGGGCCGACGCTGATCAACAACGTCGAGACGCTCTCCAACGTGCCCCACATCATCAGCTCGGGCGCCGAGTGGTTCAAGAGCTTCGGCACCGAGGAGTCGCCCGGGACCAAGGTCGTCTCGGTCTCCGGGGACGTCCGCAGGCCGGGCAACTACGAGGTCGAGCTTGGGATCCAGACGCGCAAGCTGATCAACGGGCTCGCCGGCGGCACCGTGGGGCGCCGCAAGGTCAAGTGCTTCTTCCCCGGCGGCTCGTCCTCGCCGGTGCTGACCGGCGAGGAGGGGCTCGACCTGCCCTACAGCTTCGAGGCGATGGCCGAGGCGGGCTCGATGCTGGGCTCGGGCTCGATCATCGTCTGCGACGAGCGCACCTCGATCGTGCAGCTCGCCCTGAGGACGGCGAGGTTCTACCACCACGAGTCCTGCGGCAAGTGCACCCCCTGCCGCGAGGGCACCAACTGGACCGTGAAGATGCTGGAGCGGATGGTCCGCGGCGAGGCGACGCCGATCGACCTCGACACCGTCGCCTCGGTGCAGACGAACATCATCGGCCACTGCCTCTGCGTCCTGGGCGACTCGATGGCGGCCCCGGTCGGCTCGATGGTGGAGAAGTTCCGGCCGGAGTTCGAGCAGGCGCTGGAGCGGGGCGTGCCCTCGCTGAACGACCGCGGCGGAGCGGGGCGCGGGGCCCAGCGCAAGGGCCGGGAGGCGCGCGAAGAGGCCGGCCACCTGTCGATGGCGGGCGGCCGATGAGCCAGCCGATCCGCAACGCCGTGACCCTGGTGGTGGACGGCCGCGAGGTCGTCGCACCCGAGGGAACGATGGTGGTCGACGCCGCGAAGATGGGCGACATCGAGATCCCGGTCTTCTGCTACGAGCCGAAGCTGGGCGACCCCGTCGGCGCCTGCCGCATGTGCCTGGTCGAGATCGAGGGCATCCCGAAGCTGCAGACGGCCTGCTCGACCCCCGTCCGCGACGGCATGGTCGTCTACACGCAGACCGACCAGGTCAAGCAGGCCCAGAACGCGGTCGTCGAGTTCCTGCTCGTCAACCACCCCCTGGACTGCCCGGTCTGCGACAAGGGGGGCGAGTGCCCGCTGCAGGACATCGCGATGGGCTGGGGCCCGGGCAAGAGCCGCATGACCGACCCCAAGCGCCACTTCCAGAAGCCGCTCGAGCTCTCGCCCCTGGTCGCGATCGACCGCGAGCGCTGCATCCTCTGCTACCGCTGCGTGCGCTTCAGCCAGGAGGTGGCCGAGGACGAACAGCTGCAGCTGCACGAGCGCGGCGACCGCAGCTTCGTCGGCACCTTCGACGACCGCCCCTACATCGCCCCCTTCCACGGCAACATCATCGAGCTCTGCCCGGTGGGCGCGCTGACGACCTACACCTACCGCTTCCGCGCCCGCCCCTGGGACATCGAGCAGGCCGGCTCGGTCTGCACGCTCTGCCCCTCGCAGTGCAACGTCGCCTTCACCGTCCGCGACGAGCGCGTGATGCGGGTGCTGGCGCGCGACAACCACGCCGTGGACGACGGCTGGCTCTGCGACAAGGGGCGCTTCGGCTTCCAGATGTTCGCCTCGGAGGAGCGCATCACCGAGCCGATGATGCGCGGCGGCGGCGGCGAGCTCAGCCCGGTCAGCTGGGAGCAGGCGATCGAGGCCGCCGCCGCCGGACTGCGCAGGGCCGGCGCGAGCGCCGCTGCGCTGGCGGGCGGCGGCACCGGCAACGAGGAGGGCTACCTGGCGCAGCGCATCATGCGCGAGGCGCTCGGGTCGCCGAACATCGACTGCTCGCCCAACTCCCCCGACCCGGCGCTGCTGGCCGAGCTGGCGCGGCCCGAGCTGGGGGCCAAGGTCGCCGACCTCGACTACGCCGGGGCGATCCTGGTGCTGGGGACCGACCCGCTGCACGAGATGCCGATCCTCGACCTGCGCATCCGCAAGGCCGCCCGCCGCGGCGGCGCCAGGCTGCTGGTCGCGACCGAGCGGCCGAACGCGCTCGACGGGGGCGCCGTCGTCGACCCGGTGCGCTTCGCGCCGGGCGAGTCGGCCGCGTTCATCAGCGCGCTCGCCGGGGCCCTGGGCGCGCCCGGCTACGAGGACGGCGGCTCCTACGCGAAGCAGGCGGCCGAGATCGCCGCCGCGCTGAGCTCGGTTCCGGACCCGGTGATCGTCTGGGGCGAGCGCCTCTGGCGCGACCAGGGCGCCGCCAGGGCCCTTCACGACCTGGCACGCGCCCTGGAGATGCACCAGCGCATCGGCACAGGCCTGCTCGAGGTGCCCGAGGGCGCCAACACCCGCGGCCTGCGCGAGGCGGGGATGCTGCCCGCCGGCGGCCCCGGCCTCGGCCCCGTGGCGGCGGGCAGGGACGCCGCCGCGATCAGGGACGGGCTCGCCGGTGGCGAGGTCGGGGCGCTTCTGCTCCTGGGAGCCGACCCCGTGCGCGAGTACCCCGGCGGCGGAGCCTGGAAGCAGGCGCTCTCCTCCTCCTTCGTCGTCTCCTTCGCCCTCACCGAGGACGAGTCGACGGCCCACGCCAACGTCGTCTTCCCGGCCGAGTCCCACGCCGAGAAGGAGGGCACCGTCACCCACCCCGACGGCCGCATCCAGCGGGTGCGCCCGAACGTCCCGCATCCCCGCGACGTGCGCCCGACCTGGTGGGCGCTGACCGAGATCTCGCGCGCGCTCGGCAACCCACTCACCTTCGGAACCGCCGAGGACGTCTTCGCGGCCCTTTGCGCGGAGGTTCCTTTCTACGGAGAGACCGCCTACGAGGAGATCGGCGGCCAGGGTCTTCGGTGGCAGGAACGCGACCCCGGGGAGTCCTGGGTGCCTGGGCGGGGTGGCGGGGGGCCCGGGGCGGCCGCCTACGGTGCTGATTCGGCCGCCACACGCCCGCCCTCCGAGAGCGGCTCGGGGCCTGCATACGCACCTACGGCGGCCACCCCGGGCCCCAGGTCAGAAAGCGAGGAAGCACGGGGCTCGGGCCTGGCCCTCGGCAGCTACCGCGATCTGTGGGCGAGCGAGGTGACTCGAAGGAATCCTTCGCTGCGGTTCCTGATGCCGACGCAGCGGTTGGAGCTGGCGGCGAAGGACGCCAAGGAGCTTGGGCTCGAGGACGGAGATCCCGTCACGGTGAGCGCAGGCGGAGTGAGCGTCGAGGCTCGGGTGTCGGTCAAGGAGCGGATGAGGCCGGGGGCTGCGTTCCTGATCGAGGGCACCGAGTCCGACAACGGCAACGTGCTGGCGACCGGATCGCCGCAGCGGATCTCGGTCGAGAAGCGGGCCGAGCCCGAGTCGAACGGCTCGGGCAACGGAAACGGGCGGGTCAAGATCGTGGAGACCCCGATGCCCGCCGAGGGGGCCGTCTGATGCTTCTCGCCGAGGTCGGGTTCGCCGAGGCGACCTGGGTGTTGATCGTGAAGTCGGTGCTGATCTTCCTGCTGGTGTTCATGATCGTGCCGGTTCTGACGGTGACCGAGCGCAAGCTGATCGGCCGCTTCCAGAACCGCCACGGGCCCAACCGGGTGGGACCCGTGGGACTGCTGCAGCCGCTCGCCGACATCGTCAAGCTCGCCGGCAAGGAGATGTTCCGGCCGACCGGGGCCGTGCCCCTGCTGTTCGCGATCGCGCCCGCGCTGATCATCTTCAGCGGCATCCTCACCCTCGCGATCATCCCCTTCGGCAATGTCGTCGACGGCGTCGGCCTCTACGGCATCGACGTCTCGATCGGCGTCCTCTATTTCTTCGCATTCGGCTCGCTCAGCTTCTACGGGCTGCTGCTGGCGGGCTGGTCCTCGGGCTCCAAGTACAGCTTCCTCGGCTCGATGCGCTCGGCCGCCCAGCTGATCAGCTACGAGATCTCGATGGGCCTGGCGCTGCTCGGCGCGGTGATGATGGCCGGGTCGCTGTCGCTGACCGCGATCGTCGAGGCCCAGGACGAGGTCTGGTACATCGTCCCGCAGATCGTCGGCTTCCTGATCTTCATGCTCGCCGGCTTCGCCGAGACCAACCGCGCTCCCTTCGACCTGCCCGAGGCCGACGCCGAGCTGGTGCAGGGCTACCAGACCGAGTACGGCGGCATGCGCTTCGGGTCATTCCTGCTGGCCGAGTACCTCGAGATGTTCGTCGTCTGCGCGATCGCGACGACCTTCTTCCTCGGCGGCTGGACGGGCCCCGGGCCCGACTGGCTCAGCCCCGTCTGGCTGATCCTGAAGACGCTGGCGCTGATCTTCGTCTTCATCTGGGTGCGGGCCACCCTGCCGCGCCTGCGCTACGACCAGCTGATGTCGCTGGGCTGGAAGATCCTGCTGCCGCTCGCGACCCTGAACGTGCTCGTCACCGCGATCCTGGTCACCGTCCTGTGAACGCCGAGCTGAACACCGACGGGATCGAGCGGGTGAACCGCGAGTTCCCCTACCTGAACGAGGGCGACGTGATCTCGGTCCAGCGCGGGCCCGAGCCGGGCGGCGTCGGGGGCGTCGCCCGCACCTTCGGCGCCACGCTGAAGGGCCTGCGCACGACCTTCGCCCGCATCGTCGAGGGCCCGGTCACGATCCAGTACCCCGAGGAGAAGACCCCCGTCTTCCCCCGCTTTCGCGGGCGCCACAAGCTCCACCGCTTCGATCACGATGGGTCAGGAACGGGTGGGCTGGAGAAGTGCGTCGGCTGCAGCCTCTGCGCCGCGGCCTGCCCCTCGGACTGCATCCGCGTGGTAGCCGCCGAGAATGACCCCGCGAACCGTGTCAGCGCCGGCGAGCGCTTCGCCGAGGTCTACGAGATCAACCTCAGCCGCTGCATCTTCTGCGGCTACTGCGAGGTCGCCTGCCCCTTCGACGCGATCACGATGGGCCACGACTACGAGATGGCCGACTACAACCGCTCGGACCTGATCTTCACCAAGGAGATGCTGCTGGCCGAGCCGGTCGAGCGCACCCCGCTTCGCAGGGAGGGCGAGTGAAGGAGATCTGCTTCTTCGCGGGCGCGATCGGCTGCCTCGGGGGCGCCATCGCGGTGATCGGGCTCCGCAACCCCTTCTACAGCGTGCTGGCGCTGATTGTCCACCTGATCTCGCTCGCCGGGCTGTTCCTGCTGCTCCGGGCCGAGTTCCTGGCCGCGGCGCAGATCGTCGTCTACGCCGGCGCCGTGATGGTGCTCTACGTCTTCGTCGCCGCCTACGTCGGCAACGTCGAGGAATCGCTCTGGGAGCCGATCCCCGGCCAGCGCTGGCTGGCGCCCGTGCTTGGGCTGGCCCTGTTCGTGGAGCTCTCGATCGCGATCATCGGCTCGGGCCTGAAGTCGCTCGACACCGAGGGGCCGACCGTCGAGCTCGGCTTCGGCTCGCCCGAGGCGATTGGCCGGCTGCTGCTCGAGCGCTTCCTGATCGCCTTCGAGGCCGCATCGCTGCTGCTGCTGATCGCCGCCGTCGGCGCCGTCGTGCTGGCCGCCCGGCGGCGCGAGGAGGCCACGTCCTAGTGGACATGTCCTGGTACCTGGTGCTGTCGGCGCTGCTGTTCGCGACAGGGGCGGTGGGGGTGCTGATCCGGCGCAGCCCGCTGGTGATCCTGCTCTGCCTGGAGCTGATGCTGAACGCCGGAAACCTGGCCCTGATCACCTTCTCGCGCACTCTCGGCGACGAGGAAGGGCAGGTGTTCGCGCTGATCGTGATGGTGATCGCGGCCTGCGAGGTCGTGATCGGCCTCGGCATCATCGTCGCCGCCTACCGGCGCCGGATCCCGCTGAACGTCGACGAGCTGCGGGCGCTGCGGGGCTGAGGCGGAGATGGACGCGACCACCTACGGCTGGCTGATCCTGGCGTTCCCGCTGGCGGGGAGCATGATCATCGCCTTCGGCTGGAAGCTGCTGCCCGGCCGCGCGGCGGGCTGGATCGGCACGGCGGCGATCGGCCTCTCCTTCCTGGTGACGCTCGGAGCCCTCTTCCAGATCCTCGGCCTGCCGGCCGAGGAGCGTCAACTGACCGACTCGCTCTACGACTACGCCAGCGCCGGCGGCCTCGACATCCAGATGAACATCCTCGTCGACCCGCTGTCGGTGTTCATGTGTCTGGTGGTGAGCGGGATCTCGACCATGATCCACCTCTACTCGATCAGTTACGTGACCAGCGATCGGGGCTTCAACCGCTTCTTCAGCTACCTCAATTTCTTCGTCTTCTCGATGCTGCTACTCGTGCTGGCGGGCAACATCGTGCTGCTGATCGTCGGCTGGGCCTTCGTCGGCTTCGCCTCCTACGCGCTGATCAGCTTCTGGTACCGGCGCACGACCGCGACCGAGGCGGGGATGAAGGCCTTCGTGATCAACGTCGTCGGGGACATCGGCCTGGTGCTGGCCGCGCTGTTCATCTTCCGCGAACTGGGGACCTTCGACCTGCTCGCGATCTTCGAGCAGGCGCCGGAGCAGTTCTCGACCAACGAGGGCGTTGTCGTGCTGATCGGGATCCTGCTGCTGGTCGGTGCCTTCGCCAAGTCCGCCCAGGTCCCGTTCCACACCTGGCTCCCGGACGCGATGGAGGGCCCCACCCCCGTGTCGGCGCTGATCCACGCCGCGACCATGGTCACTGCCGGCGTCTACCTGATCGGGCGCTTTTACCCGATCTTCGAGATCGCGCTGACCGCCGCCGACATCGCCGCGATCGTCGGCTTGGTGACGCTGCTGATCGCGGCCACGATCGCGCTCGTGGTCACCGACAATAAAAGGATCATCGCCTACTCGACCATGAGCCAGATCGGCTACATGATCATGGGCGTCGGCATAGGCGCCTACTCCGCGGCCTTCTTCCACCTGATGACCCACGCCTTCTTCAAGGCGCTGCTGTTCATGACCGCCGGCTCGGTGATCGGGGCGATGGCCAACCGCCAGAACATCGACCTGATGGGCGGGTTCAGGCGCTCGCTGCCGTTCACATCGGCGCTGCTGATCATCGGCTGCCTGGCGCTCGCGGCCTTCCCCGGCACCTCGGGCTTCTTCTCCAAGGACGCGATTCTCGCCTTCGCCGAGTATCGCGGCGGCGCCTACTGGGTGTTCGCGATCGGGGGCTACATCGGCGCGCTGATGACCGCGATCTACGCCTTCCGGATCGGCTTCCGCATCGTCGCCGGCCCGCCGTGCGAGGTGGCCAGGGACCTCGAGCAGGGCGTCCACCACCACGTGGAGCCCCAGAACCCGGCGACCGGCGAGGCCGAGGACACCGACGTCGGCTTCCCCGGCGAGAAGCACAACATCGCCGAGGACAACTGGCCGATGAAGATCGCGATGTCGGTGCTGGGCATCGGCGCACTCTTCAGCGGCTACATCCAGGTGCCCGGCGTGACCGACGTCCTGCACACCTTCCTCGAGGGCTCCTTCGAGGACTCGAAGCTCTACTTCGAGCAGCCCACCGACGCGGCCGAGTGGCGCGGGCTCGCGACCGGCGCCTTGATCTCGCTGACCGGGATCGCGATCGCCCACCACTTCTTCCTGCGCAATCGCGCTGCCGCAGCGAGGCTGCAGGCTCGCCTGCCCGGCCTGCACACCTTCCTCGCCAACAAGTGGTACTTCGACGAGGCGATCGACCTGCTGATCGTGCGGCCGACGCTGGCCTTCGGGCGCTGGTGCGACTCGACCTTCGAGCGCTACGTGGTCGAGGGCCTTGTCAGCGGCGCCCAGGGCGTCGCCAAGGGCGGCAACTCCGCGGTGAGGACGGCGCAGTCCGGCTACCTGCGCTCCTACGCGCTGCTGCTGTTCGTGGGCTTCGCGGGCCTCGGCCTCTACTTCCTGATCGCGGGGTCCTGATGGGCACGAGCTCATGATCCAGGTGATGCTGTGGCTGCCGCTCGCCGCCGCGCTGCTGGCGTGCCTGGCGCCGCGCCGCGCCGCCGGCTGGGTGGCCGCGCTCGGCGCCGCCGGCACGCTCGGCCTCGCGATCGCGCTGCTAGCCGGCTTCGACTCCGCCTCGGCCGGGATCCAGCACGCCGTGGACGAGGCCTGGATCCCGGACCTGGGCGTGCGTTACTCGCTCGGGGTGGACGGGATCTCGATCTTCCTGGTGCTGCTGACCTCGGTCGCCTGGTTCGCCGCCACCACCTGGTCCGCGATCCGGATGCCCGAGCGCCCTAAGACCTACTTCCTGATGCTGGGGATCGCCCAGACGGCGACGCTCGGGGCCTTCATTTCCCAGGACCTGCTGCTGTTCGTCCTCTTCTTCGACCTGATGCTGATTCCGTTCTACTTCCTGTTCGGCAGCTGGGGGTCCGACCACCCCGGGCGCGAGGGCGAGGGCGCGATCAGGCGCTCGCCGGCGACGATCAAGATGGTCGTCTACACGCTGGTCGGCTCGCTGCTGATGCTCGCCGGAGCGATCGCGACCGGCGTCATCGCCGGCGACGGCACCCCGGTCTTCTCGATGGCCGAGCTGCGCGCGGACCCCCTCGGCGAGGACAGCCAGCGCTGGATCTTCTGGTTCTTCGCGGCGGCCTTCCTGGTCAAGATGCCGGCCTTCCTGGTGCACGGTTGGATGCCGGACGCCTACCGGGTGGCCCCGCTGGCGGTGCTGGCCGTGTTCGCCGCGGTGCTCTCCAAGGTCGCCGCCTACGGCTTCCTGCGCGTGGTGCTGCCGATCTTCCCCGACGCCACGATCCAGTTCCAAGAGGTGATCCTGGTGGTCGCCCTCGCCTCGATCCTCTACGGCTCGGTGATGGCCTTCACCCAGACGAGCGCCCGGCTCGTCGCCGGCTACTCCTCGGTCGCCCAGCTCGGCTTCATCACCCTCGGCATCTTCGCCCTGCGGCCCGACGGCGCCGACGGCGCGGTGCTGCAGATGGTCAACCACGGGCTCGTGATCGTGCCGCTGATGCTGATCATGGTGATCCTCGCCGAGCGCACCGGCGGCGACGACATCACCCGCATGGGCGGCCTCGCGCTGCGCGCCCCAGTGCTGGCGGCGCTGTTCCTGGTGGTGACGATGGCGCTGCTGGCGATCCCCGGTTCGGCCAACTTCATCGGCGAGTTCTACATCCTGAACGGCGTCTTCCAGGAGAAGATCGTGTTCGCCCTGATCGCCTCGATCGCGATGGCGATGGCCGCCTACTACGCGCTGCGCCTGTTCCAGCACGCGATGCACAACCGCAAGCGCGACGACGTCGAGTCGAAGGAGATCGGTTGGCGTGAGGGCGCGATCGTCGGCGCCCTGGTCGCCTGCATCGTCGGCCTGGCGCTGTACCCGGGCATCGTGCTCGAGCGCAGCGACGAGTCGGTCAAGGACACCGTCAGCGCCGTCCAGGAGCCCTCCGATGAGGTGGCCGCGAGGCGCTGATGGACTTCCAGGCCCCCACGATCGACTACGCCGGGCTCTCGCCCGTGATCGCGCTGACGGCGGGGCTCTGCATCGTGCTGCTGGTCGGCCTCTTCCGCACCGCGCCGGGCTTCATGCCGGCGCTGACGCTGAGCGTGCTCGCGATCACCGCCGGCCTCTGCATCTGGCAGTGGGGCGAGAACGAGAGCCTCGTGGAGGGCGCGCTTCAGCTCGACGAGCTCGGCTTGGCCGCCGCCCTGATCGCGATCTTCGCGGCCGCGGTGGCGACGATCCTCTCGATCCGCGAGCCCTCGGCGCAGGACGCCGGGCAGGGCGCCTTCGGCGCGCTGCTGCTGGGCTCGGTGCTGGGGATGGTGATCCTGGCCCAGGCGCAGAACCTGCTGAGCTTCTTCATCGGGCTCGAGCTGCTCTCGATCCCGCTGTACGTGCTGTGCGCGTCGGCGATCCGCCGCGAGCGCTCGCTCGAGTCGGGGCTGAAGTACCTGGTGATCGGCTCGGTTGGTTCGGCGACCCTCCTCTACGGGTTCGCCCTCCTCTACGGCGCGACGGGCTCGACCGAGTTCGGCGCGATCGCGCAGGCGCTCGGCTCCGGTGGCCTCGCCGACGACAGCCTGGTGCTGATCGGGACGGCGATGATCTGCGTCGGCCTCGCCTTCAAGCTCTCGCTGGCGCCGTTCCACCAGTGGACACCCGACGTCTATCAGGGCGCCCCGACGCCGGTCACCGCCTTCATGGCCGTCGCGACCAAGGCCGCCGCGTTCGTGGCGCTGGTGCGCCTGTTCCAGGTCGCGCTAGGGCCGGTCGCCGACGACTGGAACACGGCGCTGGCCGCGATCGCGGTGATCTCGATCGCCGTCGGCAACGTCGGCGCCCTCGGCCAGGACTCGGTCAAGCGCCTGCTCGGCTACTCGGGCGTCGCCCAGGCCGGCTACATGCTCGCCGGCGTCGTCGTCGCGACCCAGACGGGAGTCGAGGCGCTGGTCTTCTACCTCGCCGCCTACTGCCTGATGAACCTGGCGATCTTCGTCGCCGTCGTCGTGCGCGAGCGCGAGACCGACCGCGGCGACGACATCAGCGCTTTCGAGGGCATCGGCCGCAGCCGCCCCTGGATCGCCTGGCCGCTGACGATCGGCGTGCTGGCCCTGGCCGGGCTGCCCGGCACCTCGGGCTTCATCGCAAAGCTGTTCCTGATCGAGGCGACGGTCGAGGCCGACTACACCTGGCTCGGCGTCGCGATCGTGATCGGCACCATGGTCTCGCTCGCCTACTACCTGCGGATCCTCTCGGCCGTCTGGATCAAGGACGAGCCCGCACCCGCCCAGCCGCCGCTGCCCGCGATCGCGGGCGGAGGGCCGCTCGCCCGCCTGGACGGCCTCGAGGAGGGCAGCGCAGACGTCTCCTGCCCGAAGGGCTCCGCCGGCCCGCTGGGGGCGTACCGCTGCGCGCTCGTCGTCGGCGCCGGCGTCATCTGCGCCGCCGCCACCGTCGCCTTCGGGGTCTACCCTGACCCCCTCGTAGACTGGGCCACCACCGCGGCCGAGTCGCTGGCGCCGACGCTCTAGTGGCCCTTCTCGGAACGTTCGCCAGGAAATGACGCAGGCCAGGCGCCGCCAGGCAAGGAGGCAGGGAGTCCGAACAGCAGCGCTATTCGGACGACCGAGGACGCAGCATGGTGGTGATCTGGACCAGTCATCTCCGGTGAGACGTTTTGAGGAGGGCCACTAGCCGCAGTCCCCCTCTCGCATATCAGTGGGCTAACGCTGAACCGTTATCGGGCCGTGCGTCTGGGCAGCAGGCGAACGCCGATCGAGTCTTCGTAAAGGAAAGCCCAACGGGAAGCGAGAGGGGGGGCCGCAGTTCGTAAGCCCAACTACCTAGTATTGGCGAACTGCGTGCCTGGACGCACGTCCAGGGCCGTCCATCCGGCTAAAGCGGGTCTGCGCCGCACCGATGAGCCGGGAGAGCATGACAACGAGCCACGGAACCGACGCCCTCAGCCGATCCGGCCTCTGCCTGATCGCGGGGCTCGCGCTGCTCGCCGCCCTGGTGCTTCCGGCGGCCACCGACGCCAAGCCGCGTGGCAAGAAGGACGCCGGCGGGGTCTTCATCTCCTCCACCAGCTTCAGCATGACCAAGCCCGACGAGAAGCGGCGCAGCGCGGTCACCTGCCCGGGCGGCAAGACCGTGGTGCCGCTGGGCGGGGGGATGTCCACCTCGCCCGCGCCCGGCCCCGACGGCGAGGGCGTCTATCCGCACTCCTACGAGCGCCTCGGAGCCCAGCGCGGCTTCCACGTCACACCCGTCCTCTATGACCCCTCCCCGGGCCAGACCACCCCCCGCAGGGTGACGATGCAGGTCGTCTGCGGCCCGAAGTCATCGCACATCGTGCCCGTGCGGAACACCGTCTACGTGCAGCCCGGCGAGACCGAAACCGCGCGGGCGACCTGCCCGGGCGGACGCCGCCTCTTCGCCGGTGGCTTCCAGCGCACCAACTTCGTCACCCGCGGCGGCAACTTCGCGACCGGTTCCTTCGCGAGCTCGGACCGGTCCTGGACCGCCACCGGCAGCGCCTTCGGCTACTTCGGCGGCGAGCTGACCGCGATCGCCTACTGCCGCTCCGCGGGCGGCCCGCTGCTGACCGAGGTCAGCGCCGAGACCACCGTCTCCCAGGGCGAGTACGCCACGGCGACGACCCCGGCCTGCCCGGGCGGGCGGGTGATGATCGCCGGCGGCTTCAGCAGCTTCCCCGCGGACTCGACCCTGATGACGGACGGCCGCATCAATCCCGACGGCAGTTGGTCGGCCGCGGGCTACAACGAGTTCGGGCCGACGACCACGATCCGGGCCTTCGGCTATTGCCACAGCCCGAGCTTCCCCCGCGCCAAGAAGGGCGAGGCGAACCCCCACCGCTCGGCCAAGGCGCCCCCGGCGCTGAAGGAGGCAGAGAAGGCCGCGATGTCCGAGCGCGTCCAGAACGAGGGCTGCTACCCGCGCGCGCCGAAGCTCGCCAAGGGCATCCGCAAGCGCACCAAGCTTCGCACCGCCGTCGCTCACGACCACGGCGGCGTCGACCGCGCGGGCCGCGTCTACGTCCTACGCAAGGGCTCCTCCTGCAACGTCTCGCGCCTTGCGATGCGCAAGGGCCGTGACGTGTTCACGATCAACTCCGCAACCGGGATGGTCTCGGTCAAGTAGGTCTCGGCCGAGGCCCCGATGGCCTCCGCCCAACCCCTGCGGGAGGATGTGCCCGATGGGGGTCCTGCTCACAGTCGCCGCGATCGTCCTCGCCACAGCGGCGGGGATCGCCGCCGAGCTGCGCTGGCGCGACCGCGCCGGCGCGGCCGCGCGCACGAGCCTGACGGTCTCGCTCTACACGCTGGTGCCGTTCGTCGTCTTCTTCAACCTCGCGCGGCTGCAGCTCGACGTCGATGTCGGCGTCGGCATCCTGCTCGGCTACCTCGCCCTCGCGATCGCCTCGTTGCTCGCCTGGTGGGCGGGCCGGGCGATGCGTCTGTCGCGGTCCGCGCAGGGCGCACTGGTGATCAGCGTCCTGATCGCCAACACGGGCTACCTCGGCTACCCGCTCTGCGTGTCGCTGCTTGGCTTCGACTCGCTCGGGGAGGCGATCCCGTATGACCTGCTGGTCAGCGCCCCGGCGCTGCTGCTGGCGGGCTTCGCGGTCGGCGCCGCCTTCGGCGAGAAGGCGGGCGAGGGACCGCGGGAGCGGGTGATCGCCTTCGTCACGCGCAACCCGCCGCTGTACGCGGCGATCGCGGCGCTGCTCGCCCCCGACGCGCTCGCCCCCGACGCGCTCGTCGACGCCTCGCGCGTCGCTGTGGTGGCGCTGCTCCCGATCGGCTTCTTCGCGGTCGGCGCGATCCTGGCCGAGGAGGCGGAGGAAGGCTACCTCCGCATGGGCTCGCCGCTGGCACCGCCGGTCGCCCTCGCCATCGGCCTCCGCCTGCTGGTCGCCCCGGCGCTGCTCTACCTGTTGGCGCTGCCGCTGATCGACCTGCCGGACCCCTACCTGCTGCTGGCGGCGATGCCGTCCGGGATCAACTCGCTGCTCGTCGGGCATGTCTACGGGCTCGACCTGCGGCTGACCGCGCAGGCGGTCGCTTGGTCGACGACGATCGTGGTG
>VGBV01000013.1 GCA_016870325.1 Actinomycetota bacterium
CTCGGCGGGCGCCGTCAGGGTCGCCACCGTCGCCTCCCCCCCGATCTCCGACCTGGCGCGCCTGACGAACACCCAGTCGGACAACTTCCTGGCCGAGATGCTGCTCAAGGACGTCGCCGGCGCCTTCGGCGACCGCGGCAGCACCGCGGTCGGCGTCAAGCTCGTGCGCCGCTTCGCCTCCGAGCGCGGTGCCTCGTTCCGCGGCGAGAACGGCTCCGGCCTCAGCCGCGTCGACCGCGCCTCGCCCGCCTCGGTCGGCTCGCTGCTGCGCTCGATGCTCGAAGACGACACCGACGCCGAGAAGGAGCTCCGCGAAGCCTTCATACAGTCGCTCGCCGTCGCCGCCCGCAGCGGCACCCTCGCCGACCGCATGCGCGGTTCGGCCGCCGCCGGCCGCTGCGCGGCGAAGACGGGGACGCTGACCGGCGTCAGCGCCCTTTCCGGCTACTGCTTCCGCCCCGGCGGCGGCGCCACCGTCTTCTCGATCCTCAACAACCGCGTCGACACCGACCGTGCCCGCCGCGCCCAGGACCGCATGGCCGCCCTGATCGCCCGCTACCGCCCGTAGGCGCCGCGGGTGCAGCTCCCGCACGCCCGCTGAACGTCTGACCACACCGGGGTGTGGTCAACCGTTCAATCGCCTCTTTCGGCCAGTCGCCTCGCCACCGCCGTCAGCGTTTGCACGACCCGGCGGGGCTCGCGCACGACCTGCGAGTGCGTGAAGCGAAGCGTCGTCAGGCCCGTCGCGGCGTGCGTCTGGTCGCGGACGCGGTCCCGGGCCTGCTGTGAGGCGGTGCGGTGATAACGGAGGCCGTCGGTCTCGACGACCAAGCCGAGCGCGCGCCAGAAGAAGTCCACCCTGAACCCGTCCAGCACGACCTGCGTCTCCGGCCGCGGCAGACCCGCCCGCCGCGCGAGCGGCAGGAAGCGACGCTCCAGCTCGGAGTCCGTGAGCGCGAACGTCTGGCGGTCGAGGACCGACCGCAGGGCTGCCGTCCCACGCCTGCCCCGATGGGCATGGAGCCCGTCCCGGATCGCATCGGGGTCGAGCAGGTCGACCCGGTCCGCTGCGTTGACGGCCGCCTCGAGCCACCTCCGCTCCAGCACCGAGGCCAGGTCGATCAAGGTCATCAGCGGCCCAGTGACCGGGATCCCATCGTGAAGGGCGAAGCCCCCCGGGTCCAACAAGCGGCGGTGCACGGCGACCCCCGCCGGGCGCGGGTTGCGCGAGGCCGCCACGGTCACCTCGAGCGGCGCCGGGGCGGCGGTCAGTCCCCAGAGCTCGCCGGCGCTTCGGTGGCTGAGGACCGCGTCCTCCCCGCAGGCGAGCACCGCCGCCATCAGCTCACCCCTGCGTGTGACCCCAGGTCGACCCACGGCGTAGACCCCGATCCGCAGCGGATGCAGGCGCCGCAGGCGGATTCGGTGCTCGATCGCGCGCCGCGAGAGCCCGCGGTCCAGCAGCTGGCGCCGGGAGACGACCCCATGCTGCCTCGCCGCCAGGGTCCAGATCCCGCGCCCGGGCAAGTCCGGCGATTGAACGTCCGGCCACACCATCGTGTGGTCAAGCGTTCAGGGGGCGGGGTTCTCCCCCCGGTCGGCTACTCGACGAGCTTGCGGAGGGCGCGCTCGTCGAGGATGTCGACGCCGAGCTCCTCGGCCTTGGCCAGCTTCGAGCCGGGGCTGTCGCCGGCGACGACGTAGTCCGTCTTCTTGGAGACGGAGCCGACGACCTTGCCGCCGGCGCGCTTGATCAGCTTCGTCGCCGCCTCGCGGCTGAGGTTGGGGAGGGTCCCGGTCAGGACCAGCGTCCTGCCCTCGAGCGGGCCTCCCTCGACGCGGCGCTCCGAGGCGTCCAGCTCCATCCGCAGCCCGGCCTCGCGCAGGCGCTCGATCAGCTCTCGGGCGCGCTCCTCGTGCAGCTCCTCGTAGACCTGCCCGGCCAGGATCGGGCCGATCCCCTCGGCCTCTTCGATCCGCTCCGGCTGCGCGGCGAGCAGATCGTCCATCGTCCCGAAGTGCTCGGCCAGGGACTCGGCGTTGACGAAGCCGACGCCGGGGATGCCGAGCGCGTAGAGCACGCGCGAGAAGGGCTGGCGCTTGGAGCCCTCGATCTCCTCGATCAGGTTCTCGGCCGAGATCTCGCCGAAGCCGTCCAGCTCGGCCACGCGCTCGGCCGTGAGCGCGTAGATGTCGGCGGCGTCGGTGATCAGTCCCTCCTGCAGGAAGCGCTGCGCGTTCTTCTCGCCGAGGCCCTCGATCTCGAGCGCACCTCGGAAATGCTTGATGTGCTGGAACTGCTGGCCGGGGCAGCCCGTGCGGTTGGGGCAGATCGTGAAGACGCCGTCCTCCGGCTTCACGGTCGGGGTCCCGCAGAGGGGGCACTCCTTCGGCGGCCGCGAGCGGCGGGCTCCCCTCTTGCGCTTCTGGATCACCGGCGAGACGACCTGGGGGATGACGTCGCCGGCGCGCAGCACGATCACCTCGTCCCCCTCGCGGACGTCCTTGCGCTCCAGGTCCTCCTCGTTGTGCAGGGTCGCGGTGCTGACCGTGACTCCGCTGACGTGGACCGGCTCCAGCATCGCGAACGGCAACAGGTGCCCGGTCCTGCCCACGTTCCAGACGATCTTGTTGAGCCTCGTGGTCGCCGTCGAGGGCGGGAACTTCCAGGCGACCGCCCAGCGGGGCTCGCGGCCCGCCACCCCGAGCTCGCGCTGCAGGCCCCGGTCGTCCACCTTGACGACGACGCCGTCGATCTCGAAGTCGAGGCGGTCTCGGCGGCCCTCCCACCAGCGGCAGCGCTCGGCCACCTCGTCCACCCCCTGCAGCACCTCGACGTCGGGGTTGACCCTGAAGCCGCGCTCGCGCAGCCACTCCAGGGTGCCGCTGTGGCTGTTCGGCTCGAAGCCGCGGTGGGCGCCGATCCCGTAGGTCCAGATCTGCAGCGGGCGCGAGGCTGCGAGCTCGGGGTCGAGCTGGCGGATCGAGCCCGCGGCCGAGTTGCGCGGGTTGGCGAAGGTCGCCTCCCCCGCCTCGGCGCGCTGCTCGTTCAGCCGCGCGAAGTCGGCGATCGGCAGATAGACCTCTCCCCGCACCTCCAGCCGCTCGGGCGCGTCGTCGATCCGAAGCGGGATCGCCTTGATCGTGCGCAGGTTCTGGGTCACGTCCTCGCCGACGCGCCCGTCGCCGCGGGTGGCGCCGCGGGTGAAGACCCCCCGCTCGTAGGTCAGCGAGATCGCCAGGCCGTCCACCTTGGGCTCGGTCACGTAGACGATCTCCTTGCCCGTGATGTCGAGGCGCTCCAGCCGTCGCTCGACGCGCTCGGCCCAGGCCCGCAGCTCGTCCTCGTTGCGGGCGTTGGCGAGCGACAGCATCGCCTCGGCGTGCTCGACCCGGGCGAACTTGTCGAGCGGCTTGCCGCCGACCCGCTGCGTCGGCGAGTCGGGCGTGACGAGCTCGGGGTGGGCCCGCTCGATCTCGCGCAGCTCGCGCAGCAGCTCGTCGTAGACCGTGTCGGAGACCTCGGGGTCGTCGAGGACGTAGTAGAGGTGGTCGTGATGGGCGATCGTGCGCCGCAGCTCCTCGGCGCGCCTCGAGGCCTTGGCGCTCACCCTGGCCGCCGCCGCCATCAGCGGCCACCCACGGTCGGCATCCGGAGCCTCACCGCGTCACCGAGGCGAGCATCCCGTTGAAGTCCCGCTCTCGCAGCGCCTCCAGTCCGGAGCGGTCGGTGAGGTCGAAGTGCACCGGCGTGACCGCGATGCGGCCGTTGGCGATCGCCGACAGGTCCGATCCCCGCTCGTCCTCGAACGAGGGCTCGAAGCCGTAGATCTGGTAGCGGCGCCGTCCGTCGGGATCCTCCTCGACCAGCTTCAGCTCGTCGTTGTAGAGGCGCTTGCCCAGGTGGGTCACCTCGATGCCGCTGGGCTCGCCGGCCGGGCAGTTGACGTTGAGCAGCGTGTCGGCGGGGAGCGGGTCCCGCTCCAGGCGCTGGACCAGCTCCGCGGCGAACGCCGCCGCGACCGTGAAGTCGAAATCGCGGCTGAAGTGGAAGTCCATCTCCCCCCTGCCGGACTGCTGCGAGAGCGCGATCGCCGGGATCCCGAGAACGATCCCCTCCAGCGCCGCCGCAACCGTCCCGGAATAGGTGACGTCGTCCCCCAGGTTGACGCCGTGGTTGATGCCGGAGACGATCAGCTCGGGCCGCTCGCCGATCAGCCCCAGATCGGCGAAGCGGACGCAGTCCACGGGCGTGCCGTCGCAGGCGAAGCCCGAGTTGCCGTCGTCGAACCGAATCTCCTCGACCCAGAGGGGCGAGCGAGTGGTGATGCTGCGCGCGGTGGCGCTGCGGTTGGAGTCGGGCGCGACGACGCTCACCTCCAGCCCAGGCACCTTGACCAGCGCCTGGCGCAGCGCCTGAAGCCCCGGAGCGGCGATGCCGTCGTCGTTCGTGATCAGGACGCGCACCCCTCGATTCTAGGAACGCGGCCCGAGGACCCTGATCACCGACCGAACTAGGTGGAATTAGGCTACCCTAACGCCGCTTTTTCCGAATCGACGACCGGGGCCGTGGGAGCCCGAAGGGAGACGAATGCGCATCACCCGAGGCGGGACGAAGCTTCTGGCAACGGCGTTCGCGGCCACCGCCGCGGCGGCGGCGCTCGCGGCATGCGGCGGTGACGATGCGGACGACGGCTCGCTGACCGTGTACTCGGGCCGGGAGGAGGAATACGTCGGCCCCCTGTTCGATCGCTTCCAGGAGGAGACCGGGATCGAACTCGACGTGCGGTACGGAGACACGGCCGAGCTTGCCGCGACTCTGATCGAGGAGGGCGGCAACTCGCCCGCCGACCTCTTCTTCGCCCAGGATGCCGGGGCGCTCGGGGCGCTCCAGCGCGAGGCGCTCTTCGCCGGGCTGCCGGCGCAGACGCTCGAGCGCGTGCCGGCTCGCTACCGCTCGCTCGAGGGGGCGTGGGTCGGCACCTCCGGGCGCGCCCGGGTGATCGGCTACAACACCGAATCGCTCAGCGAGGCTGAGCTGCCGGCTTCGATCCTCGGCTTCACCGACCCGAAGTGGAAGGGCAGGATCGGCTGGGCGCCCACCAACGGCTCCTTTCAGGCGTTCGTGACGGCGATGAGGATCACGCTCGGCGAGCAGGCGACCGAGGACTGGCTGCGCGGGATCGTCGCCAACGACCCCGTCGTCTTCTCCGACAACGAGCAGATACGCGACGCGATCGCCTCGGGCGAGATCGACGCCGGCTTCCTCAACCACTACTACATCGCCGAGGCGATCGCCGAGGAGGGGCCCGGCTACCCGGTGCGGGCCTACAGCCCGCCGGGCGACGTCGGCTCGCTGATCAACGTCGCCGGGATCGGGGTGCTCGAGTCCTCGGATGGCAAGGATGAGGCCGAGCGGTTCACGGACTTCGTCCTCTCCGACCCGGAGCAGGAGTACTTCGCCGAGGTGGTCAAGGAGTACCCGCTCGTGCCCGGCATTCCCGCCGATCCGCAGGTGACCCCGCTCGCCGAGATCGAGCAGCCCGACGTCGCGCTCGGCGAGCTCGGTGACCTGGAGGCGACGCTCGAGCTGCTGCAGCGATCGGGGGCGCTGTAGAGACGACCGCCTCACAAGCGGCGCTCGAGCGGGGCGCGGGCTCGGGCTCCAAGCAACGCGCGCGGCGGCCGTCGGCCCCCCTGGCGCTGGCAGGCGCCGTCCTGGCTGCGGCGATGGCGCTGCCGCTCGCCTACCTGCTGATCACCGTCGGCTCCGAGGCGGGCGAGGCGCTTGACGTGGTCTGGGATCCCCGTACCGCGGCGCTGGTGGCGCGCAGCGCCGGCCTGGCGCTGGCCGTGACCGCGGCCTCGGTCGCGATCGCGCTGCCGCTGGCCTGGCTCACGGCCCGCACGGACCTGCCGGCGCGGCGGGCCTGGACGGTGCTCGCGACGCTGCCGCTGGTGATCCCGAGCTACATCGGCGCCTACGCCTACGTATCCGCCCTGGGCCCGACCGGACTGCTTCGCGATTCTTTGGCGGGACCGCTCGGGATCGAGCGCCTGCCCGACATCACCGGTTTCGCGGGCGCCTGTTTGGTGCTCACCCTGTTCACCTACCCGCTCGTGCTGCTTCCGGTCCGGGCGGTGCTGCGCGGGCTCGATCCCCAGCTCGAGGAGGCGGCGCTGGGGATGGGCCGCTCGCAGTGGCAGGCCTTCCGCTCGGTCGTGCTGCCGCAGCTGCTGCCCGCGATCGGGGCCGGCGCGATCCTGGTCGCGCTCTATGTGCTGCACGACTTCGGCGCGGTCTCGATCATGCGGTTCGACTCCTTCACGGTCGACATCTACACGCTCTACCGGGCCAGCTTCGACCGCACCGGCGCCGCCGCGCTCGCCCTCGTGCTGGTGGCCCTGATGCTCGTGCTGCTCTGGCTCGAGTCCCGTGCCCGCGGCGGCCCGCTCCACCGCAGCGCCACCGGCGCGGCGCGCCCGGCGCGCCTGATCCCCCTCGGGCGCTGGCGGCTGCCGTCCCTGGCCTTCTGCGCACTGGTCTGCGCGCTCGCTGTCGGGCTCCCAGCCGGCGTGCTCGTCTACTGGTCGCTGCAGAGCTTCGCCGGCTCCCCGGATTGGGCGGGGACCGTGTCCGCCGCGGGGAGTTCGCTGCTGGTCTCGGGCCTCGCGGCTGCGGTCGCGGCCGCCTGCGCGATCCCGATCGCGATCCTCGCCGTGCGCTATCCCGGCCGAGGGTCGAGCCTGGTCGAGCGGCTCAGCTACACCGGCTACGCGCTGCCCGGGATCGTCGTGGCGCTGGCGCTCGTCTTCTTCGCGACGCGGGCGCTGCCCGCCGTCTACCAGACCCTGGGACTGCTGGTGTTCGCGTTCCTCGTGCTCTTCCTGCCGCTCGCGATCGGCTCGGCCCAGGCCAGCCTCCGGCAGGTGCCCCCGAGCATCGAGGAGGCGGCGCGGAGCCTCGGCCGCTCGCCGCTCGAGGTGACGCGCACCGTGACCGCGCCGCTGATGGCGAGCGGGGTCCTCGCGGGCGCGGCGCTGGTCTTCCTGACCGCGGTCAAGGAGCTGCCCGCCACCCTGATCCTGGCGCCGACCGGGTTCCAGACCCTCGCGACGGAGATCTGGAATGCGACCAGCGTGGGCTTCTTCGAGCGGGGAGCGATTCCGTCGCTGGTGCTGCTCGCGGTGGCCGCGCCGGCCCTCTACCTGCTGATGGACCGCGAGTGAGCGGCACTCCGGTTCGGGTCCGCCGGGGGCCGGGGAGCGCCTCCCGCGTCCTGGGACCCGCCATCATTCGAGGACGAATGAGTTCTCCGGCGACCGACAACGGGCAGCCGCGCACTGCGATCTCCTGCCGCGGGCTGGGCAAGCGCTTCGGCGACGTCGCCGCGGTCGCCGGCCTGGACCTCGAGGCCGAGGCCGGGGCGATCACAGCGCTGCTGGGCCCGAGTGGCTGCGGCAAGACCACCACCCTGCGCCTGATCGCCGGGTTCGAGCGTCCCGACGCGGGCTCGATCGAGCTCGGCGGGCGAACGATCAGCGACGCCGGCGGCGCATTCGTGCCGCCCGAGCGCCGCCGCATCGGACTCGTCTTCCAGGACTACGCGCTCTTCCCCCATCTCGACGTCGCCGCCAACGTCGCCTACGCCCTGCCGCGCGGCGAGGCCGAGTCCCGCGTCGGGGGGCTGCTAGACCTGGTCGGACTCGGAGACCTGGGAACGCGGCGTGTGAACGAGCTCTCCGGAGGCCAGCAGCAGCGCGTGGCCCTGGCCAGGGCGCTTGCGGCCGATCCCGAAGCGATCCTGCTCGACGAGCCGTTCTCCAACCTGGACGCCTCCCTGCGGGACCGCATGCGCCGCGAGCTGCGCGCGATCCTTGTCGAGGCGGGCGCCACGGCGATCTTCGTCACGCACGACCAGGAGGAGGCGCTGAGCCTCGCCGACCGCGTGGCGGTGATGCGGGGAGGCGGGCTGGAGCAGGTCGGCACGCCCGAGGAGGTCTACGAGCGCCCCGTCTCGCGCTGGGTGGCCGAGTTCCTCGGCGAAGCCGAGGTGCTGCCCGCGCGGGCGCACCGCGGCTCTGTCGAGTGCGCCCTGGGGAGCCTCTCGGCCGACCCCGGCCTGGAGGGCCAGGTCGAGGTGATCGTGCGCCCCGAGTCGCTCGGGCTCGGCTCGGGCCCGGCCCCCGGGAACGCCTCGTCGAGCCGGGCCGTCGTCGTCGAGCGCGACTTCTACGGCCACGACCAGCTGCTGCACCTGGAGCTGGACTCCGGCCTTCGCCTCAGGTGCCGCAGGCCCGGGTTCCCGGCCTGGCACCCCGGCGACCACGTCCGCGTCTGGCTCGAGGGACCGGTGACGGTGCTTCCCGCCGTTCGGCCCTCCGCGGTCCCTCAGTAGCTGACCGAGGCCAGGTAGAGCCCGTGCGGATGGGCGGTGTCGCCGGCCCGCTCGCGCGGGGCGCCCGAGAGCAGGGCCAAGAAGTCGTCGAGCTCGCGGCGCCCGGTCCCGACCTCGAGCATCGTGCCGACCAGGGCGCGAACCATGTTGCGCATGAAGGCATCGGCCTCGATCCAGAACTCGAGCAGCTCGCCCGCGGCGCCCGCTGTGGGGGTCCCGCCCGCCCCCAGCAGGCGCCCGCGGCGCCACTCCGCGCTCAGGACGTCGCGCTCGAAGCGCACGTGCTCGGTCTGCGTCGGGGTGAAGGCGGTGAAGTCGTGCCTGCCGACCAGGGCCTCGGCGCAGCGCTCGAGCAGGCCCGGGTAGATGCGGTGGGGCCAGAGCAACGACAGCCCGCGCTCGAACGGGCTCTGGATGGGCGCGGCCAGCAACCGGTAGCAGTAGGTGCGCGATCGAGCGTCACGCCGCGCGTCGAATCCGCCCGCTACGGGGACCGCGCTCCAGACGGCGACGTCGTCTCCCGTGATCGCGTTCAGCGCCCGGCCCAGGGTCTCGGGGGGGTCGCCGGCGATCTCGGAGCTCGCCACCTGCCCCCAGGCATGCACACCCGCGTCGGTACGTCCCGCCACCGTCAGCCTCGCCGGGGTCCCCAGCACCTGCCCGAGCGCCCGCTCGAGCTCCTCCTGCACCGTGCGCTCGCCCGGCTGGGTCGCCCAGCCCGCGAAGCGGGCGCCGTTGTAGGCCAGATCGAGACGGATCGTCGCCATCGTCCCGCGACAGTAATAGGCTGCAGCACGCATGGGCTACGACGATCCCGTCGAGATCCAGCAGGAGGAGGCGCGCCAGGAGTTCCGCTGCCGCAGCGGCGAGGGGCGCACGGGCTACGCGATCTACGACTTCATCGCGCTCGCGATCGCGATCGTCGGCGGCGCGATCGCCTTCGAGACGATCGACAACTGGTCGCAGTGGGTCGTGCTCGCCGCGATCATCTTCACGCTGATCGGGTTCATGATCGCGCTCAGCCCCTCACGCAGGGGCTCGGAGCAGCACTAGCTTCTGCGCGGGGGCCCGTCAGATCGGGCACTCGTCCTTGCCGGTCGCGCCCTTGTAGACCTCGCAGTCGACCGTCGCGGCGATCTGCGCGACCGCTCCTGTGGGGCCATGGCCGACCCCGAATGCGATCGTCCAGCCCTCGAGCCCGTCATCGAACTTGCTTCTGTCCCCCGGCACGGGGATGTCGCAGCCGAGAGCTCTTGCCCTGGATGCGAGGTCACCTGCTCCGGCAGGGAGGCGATTGCCGGCCTAGCCTCGAGCGACCGGGCCAGCGACGAACTCGTACTCGAAGGGGAGCGATTCGAGCGTCTCCCGCATCTCCGCCTCGCCGTAGGCGCCGCATCCGGTGGTGAGAAGAGCCGATGCAGCCAAGGCCGCCGCAGCCGTGCGGCGGATCAGACCAGCTCGAGGTAGACCATCTCGGCCGAGTCGCTGCGGCGCGGGCCGAGCTTGATGATGCGCGTGTAGCCGCCGTTGCGGTCCGAGTAGCGGGGGGCGATCTCCTCGAACAGCTTGTGGACGGCGAACTTGTCCTGGTTCAGCTGCGAGAGGGCCTGGCGGCGCGCGTGCAGGTCGCCGCGCTTGGCCAGCGTGATCAGCTTCTCGAACTCCGGCTTCAGCGCCTTGGCCTTGGGCTGGGTGGTCTGAATGCGCTCGTGCTCGACCAGCTGCTTCGACATCGTTCGCATCATCGACTTGCGATGAGCCGCGTCCCGGCTCAGCTTGCCCTTCTTCTTGGCGTGGCGCATCCGTCCGCTCCCTCGTGGCTCCGCGTCCGGGAGGCTAGCTACTCGGCCCGCAGCCCGAGGCCGCGGGCGCGCAGCGTCTCCTGGACCTCCTCGATCGACTTGCGACCGAAGTTGGGGATCGCGTTCAGATCGGACTCCGACTTTCGCACCAGCTCGCCGACGGTCTGGATGCCGGCGCGCTTGAGGCAGTTGTAGGAGCGGACGCCGAGCTCGAGCTCCTCGATCAGGATCTCGTCGAGCCCGTCCGCGACGGGGACCTGAGCGGCGGCGGGATCACCGCCGGCCGCCGCGCCGCCGTTGCCGGCGGCGGCGAACGCGGCGCCTTCGCCGCGCAGCTCGTCGACCCTGTCGGCGGTCGTGAAGATCGCCAGGCTCTTGATCAGGATCTCGGCCGCGTCGCGAAGCGCGGCGCCGGGCTCGATCGAGCCGTCCGTCTCGACCTCGAGCTGCAGCTTGTCGAAGTCGGTCCGCTGGCCCACGCGCGCCGTGTCGACGTTGTAGGCCGCGCGCCGGATCGGCGAGAAGATCGAGTCGATCGGGATCACCCCGATCGGCTTGTCCTCGGACTTGTTCTCGTCGGCCGGCGAGTAGCCGCGGCCGCGGCCGATCGTCAGGTACATCTCGAGCTTGGTCTTCTTCTCGAGCGTGGCGATCGGCACCTCGGGGTTGAGGATCTCGACGCCCGCGGGCAGGTCGATGTCCTTGGCCTTGACCTCGCCGGGGCCGGTCGCGACCAGCGGCGTCTCGACCTCGTCGGCGTCGGTGTGCATGCGCACGACGACGTCCTTGAGGTTGAGCACGAGGTCGGTGACGTCCTCCTTCAGCCCGGGGATCGTCGAGAACTCGTGGGCGACGCCCTCGATGCGGACGCTGGTGATGGCAGCGCCCCCGAGGGAGGAGAGCAGGACGCGGCGGAGGCTGTTCCCGAACGTGTAGCCGAAGCCCTTGTCGAGCGGCTCGATCGTGAAGTTGCCCTTGTTGTCCTCGACCCCCTCGGCGGAGATCTTTGGGATCTGGAACTCTGGCAGCGTGGTCATCGAATCCTCGTCTATCTCTGGGGTGTGGTGACTACTTGGAGTACAGCTCGACGATGAGCTGCTCCTCGACCGGCGCCGAGATCTCGCTGCGCTCAGGCAGCCTCAGCACCTTGGCGGTGAGCGCGTCGTGATCGGCCTGCAGCCAGGCGGGCACGCCGGCGGTCAGCTCCGTCGCGTTGCGGACGGTGTCCGCGGCCGCGCTGCCGCTCTTGATGGCGATCACGTCGTCGGGCTTGACCTGGTAAGAGGGGATGTCCACCCGGCGGCCGTTGACGGTCCAATGGCCGTGGCGGACGAGCTGGCGCGACTGGCGGCGTGAGGCCGCGAAGCCCAGCCGGACCACCACGTTGTCGAGCCGGCACTCCAGCAGCCGCAGCAGGTTCTCTCCCGTGACGCCCTCCATCGCGGTGGCGCGGTCGTAGTAGCTGCGGAACTGCTTCTCCAGCACCTGGTAGTAGCGGCGAGCCTTCTGCTTCTCGCGCAGCTGGGTGCGGTACTCGGACTGGCGCATGCGGCCGCGGCCGTGCTCGCCGGGCGGATAGGAGCGGCGCTCGACGCCGCACTTGTCGGTGAAGCAGCGCGAGCCCTTCAGGAACAGCTTCTGGCCCTCGCGGCGGCACTGCTTGCACTGGGGGGAGGTGTCCCTCGCCACTATCCGTGCCTTCCGCATGCGCTTCGCTCGCGCAGGATGAGTTGAGAGACGCTCGCTGTGCGCATGCTCAGACACGCCTCCGCTTGCGGGGCCGGCAGCCGTTGTGGGCCTGCGGGGTCACGTCCTTGACCGTGGTCACGTCGAGGCCGGCCGCCTGCAGCGAGCGGATCGCGGTCTCGCGGCCCGAGCCCGCGCCCTTTGCGAACACCTCGACCTTCTCGAGGCCGTGCTCCATGCCCTTCTTGGCGGCCGCGTCGGCGGTCACCTGGGCGGCGAACGGGGTCGACTTGCGGGAGCCCTTGAAGCCGGCGCTCCCGGCCGACTCCCAGGCGATCACGTTGCCCTCGGGGTCGGTCAGGGTCACGATCGTGTTGTTGAAGGAAGTCTTGATGTGGGCCTGCCCGTAGCTGACGTTCTTCTTGGCCTTGCGGCGGCCCTTCTTCGGCGCCGGCATTACTTGGTCACCTTCTTGCGGCCGGCGATGCTCATCCGGCGCGGGCCCTTGCGGCCGCGGGCGTTGGTCTTGGTGCGCTGGCCGCGGACAGGCAGGCCGCGGCGGTGGCGCAGCCCTCGGTAGGAGCCGATCTCCTGCAGGCGCTTGATGTTCTGCGAGCGCTCGCGGCGCAGATCGCCCTCGACCTCGCGGTCCTCGACCGCGTCGCGCAGCTTCACGATCTCGTCCTCGGTCAGGTCCTTGACCTGGGTGTTCGGGTCCACCCCGACCTTCTCGACGATCTCCCTGGCCGTCGAGCGGCCGATGCCGAAGACGTAGGTCAGGCCCACCTCGACCCGCTTGTTGAGCGGGATGTTCACCCCTGCGATGCGAGCCACGTCAGCCCTGCCTCTGCTTGTGGCGCGGGTTCGGGCAGATCACGAGCACGGCGCCGCCTCGGCGGATCACCTTGCACTTCTCGCAGATCGGCTTTACCGAAGCTCGGACCTTCATCGTCCCTCGCTGCTCGTATCGGACACGGAGTCAGCCCGGCGACCCCAGGAGTTGGATCGCGGGCATGTGGAATCGGCCGGGTGGCCGACCCGGCAATGCTAGCAGGGGAGCCGAAATCCGCCGCGCGCCCGATCGCCTCGCGAGAGCGGCGGCGCGGCGCCCAACGCCGGGGCCTGTGCCGGAATCCTCGTGTGGCCGCCGCCGACAGCGCGCCGGAGTCGCCCGCAACCGCCGAGGGCGAGCAGCGCGTGTCCCCCGCTGGAGCTGTTCTTCGACCTCGTCTTCGTGCTCTCGTTCACCCAGGTGACGGCCAAGATCGCAGACGATCCGAGCTGGACGGGTCTCGGAGAGGGGCTGCTGATCCTGGCCGCAGTCTGGTGGGCGTGGGCGGGCTACAGCTGGCTCACCAACGCGATCGACCCCGACGAGAGCCTGAACCGGATCGCCATCTTCGTCGCGATGGCGGCGATGCTGGTGGTGGCCCTGGCGATCCCGGAGGCGTTCGGCGACCTCGGGCTGCTGTTCGGGGGCGCCTACTTCGTCGTCCGCGTGATCCAGCTGCACCTGTACATCAGCAACACCCGGCGCGCGGGGGACGACAGCAACCTCGCCGGGATCCTGCGGCTGGCGCCCGGCTTCCTGCTCGGCGCGCTGCTGCTGGTGATCGCCGGCGCGCTCGACGGCGGTGCTCGCACCTCGCTCTGGATCATCGCGATCCTGATCGACTGGTCGACGCCGCTGCTGTTCGGAAGCGAGGATTTCCACCTGCACCCCGGCCACTTCGCCGAGCGACACGGGCTGATCGTGATCATCGCGCTCGGCGAGTCGATCGTCGCGATCGGGGCCGGCGCCGGCTTCGAGCTCGAGACCGCGGAGGTGATAGCCGCTGTGTTGGCGATCGCCGCCGTCGCCGCGCTCTGGTGGGCCTACTTCGACATCGTCGCGATCGTCGCCGAGCGCCGGCTGACCGAGGCCCCACCGGCAGAGCAGGCCCCCCTCGCCCGCGACTCCTACAGCTACATCCACTTCCCGATGATCGCCGGCATCGTCTTGCTCGCGGTCGGCTTGAAGAAGACTGAGCTCGCCGTCGGGAACTCGAAGTGGGCGGCCATCGAGTCGTCCTCGGAGTGGACGGCCCAGCCGTCGTTGCCCACGCGGATCTCGGGGCCGCCGGCGTGCCCCAGGTCAGCCGGCCTCAGAGGCCCCGCGGCGAGCCTCGTACACGAACAGGTAGGGCGGCCGGTCCAGCCGCGCCCCCCGCGACGCCTTGACCAGGCGGAACCTGTTCGTCGCGTTGATGCCGGCGCGAGCCTGGGGGTCGAGCGCAGCGCAGATCAACCGCAGGGGGCGCGGTCGCCGGTCCAGCGAGGCGACGATGTTCTCCACCACCGCATCGAACATGGACCCCGTCACCGGGTTGTACATGTAGATGTGCGAGATGTCGTCTGGGATCTCGTAGGCGGTCATGTCCGCCCGCACGACTTCGACGGCGCCCGCACGATATCGGCGTCGCCCCCGCTCGATGTTGCGCTCGGCGATCTCGCATAACCGCTTGGATATCTCGACTCCGATGACCCTGCCGAACGGATAGCGCGCCGCCTGGTCGAGCACTCTGCCCTTACCGGAGCCGAGGTCCAGAAACACGTGCTCGCCGGTGACCTCGGCCGGGCGGATGGCCCGACGCAGATAGAACCGCCCCGACGCCTTGTAGAACACCATCTCGTCGCGGTCGTGCCCCAGTTCCTCGGACGAGACCGGCTCGATCGTGTCTCTGCCGCCGCGGTCGAAGATCGCCCGGGCGGCGAGCGCCTGCAACCGGCGCAACCGGGGACTCATGCGCTCCTTCGCCGCGCCCAGGAGACCCATGGGATCAGCCGCCCTACGGCTCCTCGTGCCAGGGGGTGAGGATGCGGGGGCCGTCGGCGGTGACCGCGACCGTGAACTCGAAGTGGGCCGCCATCGAGTCGTCCTCGGAGTAGACGGCCCAGCCGTCGTTGCCCATGCGGATCTCGGGGCCGCTGGCGTTGACCATCGGCTCGATCGCCAGCACCATCCCCTCCTCGAGCTCGGGACCCTCGCCGGGGTCGCCGAAGTTCGGGATCTGGGGGTCCTCGTGCATCTCGCGCCCGACGCCGTGGCCGACCAGGGAGCGGATCACCGAGAGCCCGTCGAGCTCGACGCGTGCCTGAACGGCGTGGGATATGTCGCTGAGTCGGTTGCCGGTCCGGGCCATCGCGATCCCGTCGAACAGCGACGCCCTCGTCGTCTTGATCAGCTGCGCGGTCTCGGCGCTGACCTCGCCGACCGGGACGGTGATCGCCGCGTCGGCGACCCAGCCCTCGTAGGTGACGCCGATGTCGATCGAGATGATGTCGCCCTTCTGCAGCTCGTAGGGGCCCGGGATGCCGTGCACGACCATGTTGTTGGGCGAGGCGCAGATCGAGCCCGGGAAGCCGCGGTAGCCCTTGAACGAGGGCACGGCGCCCTGCGAGCGGATGAACCTCTCGGCGGTCTCGTCGAGCTGCTTGGTGGTGACGCCGGGCCTGACCTTGCTCTGCAGCATCTGCAGGCAGCGCGCCTGGATGCGGCCGGCCGCCGCCATCTGATCGAGCTGCTCGGGGGTCTTGGTGATGATTCCGCCGCGGTACATGGACCCAGGGTCTCCCTACATCTCCATCTCTTCTTCGCGCTTGAGCGTAGCCAGCAGCCCCCTGATGTGCTCGGCCACGTCGTCGGGGCCCCCGGTGCCGTCGACCTTCTGCAGGATGTTCTGCTGCTCGTAGTAGCCGACCAGGGGCTCGGTCTTCTCGCGGTACTGCACGAGCCGCTTCTGCACGACGTCGGGCTTGTCGTCGTCACGCACGATCAGCGCCGAGCCGTCGACGTCGCAGATCCCCTCCCGTTTCGGCGGGTCGAAATCGACGTGGAAGACGTGCCCTCCCTGCTCGCAGGTGCGCCGCCCGCTCAGGCGCTTCACGATCTCGTCGGTGGGAACCTCGATCAGGATCGCCGCTGTCATCCTGCGCCCGAGCTTCTCGATCGCGGCGTCCAACGCCTCGGCCTGCGGAACGGTGCGAGGGAAGCCGTCGAGGATGAAGCCGTCCTCGGCCTCCTCGGCCTGTATCCGCTCGGAGATGATCCCGATGATCACCTCATCCGGGACGAGGTCGCCGCGGTCCATGTACTCCTTCGCCTGCCTGCCGACCTCAGTTCCCTCCTGGACGGCGGCGCGAAGGATGTCGCCGGTGGCGTAGTAGGGGAGCCGCAGGTCCTCCTGCAGGCTCTCGCCCTGGGTCCCCTTGCCACTGCCGGGCGAGCCGATCAGGATCAGGTTCAACTCTGACATTCGCAGGCGGCTCCTCCGCCTGGCGACCGGGCCTGGAGCCCGGCGCGCCTCTCTACTTCAGGAAACCCTCATAGTTGCGCATCATCAACTGCGCTTCCAGCTGCTTCACGGTGTCCAGCGCGACGCCGACGACGATCAGGATCGAGGTGCCGCCGAAGAAGAAGTTGGCCGACGTCTGGCTGATCAGGATCGTCGGCAGAGCCGCCACGGCGCCCAGGTAGAGGGCGCCGGGGAAGGTGAGGCGGCTGAGGATGCGGTCCAGGTACTCGGCGGTCGGCCGGCCCGGTCTCACCCCCGGGATGAAGCCGCCGTACTTCTTCAGGTTGTCGGCCTGGTCCACCGGGTTGAAGGTGACCGCGGTGTAGAAGTAGGTGAAGATGATGATGAAGAAGACCTCGCCGACCACGTAGGCCCAGCTGTTGGGGCTGAAGAAGGCTGCGAAGTCGAGCGCTGCCGGGGTGTTCAGCAGCTGCCCGATCGTCGGCGGAAAGGCCATGATCGAGGCGGCGAAGATGACGGGGATGACGCCGGCCATGTTCACGCGCAGCGGCAGGTAGGTCGAGCCGCCCGAGGTCATGCGCCGGCCGACGACGCGCTTCGCGTATTGGACGGGGATTCGCCGCTGGCCCTCCTGGACGTAGACGATCGCGACGATCACGCCCAGCGCGACGAACGGCATCATCACCACGAAGACCGGGTCGGGGTTGGTCCACCACGCCTGGATTCCGCCCGGCAGCCCGGCCACGATCGAGGCGAAGATCATGAGCGAGATGCCGTTGCCGATGCCGCGCTGGGTGATCAGCTCCCCCATCCACATCAGCAGCGTGCAGCCCGCGGTCAGCGTGATCACGATCAGGAAGACCTTGTTGAAGGTGAGCGTGCCGACGACGCTCGTGCCGGCGTCGTCCTGGAAGCTCTGGAACAGGAACACGTAGCCGATCGACTGGGCGAAGGCCAGGCCCACGGTCAGGTAGCGCGTGTACTGGGTGATCTTCTGCTGGCCGACCTCGCCCTCCTTCTGCAGGCGCTCGAGCGAGGGCACCACCACCGTAAGCAGCTGCAGGATGATCGAGGCGGTGATGTAGGGCATGATGCCCAGCGCGAACAGGCTCAGCCGCGACAGGCTGCCGCCGGAGAACAGGTTGAGGAAGCCGAGCACGTTGGACCCGGTGAAGTTCTCCTCGATGTCCTTGATCGTGCCCGCGTCGACGCCCGGGGAGGGGATGTAGGCGCCGAGGCGGTAGAGCGCCAGGATCGCCGCCGTGAACAGCAGCTTCTTGCGGATGTCCTGGACCGAGAAGGCGTTGAGGATCGTCTGCAGCATCAGAGCGTCTCGCAGGAGCCGCCCGCGGCCTCGATCTTCTCCCTGGCGGTGGCGCTGAAGGCGTGCGCCCGGACCGTGAGCTTGGTCGAGATCTCGCCGTTGCCGAGCACCTTGACGGGGTGGCGGCGCTTGGCGAGGCCCTTCTCGCGCAGCGAGTCGGGGGTGACCTCGTCGCCGGCCGAGAAGCGCTCCTCGAGCTCGGCGACGTTGACCGGCTGTGTCCGGGTGCGGAACTTCTCGAAGGGCATCGACATCTTCTTGTTCGGGCCGCGCAGCTTGCCCATCCGCATGTGGATCGGGTTCTGTCCGCCCTCGTAGGCGAGCTTGCGCTTGCTGCCCGCGCGTGCGCCGGCGCCCTTGTGGCCGCGGCCGGCGGTCTTGCCGTGCCCGGTGCCCTTGCCTCGGCCCAGGCGCTTGCGCCGGCTGCGCGAGCCCGGCGCCGGCGCCAGGTTGTGCAGGCCGATCCGCTCGGAGCGCTCCTCGCTCATTCCGCCTTCACCCTCTCGGCGCCATCGACCTCGACCATGTGACCGACGACGCGCAGCATGCCCTGGAGCTGCGGCGAGTCCTCCTGGCTCGCGGTCGAGCCGATGCGCCCGAGCTTCAGCGACCGCAGCGTCTCGCGCTGCGAGGGCGAGACCCCGTTCGCGGAGCGCACCTGCTTGATCTCGACCTCAGCCATCCGACTTCTCCTCGGCGCCCGCTCCCTCGGGGTCGGCCTCTGGCTCGATCTTCGCGGCCTCAGGCTCGGCAACGTCCTGCTCCGCCGCGGAAGCGGATGTCGTGTCCGCCTCCCCGGCAAGTCCCGAAGTCGGTTCCGCAGCCGGGGAGGCGGGCGCGGCAGCCGCTTCCGAGCCGTCAGCGGTCGCGGGCGTCGCCTCGGGGACGACCGCCGGGCCCGCGGGAGCCTCGACGGTCTCGGCCGGCGCCTCCCCGTTGCTGACGCCCAGCACCTCTCGAATCGAGATCCCCCGCAGCTTTGCGACGTCCTCGGGCTTGCGCAGGCTCTCCAGCCCCTCCATCGTCGCCTTGACGAGGTTGATCGGGTTCTGGGTGCCGATGCTCTTGGTGAGCACGTCGCGGACGCCGCCCAGCTCGAGCACGGCGCGGACGCCGCCGCCGGCGATGACGCCGGTACCGGGGCTGGCCGGGCGCAGGACGACATGGCCGGCGCCGAAGCGGCCGATCACCCGGTGGGTGATCGTCTGGCCGTACTTGGGCACGCGGATCAGGTTCTTGCGGGCGTCCTCGACGGCCTTCTGGATGGCGAGCGGGACCTCGCGCGCCTTGCCGTATCCGATCCCGACCACGGAGTCCTCATCGCCGACGGCGACGAGCGCGGTGAACGAGAAGCGGCGGCCGCCCTTGACCACCTTGGCGACGCGGTTGATCTCGATCACGCGCTCCTGCAGATCGAGTCCCTTGGGGCTGACGGTTTCGACGCTCATGAGCCGATTGAAGGTAGCGGAGGCCGCTAGAACTTCATCCCCCCTTCGCGCGCGCCCTCGGCCAGCGCCTTGACGCGGCCGTGGTAGCGGTAGCCGCCCCGGTCGAAGACGCAGGTCTCGACGCCGGCGCCGGAGGCCCGCTCGGCGAGCAGCTCGCCCGCCTTCTTGGCCTGCTCCATCGGCTTCATCGGGCGCAGATCGCCTTCTGTCCAGTTGACCGCGGCCAGGGTGCGGCCCGCGTCGTCGTCGATCAGCTGCGCGGAGATGCCGCGATTGGAGCGGAACACCGACAGGCGCGGCCGCTCCGCGCTGCCGCGGATCTTGGCGCGCACACGGCGGCGGCGGCGCAGGCGCTGCTGGGGCTTGGTCGCGACGGCCATCGGAGAGCCCCTAAGCCCTCTTCCCGACCTTGCGGGTGACGTGCTCGTCCTGGTAGCGGATGCCCTTGCCCTTGTAGGGCTCGGGCGGGCGCGACTTGCGAATCCGGGCAGCGGTCTCGCCCACGAGCTGCTTGTCGATACCCCGAACGATCACCTGCGTGGGCTCGGGCACCTCGAACTCGATGCCCTCGGGCGCCTGCACCGTGACCGGGTGCGAGTAGCCGAGCGCCAGCTCCAGGGACTTGCCCTTGAGCTGGGCGCGATATCCGACACCCTGTATCTCCAGGCGCCGCTCGAAGCCGTCGGTGACGCCCTCGACCATGTTCGCGATCAGGCTGCGCGTGAGCCCGTGCAGGGCACGGTGCTCGCCACGGTCGGTGGGCCGCTCGACCGTGACGACGCCGTCGTCCAGCGACACCTTCATGTCGCGCACGATCACCTGGTCCAGCTCGCCCTTGGGGCCCTTGACGTTGACCGTTCCCGGCTTCACGTCCACGCTGACTCCGTCGGGGATCTCGATCGGCTTCTTTCCGATACGGCTCATCTCAAGATCACCAGACGTAGGCGACCACTTCGCCGCCGACGCCCTTCTTGGTCGCCTCGTGGCCGGTCATGACGCCGGTCGAGGTGGACATGATCGTAGTCCCCATCCCGCCCTGGACGCGCGGTACGTCGTCGCTGGTGACGTAGCGCCTGCGGCCCGGGCGCGAGACGCGCTCCATGCCGCTGATCACTGGATCGCGGTCCTCGGTGTAGCGCAGCGTGATCCGCAGCACCTCGCCCTTCTCGCCCGCCTCGGCGCTGAAGTCCGTGATGTAGCCCTGCTCCTTGAGGATGCGCGACATCTCCCGCTTCAGGCGGGAGGCCGGGATCACGACGTCCTCGTGCTCGGCCTGGAGGCCGTTGCGTATCCGCGTCAGGTAGTCGCCAATCGGGTCGGTCAGCATGATCTGGTTCCTTTGTGCCCTTACCAGCTCGACTTGGTCATGCCCGGCACGTAGCCCTGATGCGCCTGCTCGCGCAGGCAGATCCGGCAGAGGCCGAACTTGCGGTAGTAGGCGCGGGAGCGGCCGCAGCGGCGGCAGCGGTGATACCCGCGCGTCTTGTACTTGGGCGGGCTGCTCTGCTTGACCCGCTGGGAGGTCTTGGCCATCGGTTCTACTCGCCTTCCTTCTCGTCGCCGCCATCGGCGGTGTCCTCGCTCTTGCCCTCGGGCGCGTCGCCCTCGGCCTTCTCGCCGCCGCCTTCGCCCTCCTCGCCCTCCTCGCCCTCCTCGGGCTTCTCGGGCTTGGCGTAGGCCTCGGGGTTCTCCTCCTTGAGCTGCTCCAACGCGGCCTCCTCGGCCTCCTGGCGCAGGCGCGCCTCCTGCTTGCGCCGCTCCTCTTCCTCCTCGGCGGCCCTGTCCACCTCGCCCGGGCGCCCGTCGGCCGCGAACGGCATCCCGAGCCCGTCGAGCAGCGCGAAGGCCTCGACGTCGGTGGCCGCCGTGGTCGTGATAGTGATGTCGAGTCCGCGGACCTCGTCGATCGAGTCGTAGTCGATCTCGGGGAAGATGATCTGCTCGCGCACGCCCATCGAGTAGTTGCCGCGGCCGTCGAACGAGCGCGGGTTGAGCCCGCGGAAGTCGCGGATGCGCGGGATCGCGATCGCGATCAGCCGGTCCAGGAACTCCCACATGCGGGCGCGGCGCAGGGTCACCGCGACGCCCACGGGCATCCCCTCGCGGACCTTGAAGTTCGCGATCGACTTCTTGGCGCGGCGCATGCTCGGCGCCTGGCCGGCGATCGTGGCCAGCTGCTCGGTCGCGGCCTCGAGCATCGCCGTGTTCTGCTTGGCCTCGCCGAGGCCCATGTTGAGGCTGATCTTCCGCAGGGTCGGCACGGCCATCGGGCTCGAGTAGCCGAAGCGCTCGGCGAGCGCCGCCTTCAGCTCGTTCTCGTAGGCCTCGCGCAGGCGCGGCGGAGGAGCCGCCTGCTTCTGCTGGTCGGTCGCCGCGGCGTCGTTGGTCTGCTTTTCGGCGGTGGCTTCCATCAGCGATGCCTCCTTCCGCGGCGGTCCCGGTCAGCCGGCGAAAACCGGGTCGGAAAAGGACACAGCGAGAGTGGCGTGCTCGAAGAGCACGCGAGCGAGCGAGGACGCCGCACGGCGACGGTTTGCAGGCGGCTGAGCGGGGCTGTCGTGGGAGGAGTCATCGCTAGTCGATCTCGGTTCCCTTGCGCGCGCCGATGCGGCGCCGCTTGCCGTCCCCGCCGCGCTCGACGCGCACGCGGGTCGGCTTGTTGTCGGAGGGGTCCAGCAGCATCACGTTGGAGATGTGGATCGGGCCCTCCTTCTCGATGATGCCGCCGACCTGCCCGGCCTTGGTGCTGTCCTTGACCGACGTCGGCCGCTGGTGGCGCTTGACGATGTTGAGGCCCTCCACGTAGACCCGGCCCTTCTTGGGCTCGGTGCGCACGACGCGACCGGTCTTGCCCCGGTCCTTGCCGCCGATCACGACCACGTTGTCGTCCTTGCGGATCCGCATCCCACTCATCGTCATAGGACCTCCGGTGCCAGCGAGACGATCCGCATGAAGTTCTTGTCGCGCAGCTCGCGCGCCACGGGGCCGAAGATGCGTGTCCCGCGCGGGGCGCCCTGCGGGTCGATCAGGACGGCGGCGTTCTCGTCGAAGGAGATGTAGGTGCCGTCCTTGCGGCCGAGCTGCTTGCGGGTGCGCACGACCACCGCTTCGACGACCTCGCCCTTGCGTACGCCGCCGTGCGGCGTCGCCTGCTTCACCGTCGCGGTGATGACGTCCCCGATGCGGGCGTAGCGGCGCTGCGAGCCGCCCTTGACGCGGATGCAGAGGATCTCGCGCGCTCCCGAGTTGTCGGCGACCCTGAGCCTGGACTCCTGCTGGATCACTTCGCCTTCTCCAGGACCTCGACCAGGCGCCAGCGCTTGGTCTTGGACACCGGGCGAGTCTCGACCACGCGGACGCGGTCGCCCTCGCCGGCCTCGTTCGACTCGTCGTGGGCGTGCAGGGTGTTCGAGGTGCGCACGATCTTCTCGTAGACGGGGTGGCGGCGCGCGACGTCGATGCGCACGGTGATCGTCTTGTCGGCCTTGCTGGAGACGACCGTGCCCTGGCGCTCCTTGCGGCCGGCCGAGCGTCGCTCCGCGGGGGCCGATCCCTCGCCGGCCTGGTGCGCGTCGCGGCGCTTGCGCCGGTAGGCGGCGCGGGCCTTGGAGGCCGCGGTGCGGCGCGCGGCGCGCTCGGCCGCGAGCTCCTCGGGGCTGCGCTGGGGTCCGGCCTCGCCGGACTCGCGGGAACGCTCGAGACGCTTGCGCGCCTTCCAGTCGAGGCCCTCCATGGAGTCGTCGGCCTGCGCCGAAGCGCTCGCATCCCCGGCTTCGCGATCAGAGGAAGCGTCCTCGGAGCCGGCGTCGTCCTCTTCGGAAGCCTCCTCACCTGAAGATGAGTCCTCGGCTTCGCCTGCGGGCGCATCCTCGCCGGCTCCTGCGAGCGCTTCAACCTCCTTGGGCGCCTCCTCGCCGCCAGCGGTCTCGGCCTCGGCGTTCGCCTCCGGGGCCTGCTCCTCGGCGGGCGTCCCTTCGGTCGTCTCGTTCTTCTCTTCGTCAGCCATCTGAGGCCTTCAGCTCCTTCTCGACGTCGATGCCCCGCTCCTTGGCGACCGTCAGCAGGCGCGCGATGTCCCGCTTGGCCGCGCCGAGGCCGGAGGTGTTCTCCAGCTCGCCGGTCGCGTGCTGGAAGCGCAGGCCGAAGTGCTCCTCCTTCGCCTGGCGCAGGCGCTCGAGCAGCTCGTCGTCCTTGAGGTTGTGCGCCTCGGAGGCCTTTATCGTCACGACTCCGCGCCCTCGCGCCGCACGAACTTGGTCTTGATCGGAAGCTTGTGCCCGGCCAGCCGCATCGCGTCCTTGGCCAGGTCCTCGTCGACGCCCGCGAGCTCGAACATCACGCGCCCGGGCTTGACCACGGCCACCCAGCCCTCGGGGTTGCCCTTGCCGGAGCCCATCCGCGTCTCGGCCGGCTTCGCGGTCACCGGCTTGTCGGGGAAGACGTTGATCCAGACCTTGCCGCCGCGCTTGATCTTGCGCGTCATGGCGACTCGGGCGGCCTCGATCTGGCGGTTGGTGATCCAGCCGCGCTCCACCGCCTTCAGCCCGTACTCGCCGAAGGCGACGTTGCTGCCGCCCTTGGTGTAGCCGCGCATGCGGCCGCGCATCTGCTTGCGGTACTTGACCCGCTTCGGCATCAGCATCAGCGGCCACCGCCGCGGCCGCCGCCGCTGGGACCGCTGTCCTCGTCCTCGGCGCCCTCGTGCCGGAAGCCCTCGGGCATGACCTCGCCCTTGTTGATCCAGCACTTGACGCCGATGCGGCCGGTCGTCGTGCGGGCCTCGATGAAGCCGTAGTCGATGTCGGCGCGGAGCGTGTGCAGCGGCACGCGGCCCTCGCTGTAGCCCTCGGTGCGCGCCATCTCGGCGCCGCCGAGGCGGCCGGAGACCTGCACCTTGACCCCCTTGGCGCCGGAGCGCATGGCCGAGGTCAGCGCGCGCTTCATCGCGCGGCGGAAGGCGACGCGGTTCTGCAGCTGCTCGGCGATCGACTGGGCGACGAGCTTCGCGTCCAGCTCGGGCCGCTTGATCTCCTTGATGTTGACCTTGACCGGGCGGCCGGTGATCTTGTGCAGCTCCTTGCGCAGGGCGTCGACCTCGCTCCCGGACTTGCCGATGACGATGCCCGGGCGCGCCGTCGAGATGTTGACCTCGATCTCGCCGGAGCCCTTGACGATGGTGATGTCGGAGAGGCCCGCGTGGGAGAGCTTGTTCTCGATGTGCTCGCGGATGCGGATGTCCTCCATCAGATAGTCCGCGAACTCGCGCTCGTTGAACCAGTTGCTCTTCCAGTCGTGGATGTAGCCGACGCGGAAGCCCTCGGGGTGGATCTTCTGTCCCATCTGCGGTCTAGTCCTCCTCGGGGGTGAGAGCGACCTGAATGTGGCTGGTTCGCTTGTTGATCCGGGTCGCGCGTCCGAGCGCCCGCGGGCGGTAGCGGCGCAGCGTCGGGCCCTCGTCCACGCGGATGTCCGAGACCCGGAGGTCGTCGGCGACGAGGTCGTGGTTGTTCTCTGCGTTGGCGGCCGCCGAGCCGATCAGCTTGGCGATGTCCTGAGCGGCCCCGCGGGGCGAGAAGCGCAGCAGCGTCAGCGCGTCCTCGAGCGGGAGCCCGCGGACCTGGTCGGCGACGAGGCGCACCTTGCGCGGGGCCACGCGCACGTAGCCGGCGCGGGCGCGGACGACGGGCCGCTCGACGTCCGCGGCGGCCCTGGCCTTCGCCTTCGCCTTGCCCTTGGGCTCGGCCTTCGCCTTGCCCTTGGGCTCGGCCTTCGCCTTGCCCTTGGGCTCGGCCTTCGCCTTGCCCTTGGGCTCGGCCTTCGCCTTCGCCTTGGCGGCCGGCTTCTTGGCGGCGGGCTTCTTCGCCGCCGGCTTCTTCGCGGCGGGCTTCTTCGCCGCCGGCTTCTTGGCGGCGTCCTTGGCCTCGCCCTTCGGAGTGTCCTTCTTGGGGTCGGCCATCAATCTTCCTTGGCGCTGCCGGCGCCGGAGTGGGCGCGGAAGGTGCGCGTCGGCGCGAACTCGCCGAGCTTGTGGCCGACCATCGACTCGGAGATGTAGATCGGCACGTGCTTGCGGCCGTCGTGGACCGCGATCGTGTGCCCGACCATCTCGGGGAAGACGGTCGACTTGCGCGACCAGGTCTTGACCATCTGCTTCTGGCCCGACTCGTTCATGGCGGTGATCCGCTTCAACAGCCGCTCCTCCGCCCACGGGCCCTTCTTGGTCGAGCGTCCCATCAGTGACCACTCCTTCCCGCAGGTCGCGAATCAGCCGAGCAAGTACCGAGCTGGCCGGGGACGCAGGGAGCGACGCGTGCCGAACGGCACGCGAGCGAGCGAGGACGAGGGCCGGCGAAGGTCTGCAGCCGGCTGAGGCGCGGACTGTCGGGAGGAGGGGTCACTACCGCTTCTTCCTCCTGCGGCCGCGAACGATCAGCTCGTCGGACTTCTTGCCCTTCTTGCGGGTGCGGTAGCCGAGCGTCGGCTTGCCCCAGGGTGTGACGGGATGCCCGCCGGGCGTGTGGTGGGCCTCGCCGCCGCCATGCGGATGGTCGACTGGGTTCATCGCGACGCCGCGGGTCTGGGGGCGCTTGTTGCGGTGGCGGCTGCGGCCGGCCTTGCCCCACTTCACGTTCTGGTGGTCGGCGTTGGTGAGCGAGCCGACCGTGGCGCGGCACTCGCCGCGGACCATCCGCACCTCACTCGAGGGCAGGCGCAGGCTGACCATCGCGCCCTCCTTGGCCACGACCTGGATCGCGGTGCCCGCGGCACGGCCCAGGCGGCCGCCCTGGCCGGGCGTCATCTCCACGTTGTGGACGACGGTTCCGGTCGGGATCTTGGAGAGGGGCAGCGCGTTGCCGGGGGTGATGTCGGCATCGGCGCCCGAGACGACCTCGTCTCCGACGCTCAAACCCTGCGGGGCGAGGATGTAGCTCTTGTGCCCGTCGGCGTAGTTGAGCAGCGCGATGTAGGCGCTGCGGTTGGGGTCGTACTCGATCGTCGCGACCCTGGCGGGGACGCCGTCCTTGATCCGCTTGAAGTCGATCTCGCGGTAACGACGCTTGGCCCCGCCGCCGCGGTGGCGCGAGGTGACGCGCCCGTTGGCGTTGCGGCCGCTGGACCGCTTCTTGCCCGCGGTCAGGCTCTTGGTCGGGGCGTCGCCGCTGAGCTCCTCGCGCAGCTGGTAGGTCCCGAACCGGCGCCCGGGGCTGGTCGGCTTCGTCTTGCGGTTGGCCATCAGCTCAAATTCCTCACTCGACCGCCGCGCCCTCGAACAGCTCGATGCGCTCGCCGGGGGCGAGCTGCACGATCGCCTTCTTCCAGGAGCGGCTGGTGCCGGTGCTGAGCCCGCGCCGCTTGGGCTTCGCCCGCACCTTGGATGTCCTCACCGCCCGCACGTGGACGCCGAAGATCTCCTCGACCGCGTGCGCGATCTGGGTCTTGTGTGCCCGGTCGTGGACCCGGAACGTGTATTTGCCGTCCGACATCAGGGCGTAGCTCTTCTCGGAGACGACGGGGCGGATGATCACCTGGCGCGGGTCCATCTACTTCGCCTCCCCTTCGGCCGCGGCGGCGGGCTCCGCCTTGGGGACGGGGCCACCGCCCTCGCCGAGCCGGCTCGCGAGCTCCTCGAGGGCCTGCTCGGAGACGACCAGCGAGGCGGCGCCGATCACGTCGGCGACGCCGGCGGCGGCTGCCTGGGCGACCTGGACGCGGGGAATGTTGCGGAAGCTCTTGGCCGCCGCGTCCTCCTCGGCGCCGACCACGACCAGGGTGGGGGCGCCGGCGCCCCACTTGGCCAGCGCATCGGCGGCCTGCTGGGTCGAGGGCTCCTTGAAGGCGCCTGAGGCCAGCACCGCGACGCTGCCGCGCTCGGCGTGGACGCTGAGCGAGGCCCGCAGGGCACGCTGGCGGGCCTTGCGGTTGATCTTGAAGGTGTAGTGGCGGGGCTTGGGGCCGAAGGCGGCGCCGCCTCCGTAGCGGTGGGGCACGCCGAGCGCCCCGACGCGGGCGCGGCCGGTGCCCTTCTGGCGCCAGGCCTTGGCGCCGGTCATCGAGACCTCGCCTCGCGTCAGCGAGGAGTGGGTCCCGCGGCGCCGCGAGTTCAGGTCCGCGCGAGCCGCCTCGTGAACGAGGGACTCGTGGAACGGCTCGCTGAAGAGCGCCTTGGGCAGGTCGGCCTTGCCCTGCTTGCCCAGCACGGGTGCCTTCGCCTCAGCCATCGCTGCGCACCTCGACGGTCGCGTTGCGGTGGCCGGGCACCGAGCCCTTGATCAGCAGAAGGTTGCGCTCGGCATCTACGCGGTGCACGGTCGCGCCCTCCTGGGTGACGCGCTTGGCGCCCATCTGGCCCGGCATCTTCTGGCCCGGGAAGATCCGCGCGGGGTCAGCGCTGGCGCCGGCCGAGCCGGGGGCCCTGACGTTGTGGGAGCCGTGGGTGACGGGGCCGCGTCCGAAGTTGTGGCGCTTGATCGTGCCCTGGAAGCCCTTGCCGATGGATACGGCCGAGACCTTGACCTTGTCGCCGGGCTCGAAGGAGGTGACCGTGACCTCGTCCCCGACCTTCGGCTCGGCCGAGCCATCGCCGCCCTCATCGCCCTCACCCTCGCCGCCGCCGCCCGCGGGCAGCTCGGCGTCGCGGAACTCGACCACGGTCCGCATCGGGCCGGCGCCGGCCCTCTTGAGGTGACCGAGCTCGGCCTTGGTCAGCTTGCGCTCCTCGGTCGGGATCGCGGCGAGCTGCAGGGCGTCGTAGCCGTCGCGGTCGGCGCGGCGGATGGCGGTGACCTTGTTCGGGGCGGCCTCGATCACCGTCACCGGGGTCGCGGTGCCGTCCTCGTCGAAGACGCGGGTCATGCCCAGCTTGATGCCGACGATCGCGCTCACCTCACCACCTAGAGCCTGATCTCCACGTCGACGCCGGCCGGCAGCGTCTCCATCCGCTGCAGCTCGTCGACGGTCTTCGGGGTCGGCTGATGGATGTCGATCAGCCGCTTGTGGGTGCGGATCTCGAAGTGCTCGCGCGAGTCCTTGTCCTTGAAGGGGGAGCGGATGACGCAGTAGACGTTCTTCTCGGTCGGCAGGGGAACGGGACCGGACACGGTCGCGCCGGTCCGCTCGGCGGTCCCGACGATCTCCTGGGCAGCCCGGTCTATGGCGTCGTGGTCGTACGCCTTGAGCCGGATCCTGATCTTTCCCGATGTGAGTGAGGCCATTGCCCCGAGTTACCTCTTGGTTCCTTTTCTCTGCTCTTTGGGTTCTTCTGTCTTTGCTCGCGCTGCTGACGCGACTAGGGGCGCCACCACCGGAAAAACGATTCCAGCGCCACCGCTTCGCGGTGGCTTGAGGCGACGCCCCGGTCTTATGTCTTGCGGTTTCGCGGCCCTTGCCGAACACAACCCGAGGGCCGCTCGTGAAGCGAGCCCCGGAGGGGGCTCGCCTTGCTGCTACTCGATTACCTCCGTGACGACGCCGGAACCGACGGTGCGGCCGCCCTCGCGAATCGCGAAGCGGAGGCCCTGGTCCATGGCGATCGGCTGGATCAGCTCGACCTCCATCTCGGCGTTCTCGCCCGGGGCCACGAACTCGCGGTCCTTGGGCAGGTTGACGACGCCGGTGACGTCCGTGGTCCGGAAGTAGAACTGCGGCCGGTAACCCGTGACGAAGGGCGTGTGACGACCACCCTCCTCCTTCTTCAGGCAGTAGACCTCGGCCTTGAACTTGGTGTGCGGCGTGATCGACCCGGGCTTGCACAGCACCTGGCCGCGCTGGATCTCCTCACGCTTGGTGCCTCGCAGCAGGGCGCCGATGTTGTCGCCGGCGCGACCCTCGTCGAGGATCTTGCGGAACATCTCGACGCCGGTGACGACGGTGGTCTGGGTGTCGGTGATGCCGACGATCTCGACCTCGTCGCCCGAGTTGATGATGCCCTGCTCGACGCGGCCGGTGGCGACGGTGCCGCGGCCGGTGATCGAGAAGACGTCCTCGACCGGCATCAGGAACGGCTTGGCGAGATCGCGCTCGGGCTCGGGGATGTAGTCGTCCAGCGCCTGGGCGAGGTCGAGGATCGACTGCTTCGCGTCCTCGTCGCCCTCCAGCGCCTTCAGCGCCGAGCCCTTGATGATCGGGACCTCGTCGCCGGGGAACTCGTACTCGTTGAGCAGGTCCTTGACCTCCTCCTCGACGAGCTCCAGCAGCTCCTCGTCGTCGACCATGTCGGTCTTGTTCAGGTAGACGACCACGTAGGGGACGTTGACCTGGCGGGCGAGCAGGATGTGCTCGCGGGTCTGGGGCATCGGGCCGTCCGGCGCCGAGACCACCAGGATCGCGCCGTCCATCTGAGCGGCGCCCGTGATCATGTTCTTGACGTAGTCGGCATGGCCGGGACAGTCGACGTGCGCGTAGTGGCGGTTGTCGGTCTCGTACTCGACGTGCGAGGTGGCGATCGTGATCCCGCGCTCCTTCTCCTCGGGCGCGTTGTCGATCTCCTCGAACGACTTCACCTCGGTCCCACCCTTGTCGGCGAGTGTCTTGGTGATCGCGGCGGTCAGCGTGGTCTTGCCGTGATCGACATGGCCGATGGTGCCGACGTTGATGTGCGGCTTATCGCGATCGAACTTCTCCTTGGACATCTCGCTCCTTTGGCTTTCTTGGTTGCTCTAAGTCTTGGTCTTCGTGCTTGCGGTGAGTGTGAAGTCTTTTTCGTTCGGATGCGGACGAACCTGGGGAATATAGCCAGACACCGAGGGGTTCGTGCCTACGAAGCCGCCCCCACTGGCTCGCCCGAGCGGTGCTCGACGATCTCCTCGGCGATGTTCGCCGGGACCTCCTCGTAGCGCTCGAACTGCATCGTGTAGCTCGCGCGCCCCTGCGTGGAGGAGCGCACGTCGGTCGCGTATCCGAACATCTCGCCCAGCGGCACGAAGGCGTGGACCGCGAGCGCGTTGCCGCGCTGCTCCTGGCCCTGGACCTTGCCGCGGCGACGGCTGAGGTCGCCGATCACGTCGCCCAGGAACTCCTCCGGCGTCACCACCTCGACGCTCATCACCGGCTCCAGCAGCACCGGGCTCGCCTTGCGCGCGCCCTCCTGCAGCGCCATCGACCCGGCCACCTTGAAGGCCATCTCCGAGGAGTCGACATCGTGATAGGAGCCGTCGATCAGCTCGACGCGGACGTCGACCATCGGGTAGCCGGCCTTGACGCCGGAGGCGAGTGCCTCCTCGATCCCCTGCTCGACCGAGGGGATGTACTCCGTCGGGATCTTGCCGCCCTTGATCTGGTTGACGAAGTCGAAGCCCTCGCCCGGCGCCGGCTCGATGTTGATCACGGCGTGGCCGTACTGGCCGCGGCCGCCGGTCTGGCGCACGAACTTGCCGTCCACCTTGTCGACGCGCTTGCGGATCGTCTCGCGGTAGGCGACCTGCGGCTTGCCGACGTTGGCGTCGACCGAGAACTCGCGCAGCAGGCGGTCGACCAGCACCTCCAGGTGAAGCTCGCCCATGCCGTGGATCAGGGTCTGGCCGGTCTCGTCGTCGGACTCGACCTGGAAGGTGGGGTCCTCCTCGGAGAGGCGGCCGAGGCTCTCGGAGAGCTTCTCCTGGTCGGCCTTGGTCTTGGGCTCGATCGCGACCGCGATCACAGGCTCCGGGAAGTCGATCTGCTCGAGCACGATCGGCGCGTCGGGCGCGCACAGCGTGTCGCCGGTGGAGGTCTGCTTGAGGCCGACGCCGCCGATGATGTCGCCCGCGTAGCACTCGTCGATCTCCTCGCGCGAGTTGGCGTGCATCATCAGGATGCGGCCGATGCGCTCGGTCTTGCCGGTCGAGGAGTTCAGCACCCGGCTGCCGGCCTCCAGCTTGCCCGAGTAGACCCGCATGTAGGTGAGCTTGCCGACGAACGGGTCGACGGCGACCTTGAAGGCCAGGGCGGCGAAGGGCGCATCGTCGGCGGGCTCGCGGACGACCTCGGTGGGCTCGCCGTCGCTGCCCTTCTTGGCCGGCTCGAGCCCGGTCATCGCCGGCACCTCGAGCGGCGAGGGCAGCAGCTCGACGACGGCGTCCAGCAGCGGCTGCACGCCCTTGTTCTTGAAGGCCGATCCGCAGAGGACGGGGGTCACCTTGAGGTCGAGGGTGGCCCGATGCAGCGACTTCGCGATCCGCTCGTGGGGGATCTCCTGCTCCTCAAGGAACATCTCCGCGAGCTCGTCGTCGTAATCGGCGCAGGCCTCGATCAGCTTCTCGCGGGCGTCGTGCGCGGCCTCACGCAGGTCCTCGGGGACTTCCGTGTACTCGAATTCCGTCCCCAGCTCGTCTTTCCAGGCCAGCGCCTTGTTCTCGATCAGATCCACCACGCCCACGAACTCGGCCTCGTTGCCGATCGGGATCTGGATCGGCAGCGGATTGGCGCCGAGGCGGTCCTTCATCGTCTCGACGGCCTTGAAGAAGTCGGCGCCGGTGCGGTCCATCTTGTTGATGAAGGCGATGCGCGGGACCTTGTACTTGTCGGCCTGGCGCCAGACGGTCTCGGACTGCGGCTCGACTCCGGCCACGGAGTCGAACAGCGCGATCGCGCCGTCCAGGACGCGGAGGCTGCGCTCGACCTCGACCGTGAAGTCCACGTGGCCCGGCGTGTCGATGATGTTGATCCGGTGGCCCTCCCACTCGCAGGCGGTCGCGGCCGAGGTGATCGTGATCCCGCGCTCCTGCTCCTGCTCCATCCAGTCCATGACGGCGCCGCCCTCGTGGACCTCGCCCATCTTGTGGGTGCGGCCGGTGTAGTAGAGGATGCGTTCGGTCGTCGTCGTCTTGCCGGCATCGATGTGGGCCATGATGCCGATGTTCCTGGTCTTCTCGAGGGGGAAGTTTCGGGGCATTCTCGGGTCTCTGATTCGTTCTTCTCTGTGTCGGTCTCGGTCGGGCTTGACTGGAGCGGGTCGTGGGGCCGGGCGGTTTCAGCGCACAAAAAAAGGGCCCCGCCGGGCCCGTGCGCTGCCGCATCGACTGCCCGACCCTGCTCCTATGTAGTCTCGCCGTTCTCCATACAAACTCGTACGGCCCCCGACCCGCTCCGAGTTTCAGGGCGGCCCGTGGGCGACGCGAGATGATAGCAAGGGCATGATGGGCTCCAGACGGGGATTTCGCGAGCGCCGCAGGCGCAAGAAGGCCTCTCGCGCGAAGCTCGCCACGAAGACCGAGGCGGTCCGAGCCGAGGCCCACAGGGCGGCGGCCGGGCGCAGCACCGAGAGGCGGAAGGCGCGGCTCGCGCGCCATCGCGCCCAGCTGGGCGAGCTCTGGACCTGGACCAAGGGCGTCGGACTGGAGCTGCGGAGCCGCGCGCGCCTCGGGGCTCGCTCGCTGAGGAACCGGGCGGCGCCGGTCGCC
>VGBV01000014.1 GCA_016870325.1 Actinomycetota bacterium
GCGCCCTCGCCGAGCGCGCGGGGGAGCGAGTGCCGACGCCGCAGTTGAACAAGCTGGTCGCGGCCGTGGTCGCCGACCGCCCGCCACCCGCGCGCCACGGCCGCCGCCTGCGCCTCTACTACGCGGCCCAGGCGGGGGTGCGGCCGCCGCGCTTCGCGATGCAGGTCAACGATCGCCGCCTGATCACGCGTGACTGGGCCTACCACCTCGAGAACCGGCTGCGCGACGCCTACGGCATGCAGGGCGTGCCGCTCGTGATCGACTTCGTTCCCCGCAAGCGCCGGGGCCGCGCCTGAGCGCGGACGGCGGGCGCGATACCGCTATAAGAGCGGCTCGTGGAGGATTCGGCGGGTAACAGCGGCAGGGGATCCGGGCGCAAGCCCGCGGCCGAGCCCAGGGCCGCCGGCAAGCCGAAGGCCGGCACGGCGAGCGCGCGGAGCGCGGCGAAGGCGCCCGCGAAGCCCAAGCCCGCGCCGAAGGCGAAGCCGCCGGCCTCCAAGCGCAGGGCCCGCAAGCCGGCTGCCGCCAAGGCCGGCGCCCGCCGCGCCGCGGGCGCCGGGTCCGGGAGCCGGGCTGCCGCCTCGGCGTCGAAGCCGCCGGTGGACCCGTCGCGCGATCTCTGGTTCCGCTTCTCGACCCGGGTGCGCGCCGCCGGCTACTGGCTGCGCGAGAAGGGGCAGTGGGGCGCCCGGCACGCTCGCGCCGCCGCAGGGCGCACGGGCGACTTCTGGGCGGCTCGCTCCCAGGGCGAGCGAATCGGGATCGCGGCCGCCGGAGCCCTGGTCCTGCTGGTGGCCCTGATCCGGATCGTGCCGCTTCCCGGCGTTCCCTGCCAGATCGGGGTCAAGGAGTGCCCGCCCGAGCAGCGGAGCCTGGCGCTGGTGCCCGCCGACGCCCTCATGTACGCGCACCTGACCCTCGATCGCGACTCCGACCAGTTCGAGCGCGCCTCCGATCACTTCGAGCAGCTCTCGGACCTTCGCGCGATCCTCACCGCCGAGATCCCGAGCACGCTGGCGACGCCCTCCGGGGCCCCACTTGACGTGGCCCGGGACGTGCTGCCCTGGGCCGAGCGCGATCTGGCCCTGACGCTCGTCCCCGGCGCGGGCGGGCGCGAGCTGCGGGCCTACATCGTCGGCGTCGGGGACCGCGATGGCGCCGAGCAGTTCGTCTCCCAGGTCGCGCCCTCGGGGCAGGCGCGGCAGGCAAAGGTCGGGGAGGTCGAGCTGAGCGAGTACCGGGGCGGCTTCGGGGCGGCCTTCGTCGGCGACGCGCTCGTCTTCGGCGACACCGCCGCGGTCCGCGAGGCGGCGGGAACCGAGGCGGGCCGGACCGAGCCGCTCGAGGACGAGCTGCTCGACGAGCTGCCGGAAGCTCGCTTCGCCGAGGTCTACCTGTCCCGGCCCGGGATCCGTCGCCTGCTCGCCGGCCGCCCGGGCGCCGCGCTCCAGCTCGAGACGTTCGTCGACTACGGCGCCAGCGACGGCATCGCCGCCGCCGCCGTCGCGACCGACGAGGGGATCGAGCTGAACCTCGTCAGCGAGCTCGACCCGAAGCGGCTCCAGCGCAGCCCCAGCTTCTTCTCGGAGCTTCCCGAGTTCGAGCCCGGCCTGGATGACCGCGCCGGCAGCCGCTCGCTTGCCTTCGTCGGCGTCGGCGAGGCCGGCCCGACCCTGGTCGAGCTGCTCGAGCAGGCGGGCGGCCAGGGCGTCGCGGGCTCGCTGCGAGGCCTGTTCGCGAGGCTGCGGCGCGAGGCGGGCGTGGATCCGTTGAGCCAGCTGCTGCCGGCTCTCGGTGGCCAGGCCGCGCTCGTCGCCGAGCCCACCGACGGCGTCCCGTTCGCGAGCCTGATCATCGACGACGTCGATACCGCCCAGGCCGCCGAAGCGCTGGCCTCGCTGCAGCGGCCGTTGCTGCGAGCGCTGGGCACCGCGGACGGTGTCCGGGTGCCGCGCTTCGAGGAGTCCGAGGTCGAGGGGGTGACGGTGAGCTCGGTTCAGGCGTCGGGCACGGTCAACCTCTCATACGCGCTCTTCGACGACATGCTCGTGCTCAGCACCGATCCCGCCGGGATCGCCCAGGTGGCCGCCGGAGGAGAGAGCCTCGCGGACTCCGAGGCCTACGAGCGCGCCACCGACCAGCTCCCGGACCGCGTCTCGGCGCTAGTCTTTCTCAACCTCGATGAGCTCTTCGGCCAGGTGACGAGGACCGACTTGGTCGAGGATCCGTTCTTCGCGAACTTGAGCGTCCTGTTCGACAATGCCACCTCGATCGGCCTCGCCGTCAACGGGGATGATCAGCAGGTCCGCTCGCAGCTTCTCCTTGCCATCGACTAGCGCCAGTCAGGAGACGAGCCCTTGAGCACCAACCTCGAACCCACCGAGTTCCTCTTCACCTCCGAGTCCGTCACCGAGGGCCACCCCGACAAGGTCTCGGATCAGATCTCCGACTCGGTCCTGGACGCCGTCATGGCCCACGGCGAGGGCGAGGAAGCCCGCGTCGCCTGCGAGACCCTCGTCAACACCAACCTGGTCGTGATCTCGGGCGAGATCCGCACCGAGGCGGAGCTCGACCTGACCGACATCGCCCGCACCACGATCCGCGAGATCGGCTACGACGGCTTCGACCCCGACTTCGGCGCCGACACCGTCGAGGTGATGGAGCGCATGGATCAGCAGTCCGCCGACATCGCACAGGGCGTCGACTCGGCCCAGGAGGCTCGCGAGGCGGGCTCAGATGACGCCGACGACGCCGCCGGAGCGGGCGACCAGGGGATGATGTTCGGCTACGCGAGCTCGGAGACGCCTGAGCTGATGCCGCTGCCGATCGCGCTCGCCCACCGGCTCGCAAAGCGACTCGCCGAGGTGCGCAAGGACGGCACGCTCGACTACCTGCGACCCGATGCGAAGACCCAGGTCACGGTCCGCTACCGCGACCAGCGCCCGGTCGAGATCGAGCGGGTGCTGATCTCCACCCAGCACGCCCCCGAGGCCGACCGCGACACCCGCATCCGCCCCGATCTGCTGGAGTCCGTGATCGCGCCCGTTCTTCCCGCGGAGCTCTATGACTCAGAGCGCCTGGCCGAGACGATGCTGGTCAACCCCACCGGGCGCTTCGTCGTCGGCGGGCCGGTCGGGGACTGCGGGCTGACCGGGCGCAAGATCATCGTCGACACCTACGGCGGCATGGCCCGCCACGGCGGCGGCGCCTTCTCGGGCAAGGACCCCTCGAAGGTGGACCGCTCGGCCGCCTACGCGGCGCGGTATGTCGCCAAGAACGTCGTCGCCGCGGGGCTCGCCGAGCGCTGCGAGGTCCAGGTCGCCTACGCGATCGGGGTCGCCCACCCGGTCTCGGTCATGGCCGAGACCTTCGCCACCGGCAAGCTCGACGATGCGCGGCTGACCGAGATCCTGCGCGAGACCTTCGACCTGCGCCCCGGCGCCTTCCGCCGCTACCTGGACCTGCACCGCCCGATCTACCGTCCCACCGCCGCCTACGGGCACTTCGGCCGCGAGGAGCCGGATTTCACCTGGGAGCGCACCGACCGGGTGGAGGAGCTGCGGCGGGCGGCCGGCATCGAAGCCGCCACGCCCGCCTAGCAGGAGCCTCTAGCTCGCATCCGGGCTAGGTGCCCGGCTCGCGGCTCTCGGCCTCGAGGGCCGGATCGCCGGCCGAGTGGTGGGTGGCTCGGTCGACGCGCTCGACGACCTGCTCGGGCTGCGCGACCCCGGCGAAGACGAAGCCCGAGTCATCGGTGCCGGCGGTGTCGAAGTCGACGTCGCCGATCTGCATGATCCGCTCGTACACCGACTGGCTGTAGTTGACGTTCTGGACGCGCTGCAGGCGGGTCTCCTGGACCTTGCGCGCGACGATACCGCGCTTGATGTTGAGCCTGCGGTCGCTGATCGTGTACACGGTCGCGATCCGCTTGACCAGGCCGGCCAGGATCGTGATGCCCACGATCACGGCGGCGACGATCACGCCCATCGAGGTGCTGTCGGCGATCTCGACGACCACCCCGACCCCGGCGGCGATCAGGATCCCGAGCAGGTAGAAGCCGAGGATGGCGCGCCAGGAGGGGTGCCCCCGGTAGATGATCCTCTCCCCTGACTGCAGCTCCACGGCGAGGAGACTACTTCTTCTCCTTGGTGATGCTTTGGCGAGCGGGGCCGCCCGTCCGAGTTCGCGCCTAGCCTGACCCCTCGATGACGATCGCCAAGGTGGAGCCGCTGCTGACCACGCGGAGGGTGCAAGGGCCCTTCGACTACCGCGTGCCCGCATCGATGCAGGTCTCGGTGGGCTCGATTCTGGTGGTTCCCTTCGGACGCAGGCGCGTCAAGGGCGTGGTCACCGGGCTCGCGGAGCACAGCGACCTGCCGCCCGAGCGGCTCGCGGAGCCGTTCGAGGCGCTCGACGCCGGCGTGCCGCCGGAGCTGGTCGAGCTCGGGAGCTGGGTGGGAGGGGAGTACTGCTCGACGCCCTCGCGCGGGCTCGGCCTGGTGCTGCCGCCCGGCACGGGGACCGGGGCAGAGGCGCGGCGGGTGCGGCCGCTGGTGGAGCTCGAGTACGAGCGCACCGCCGCGGGCGAGGCGGCGCTGACCGACGGCTCGCGCCTGGGCCTGCGCCAGAAGGCGGCGCTGCGGGCGCTCGCTGCGGGCCCGCGGCCGGCGCGCGCGCTCGCGCACTCGGCCGGGGCCGACCGCTCGACCCTGCGGCGCCTCGAGCAGCGCGGCCTCGTCAGCAGCCGCGAGGTCGAGCGCCGCCGCCGCCCGGACTCGCCCGCCGTCGGCGCCGCCGGACCGGTAATCGAGCTGAACCCGGCCCAGGCCGCCGCCGCGGCGACGATCGTGCGCGCGCTGGGAAGCGGCGGGGAGTGGCTGCTGCACGGGGTCACAGGCTCGGGCAAGACCGAGGTCTATCTGGCCGCCGCGGCCGAGGCGCTCGAGCGCGGACTGGGGGCGATCGTGCTCGTGCCCGAGATCGCGCTGACGCCGCAGACGATGGACCGCTTTCGGCGGCGCTTCGGCGAGCGGGTGGCGCTGCTGCACTCGAGGATGGCGGCGGGCGCGCGCTACGACGAGTGGCGGCGGCTGCGCTCGGGCGAGGCGCGGATCGCGGTCGGCCCGCGCTCGGCGGTGTTCGCGCCTGTGGCGGACCTGGGCCTGATCGTGATCGACGAGGAGCACGACTCCTCCTACAAGCAGGAGTCCGACCCCCGCTACGACGCCCGCGAGGTGGCGAGCGAGCGCGCGCGGCTGGCGGGGGCCGTGCTCGTCGCCGGCAGCGCCACGCCGAGGCCCGAGAGCTGGGAGCGGATGAGCCGCCTGGAGCTCCCCGAGCGAGTCGACCGGCTGCGGCTGCCACCGGTCGAGGTGCTCGACATGCGCGGGGGCGTGCGCGGCGCTCTGCATCCCCGTACGGTCGAGGCGCTCGCGGCCGTGCGCGACGCGGGCTCGAAGGCGATCGTGCTCGTCAACCGGCGCGGCTGGTCGGCCCATCTCTGCTGCCGCTCCTGCGGGCACGCCTGGCAGTGCCCGCACTGCGACGTCTCGCTCTCGCTCCACGCCGGCGCCGAGCCGGCCCCCGGTGGCGCCGCCGGGATCCTGCGCTGCCACCACTGCGGCCACTCCGAGCCGAAGCCCGAGCGCTGCCCGGAGTGCTCCTCGGTCACGATCGCCCGCGTCGGGGCCGGCACCCAGCGGATCGAGTCGGAGCTCGAGCAGCTGGTGGCGCCGCTGGAGGTCTTCCGGCTCGACTCCGACAGCGCCGGCGCCGGCTCCCACGCGCAGCTGCTGGGCCGCTTCGAGCGCGCCGATGCCGGGGTGCTGGTGGGGACCCAGATGGTCGCCAAGGGCCACGACTTCCCCGAGGTCACGCTCGGTGTCGTCCTCGACGCCGACGCCGGCCTGCGCCTGCCGGACTTCCGCTCCGAGGAGCGCACGTTCAGCCTCATCACCCAGCTCGCGGGCCGCAGCGGGCGCGGGCGGGCAGGGGGGAGGGTCCTGGTGCAGGCGCTCTCGCCGCAGGCTCCCAGCATCAGCCGCGCCGCGAATCACGATGCGGCGGGCTTCCTCGGCGAGGAGCTGGGGCGGCGGCGCGAGCTGCGCTACCCGCCCTTCTCGCACCTGATCGAGGTGCTGCTCGCCTCGGAGGACGAGCGTCGGCTGGAGGCCGCCGCCGGGGACCTCCGCGCACTGGTCGCCGAGCGCATCGGCGACGACGTCGAGCTGCTCGGACCTGCGCCCCTGTACCGGCTGCGCGGCAAGCACCGCCGCCGGCTGCTGGCGAAGGCGTCGGAGCGCGGCGCGGCGGTCGCCGCGGTCCGCGAGGCCGTCGCGGCCGCGGTCCGTGGCCGCCGCCTGGCAGAGGTCGCGGTCTCCGTCGACGTGGACCCGCAGTAGCCCCGGCACGGGCGCGCGGCGGGCGTGATTACACTCGCATCCATGGCCGAAAGAGCATCCACAGCAGAGGCACCCGAGCTGGAGGCGCCGCTCGAGGCGGAGGCGCCCGAGGCCTCCGCGGGACTGGATCCCGAGCGCGCCGAGCGCCGGTCCGCCGCCCTGGCCCAGTTGGTCAAGTTCGGGGATCCCGTGCTGCGCTCGGTCGCCTCGCCGGTGACCGACTTCGGCTCCGCCCTGGAGGCCGAGGCGGAGCGGATGGCGGAGCTGATGAAGGACGGCATGGGGGTGGGGCTCGCCGCGACACAGCTCGGCATCCTGCGACGCATCCTCGTCCTCCAGGCGGGCCCCGACGCCCCCGTCACCGCCCTCGTCAACCCGGCCATCGAGTGGTCCTCGCGCGACGATCTGGTCACCGCCGAGGAGGGCTGCCTCAGCATCCCGGGGGTCGTCCTCGACGTCGAGCGGCCGCTGCGCGTCGGCGTCAGCGCGGTCGACACGGCGGGCGCGCCGCTGACGATCGAGGCCTCCGGGCTCGAGGCCAGGGTGATCCAGCACGAGATCGACCACCTCGACGGCGTCCTCATCCTCCAGCGCGCCCCCCGCGACCAGCGCCGGGCGGCGCTGCGGGCGCTGCGGGAGGGAGGGACCTACGCTCCCGAGCGCGAGCACGACCAGCCCGAGGACGGCGAGCCAGAGGATCCCGGGGGACGGGCCCCCCGGCGCGGCGACCCGCGAGCTTGAGGACCGCCTTCCTGGGGACCTCGGATTTCGCGGCCGCGGTGCTGCGGGACCTGGCGGCCGCCGATCGCGCCCCGGCGCTGGTGGTGACGCCGCCCGACAGCCGCCGCGGCCGCGGCCGCAAGCCCGGCTCGCCGCCGGCAGCCGGGGCGGCGCGAGATCTGGACATCGAGCTGCTCCAGGCCGGGGACGTGAACGACGCGGACGCGCGCGCGGCGATCGGCGCGGCCCGCCCCGAGCTCGGACTCGTCTGCGCCTTCGGCCAGGTCGTCGCCGAGCCGCTGCTGAGCGAGCTGGAGATGTTGAACGTCCACCCCTCGCTGCTGCCGCGCTGGCGCGGAGCGGCGCCGATCGAGCGCGCGGTGATGGCCGGAGACGAGCGGACGGGGGTGACGATCATGCGCCTGGTCGCCGAGCTCGACGCCGGCCCGGTCGCGCTCAGGGAGGAGACGGCGATCGGGAGCGATGACTACCACGACGTGCTCTCGGCCAGGCTGGCCGAGATCGGCGCTCGCCTGCTGGTGCGCGCGCTCGAGCTGCGTCAGGCGGGCGGCCTGGAGCTGAGCCCACAGGACGAGTCGCTGGCGACCTACGCCGCGAAGATCGACCCCACTGAGCGGCGTCTCGACCCCTCCGAGGACGCCGCCGCCCTCGCCTGGAGGGTGAGGGCGCTGAACCCTCACATCGGCACCTACTTGGAGCTGACCGACGGCGAGCGCCTCGGCGTGCGCCGCGCTCGCGCGGTGGCGGACGCGCCGCCTCCCGGAGAGATCAAACAGCGCGAGGACGCGCTGGTGCTGGGGACGCCGGACGCGGGGCTGGAGTTGCAGCAGGTGCAGGCCGCCGGGGGCCGGCCGATGGCCGTCGCGGAGTTCCTGCGGGGCCATCCGGCGCCCGTCAGGGCCGTCTGAGAGAAGGCGGGCGCCCACCGGGTCGCCCCGTCGGTTGTACCCTCGCCTGCATGGCCGAGCGAACCGACGGCGGGCTCGGGGGGCCCATCGAGACCCACAATGTCACCGAGGGCGCCCTTCGCAGGCCGAACTGCCCGGGCTGCGGCGAGCCCTGGCTGCGCCCCGCCCAGCTGCCGGGCCGCTTCGTCTGCGTCTATTGCCTGAAGCGGTTCGAGCTGGTCTCGCAGTGCCCCAACTGCGGCGAGCACCAGACGATCAGCCGCATGAGCCGCACCGAGGACATGAAATGCCAGCACTGCGGTCATTCGATGCTCCGCTCTATCTGACCCGTCGGCGAGACTGAAACGATGGAGGCCGCCACAGACACCAGCGCCAGCGCCCGCCGCGAGCTCTACTCGAGCAGGCGGGTCGCCCCCTCGATCCTGTCGGCGGATTTCGCCGCGCTCGGCTCGCAGGTCGCCGAGGTGATGGACGCCGGCGCCAGGGTGATCCACGTCGATGTCATGGACGGCCACTTCGTGCCGCCGATCACCATCGGCCCGCTGATCGCGGCTGCGATCGCCGACCAGGTCCACGACGCCGGCGGAGTCGTGGACGTTCACATGATGATCGAGCAGCCCGAGCGCCAGATCGAGGAGTTCGCCAAGGCGGGCGCGGACTCGATCAGCTTCCACGCCGAGGCGACCCCGCACGCCAACCGCACCCTGCACGCGATCCGCGAGCTGGACTGCCTCGCGGGCCTTGCGCTCAACCCGGGCACCCCCGTCGAGGCGGTGAGCGAGCTTCCCGGCTACGCCGACATCTTCCTCTGCATGACCGTCAACCCCGGCTGGGGCGGGCAGCCGTTCATCCCCGGCTCGCCCGACAAGGTTCGGCGCCTGCGCGAGCTGGTCGGCGAAGCCGCGATCGAGGTCGACGGTGGCATCGACCCCGGCACCGCCCCGAGCGTCGCCGAGGCGGGAGCGGGCCTCTTCGTCGCCGGCTCCGCCGTGTTCGGGGCCGACGACCCCGGAGCGGCCTATCAGGCGATCGCCGCCGCCGCAGGCGCCGAATAGCGGCTCCGGCCGACGTCGCAGCGCCGGGCGGCCGCCCAAGCTCTATCGCGGTTGCACTGCAACCGCTCAGACAGAGGGCGGCCTTGGCGCTGCTGGCGCATTCAGCACGCCGGCGACCTCCTGCCACCAGGCCCTGGCGCCGCCGCCCTCGGCGGCGGTGAACCGGCGCGAGGCCCAGTCGGCCACCTGCCTGCGCCCGCCGACGGCGACCAGGGTCTCGCCGCTGACCGCGTAGCGCCCGTCAGCGAGCAGCACCAGCGCCCCGGGGCTGTCGCGGCGCGTGCGCAGCCGCTGGGTGATCTCGATCCCGGCGATCCGCTCGGGCCGCCCCGGATCGCCATCCTCGTCGCGCCACGAGCGCACGTTGAAGATCTGGGGCGAGCCCCGGGGCTGCAGGCGCGGCCGCGGCGCCTCGTCCAGCGGTCCCTCTCGCCAGCGCCGCATCAACTCCTCGACCTCCGGCCGCGCCGCTGCCTTGACCAGCACATGGAGCTCGTCGCCGCCCTCGATCTCGGTCGAGCCGCGCGGCGGGATCGCCTCGCGGCTGCGCACGATCACGTTCACGATCGCCTCCCGCGGCAGCCGCAGGTCGCGCACCGGGCGCCCGACGATCGCCGCGTCCTCGTCGACGCGGTATGCGAACACCTCGCCGCCCAGGCGGCGGATGGTGCCGCTCTCGACCAGGGGGCGTGGGATCGCCGACTCGGCGCTGGTCAGGCGCAGGCGCCTGGCCAGCGGCTCGAAGCTCACCCCCTGGATCAGCGTCGAGGTGACGACCACGAAGAAGATGATGTTGAAGATCTCGCCGCCGGTGTCGAGTCCCGCGATCACAGGGAAGGTGGCGAGCCAGATCGGAATCGCTCCGCGCAGCCCGGCCCAGCCCAGCATCAGCCGCTCGCGAAGCGAGAAGCGGGCGACGAGGCTGGCGACCAGCGCCGCCAGCGGCCTGGCGACGAAGATCAGCAGCGCCGAGATCAGCAGCGCCTCGCCGGCGACGTCGAGCAGGCGGCTCGGGAAGACCAGCAGTCCGAGCAGGAAGAACAGCGAGATCTGCGAGACCCAGCCCAGGCCCTGGTGAAAGGCGACGATCGTGCGCTTGCCGGGCACGGCGCCCGTCCCCAGGGCCAGCGCGGTCAGGTAGACCGCGAGGAACCCCGAGCCGTGCAGGACCTCGGTCAACCCGTAGGCGATCCCGGCGGTGGCGATCGAGGCCACCGGGTACAGGCCCTGGGTGGGGTAGTCGAGGCGCCGGAAGGTGCCGCGCGCGGCGATGCCGATCGCGACGCCCAGCACGGCGCCGATCCCGAGCTTCAGCACCAGCTCGCCGACCATGTCGGGCAGGCCGTATCCGGGCTCCTCGATCCAGGCGATGAAGCCGGTGACCAGCAGCAGCGCCACCGGATCGTTCATCCCCGATTCGCCCTCGAGCGAGCGCGCGATCTTGCGGCGAAGCTTCGACCCGCGCAGGACGGCGAAGATCGCGGCCGAGTCGGTGGCCGCAATCGCCGAGCCGAGGATCATCCCCTCGAGCGTGGTCAGGCCGAGGATCCAGGCCGAGGCGAAACCGGCGATCAGCGCGGTCAGGATCGTGCCGAGGGTCCCCAGCGAGATCGCCGTCGGCAGAACCGGGCGGATCTCCTTCCAGCCGGCGCTGAGCCCACCCTCGAACAGGATCAGGACCAGCCCGATCGTCCCCAGCGTCCGCGTCAGCTCGGCGTCGTCGAACTCGACGCCGCCGATCCCCTCCGAGCCGACGAGCATCCCCAGGCCCAGGAACAGCAGCAGGCCCGGGACCCTGACCCGGTCGGCGATCAGGGCAGCGCCGATCCCCAGCGCCAGCAGCGCGCCGGCGAGCAGGATGAACTCCGCATCGCGGGCGAGGCTGTCGGCGCGGAGGATCAAGGGCCGCCTTCGTCCGCGGACGCGAGTTGCAGCTCCATCTCGTCCGTCGAGCCCGGGGTGACGCCGCCGGCGACGACCGGCCCGCGATAGAGCAGGTACAGCAGCGCGCAGAGCAGCGCCGCCGCCGCCAGGTAGCCGATCTCGACCCGCAGGAACTCGTCGGGGACGATCGGGGCCAGGGTCCAGCCGACGAACAGCACGGCCGAGCCCAGCCAGCAGGCCGCGGCGCGGCGGACCTTGCCCTGGGCCAGGGCGGCCTGGTTCAGGGTGGCGGCGCAGAGGTAGAGACCCATGCCCGCGGTCACGATCAGGAGGTCGACGCGCTCGTAGGTGAACTTGCCGCCGAAGGCGATCTTCATCAGCTCCGGGCCGGCGATCAGCATCGCGACCGCGACCACGCTCGCGAAGCCCGCTATCCCCAGCAGGGTCACCCGGATCAGCGAGCGGAAGTCGGTCTCGCCGCCCTCGGCCCGCAGCCGCGTCAGCTGCGGGAGCAGGCTGGTCGAGACCGCCTGGAAGAGCTGCAGCGGCGCCCGGGCGACCATCAGCACGTTGAAGATGAAGCCGGCTGCGGCCGCCCCGGCGGTGGCGTTGACCAGCAGCGGCCCGGCGTTCAGGAGCGCCTGCTCGCTGAGCATGATCAGGAACACCGCCGCGGCGAAGCCGCCCCCGTGGGCGAGCGTGAACTCCAGTCCCTCGCCGTCGCCTTCGTCGGTCGTTGCGTGGGCGCCTTCGTCTCCCTCCCGCGAGCTTCCCTGGCCCTCGCCGGCAGCATCCTCTCCGCCGGCTGCCCCGCGCCGAAGAAAGGCAAGCGGGACCACGATCAGCGACAGGGTGGGAGCGGCGATGATGCCGAGCGCGACCACGTCCTGGCCGCTGGCGATGCCGACCGCGACGGCGAGCGGAAAGGCGCTGCGCGAGACGGCCTCGGAGACGATCAGGAGCGCGTAGAGGGTGAGGCGATGGCTGCCCGCGAGGAAGCCGCGGGCGTAGTAGCTGGCGCCGTAGGCGGCGACCGCGCCGACCCCGACCCAGTAGAGGAACTCGTTGCCGTCGAGCAGGTCGTCCTGGATCGGGGAGCGGAGGATCAGCGCCAGGGCGACGAACCCGAGCGAGACCCCGAGCTGGATCAGCGCCGCCGTCTTGGCCGGGTGCGAGTAGGGGCTCCCGTGGGCGATGTGGTCGGAGACGGTGCGCGAGAGCAGTTGCTCGACCGGGCGCTGCAGCACCGAGACGGTGATGAACACCGCCGACCACAGCACCGCGATCTGCCCGTACTCCTCCTTCGAGAGGTTGTGCGAAGCGAGCGCGAAGTAGAGGTAGGTGATCAGGCCGGTGAGGCCGACCCCGATCGAGAGCAGGCTGGCGCGACGGCCGTAGCTGGCCGCCTCGCTCTTGGGCGCGCTCCCGGAGGCCTCCATGGGCCGACAAGCCTACGAGGCGCCCCCCTGGGGAGCGAAGGGAGCGGCGCGGTCTCCCGCGCTTCTCCACCCGAAATGGTCGTATGAGAAGCTCGAAACCGCCGCGCGTCGGGCCCGGGCGGCTAGACTGGTTGACTGACCGGTCAATCGGTGGCTGAGGAACGACCAAGGAAGCGAATGGCAGCCGAGACGGGCACCGAAACCGAATCCGCTCACCTGCGCCGGGCGTTGGAGCTGGCCGAAGGGGGGCGGGGCAGGGTCAGCCCCAACCCGCTGGTCGGCGCCGTCATCGTCTCGCCTTCCGGAGAGGTGATCGGCGAGGGGTTCCACGCCGAGCTCGGTGACCTGCACGCCGAGCGCGCCGCGCTGCGCGACTGCCGCGAACGGGGCGTGGACCCAACGGGCGCCACTCTCTTCGTCACGCTCGAGCCCTGCGCGCACTCCGGACGCCAGCCCCCCTGCAGCGAGGCGCTGCTGGAGGCGGGCGTGGCCCGGGTCGTCTACGCGTCCGAGGACCCGACCGGGAAGGCGTCCGGCCGCGGCCCGGGGATCCTGCGCGACGGCGGCGTCGATGTCGAGCTGGCGAGGGGTCCCGAGGCGAGCGCCGCCCGGCTGCTGAACCAGCCCTTTCGCAAGCTCGCCCGCACCGGGCGGCCGCTCGTCACCTACAAGGCGGCGATGACGCTCGACGGGCGCGTGGCCGCTCCCGGCGGGGACTCGCGCTGGATCTCCTCGGCCGAGAGCCGCGAGCTCGTCCATAGGCGCCGCGGCGAGTGCGACGCGATCGCCGTCGGGATCGGCACGGTCCTCGCCGACGATCCGCTGCTGACCGCGCGGCCGGAGCGGGGAGAGGGACGCAACCCCCTGCGAGTCGTCTTCGACACCCGCGCCCGGCTGCCACTGGATTCGGCCCTGATCGGCTCGCTCGAGGAGGCGCCGGTGCTTGTCGTCTGCTCGGGCGAGGCCCCGACCGCCGCGCGCTCCGCCCTGGAGCGCGCCGGGGCCGAGCTGCTCGTAGCCCCCGGCGGTGATCCCGCCTCGCGCCTGGCCGCGGCGCTCGACGAGCTGGGGCGCCGCGAGCTCGGCGATCTGCTGCTCGAGGGAGGCCCGACCCTGGCGGGGGCCCTGTTCGACGCCGGCGAGATCGACCGCATGCAGCTCTTCGTCGCCCCGGTGCTGCTGGGCGCCGAGGGCGCGCGCGCGGTGCTCGAGGGCAAGGGCGCGAAGCGGATCGCCGAGGGCGGGCGCCCGCTCGCCGTCGAGCACCGCTCGGTCGGCGAGGACCTCCTGATCGACGCGCGGCTGCGGGAGTGGTAGGCGTGTTCACGGGGATCATCGCCGAGCTTGGGGAGGTCGAGTCCGTGGCCTCATCGGCGGAGGGCGCGCGCGTGCGCATCCGCACCGGGCTCACCTCCGAGCTCACGCCGGGCGACTCGATCGCCGTCAACGGCGCCTGCCTGACCGCGGCCGAGGCCGCGGACGGCTCGTTCTCGGCCGACGTCATGAACCAGACGCTCGAGCTCACGACCCTTGGCGGGCTGGGAGAGGGGGACCCCGTCAACCTGGAGCTCGCCCTGCGCGCGAGCGATCGCCTCGGCGGCCACGTCGTGCAGGGTCACGTGGACGGCACCGGCTCCGTCGTCGCCACCCGGCCGGACGGCATCGCCCGCCGCCTTCGGGTCAGCCTGCCCGGCGAGCTGCTGCCCTTGGTGGTGGAGCGGGGCTCGGTTGCGGTCGAGGGCGTCAGCCTGACCGTCGCCGCCCTCGGTGAGGACTGGGTCGAGGTCTCGCTGATACCCGAGACGCTCGAGCGCACCACCCTCGGCGCCAGGGAGCCGGGCGACCGGGTCAACGTCGAGTGCGACGTGCTGGCGCGCTACGTCCAGCGCATGACCTCCGGTCTGTCACCCTTACGCGGCGAAAGGAGCTGAGCATGTCCGAGCGGAGCGAGGAACTTGAGCTGCGGGAGGCCGACGGCACGGAACCCTTCGTGACGATCGAGGAGGCGATCGAGGACATCCGCCGCGGCCGCATGGTGGTCGTCTGCGACGACGAGGACCGCGAGAACGAGGGCGACCTCACGCTCGCCGCACAGTTCGCGACGCCGGAGGCGATCAACTTCATGGCCACCCACGGGCGGGGGCTGATCTGCCTCTCGCTCACCGACGAGCGCTGCGACGAGCTCGGCCTGGACCTGATGGCGGCAAAGAACGAGGCTCCGTTCGAGACCGCCTTCACCGTCTCGGTCGAGGCCAGGGAGGGCGTGACCACGGGGATCTCCGCGGCAGACCGCGCCCGCACGATCCAGGTCGCGATCGACCCCCACTCGAGCCCCCGCGACCTGGTCCAGCCCGGCCACGTCTTCCCGCTCAAGGCCAAGGACGGCGGCGTGCTGGAGCGCACCGGCCAGACCGAGGCCGCGGTCGACCTGGCGCGGCTGGCGGGCCTGATTCCCGCCGGCGTCATCTGCGAGATCATGAACGAGGACGGGACTATGGCGCGGGTTCCGGACCTGGTCGAGTACTGCAGGCGCCACGACCTGAAGATGGTCACGGTCGCCGACCTGATCGCCTACCGCCGTCGCACCGAGAAGCTGGTCGAGCGCATCGTCGCGACCAAGCTGCCGACCAAGTTCGGCGAGTTCGCCACGGTCGGCTACCGCTCGCTGATCGACGACAAGCATCACGTGGCGATGGTCAAGGGCGACGTCGCCGACGCCGACGACGTGCTCGTCCGCGTCCACTCCGAGTGCCTCACCGGAGACGTCTTCCGCAGCCTCCGCTGCGACTGCGGCGAGCAGCTCGAGGCGGCGCTGGCGATGATCGAGCGCGAGGGCCGGGGCGTGCTCCTCTACCTGTCCCAGGAGGGCCGCGGGATAGGGCTGCTGAACAAGCTTCGCGCCTACAAGCTGCAGGAGGAGGGACTCGACACCGTCGACGCCAACCTCAAGCTGGGCCTGCCGGCCGACCTGCGCGACTACGGGATCGGCGCCCAGATCCTCGTCGATCTGGGGCTGACCAGCATCCGCATCCTCACCAACAACCCGAAGAAGATCCTCGGGCTGGAGGGCTACGGGCTCTCAGTCAGCGAGCAGGTGCCGATCCGATCGGTCCCGAACCCGCACAACGAGGCCTACCTCGACGCCAAGCGCGACCGCCTCGGCCACACGCTCCACCACCAGGGACTGCCGCTCGACGAGCAGCTGCTGCACGAGGAGCAGCGCAAGGACGCCGCCGCGCGCGCCGGGGCCGGGGCCGAGGAGCAGAGCGGGGACCGCTCGCCCGGTGGCTGAGCACTGGGAGCTCTTCAGTGACGCCGAGCGCGAGGCGTTGGCGGAGAGCGAGTTCGCGGTCTGCGTCGCCACCTTCTACGAGGACCTCGCCGAGCGCATGCTGAACGGCGCCGCCGAGGGGTTCGCGCTGGGCGGCGTCAGCGAGGCCTCGGTCCACACCTTCCGCGTGCCGGGCGCCTACGATCTGCCGCTGGCGGCCAAGTGGTGCGCAGAGTCTGGGCGCTTCGCCGGGATCGCCTGCCTCGGGGTCGTGATCCGCGGCGAGACCAGCCACTACGACTTCGTCTGCGCCGAGGCGGCCTCGGGAATCAAGCGGGTCAACCTCGACAGCGGGGTGCCCTGCGGCTTCGGGGTGATCACCTGCGAGACGATGGAGCAGGCGCTCGCCCGCGCCGACGGCAGCAAGCGCGACCAGGGCCGCGCGGCCGCGCTCGCGGTGATGCGGATGGCGGCGCTGCGCCCCTCGATCTCGGGCTGAGCGCGACGGCAGGTCGCTACCATCACGCGGTCCATGGCCAAGGTCTGTCACAGCTGCGGCAAGAAGCCCGCCTTCGGCAACTCGCGCAGCCACTCGATGGTGGCGACGCGCAGGCGCTTCAACCCGAACCTGCAGAAGGTCCGGATCCAGGATGGCGCGAGCTCGCGCCGGGTCTACGTCTGCACCCGCTGCCTGAAGTCGAACAAGGTCACAAAAGCGGTCTAGGGTTTCAGCCGCGCATGGCTGACCCCTCGATAGAGAGATTCCGGCGCGTGGTCAGCGCCGCCAGCGCGCACCTCGACGAGCGCCGCCAGGAGGTCAACGACCTCAACGTGTTCCCGGTCGCCGACGGCGACACGGGCGACAACATGGCGCTGACCCTGCGCGCGGTCGCCGAGGAGCTAGACCGCCTCGGCGGCCAGGACATCGACGAGATCGGGCGCACCGAGCTCGTCAATGCGCTCGCCCGCGCGGCCCTGATGGGGGCGCGGGGCAACTCCGGCGTGATCCTGAGCCAGATCGTTCGCGGCGCCGCCGAGGAGCTCGCGAGCCGCCCCGGCGAGCTGGTGGACCCGGTGCTCGTCGCGGGCTCGATGGCCTGCGCCGCCGACGCCGCCTACGAGTCGGTCCGCGACCCGGCCGAGGGCACGATGCTGACCGTGTTCCGCGAGATGGCCTCCTCGGCGGCACAGAAGCTGGCGCACATGCAGGAGACGCGGCTGGAACGCGACGCCAGCGCAGACGAGCAGGACCGGATGCTCGCCGACCTGCTGAGCGAGGTCCTCCAGGACGGGGAGCGGGCGGTGGCCCGGACTCCCGAGCAGCTCGAGGTGCTGCGCGAGTCCGGGGTCGTCGACGCCGGCGCCCACGGCCTGGTCGTGATCATGGCCGGCATCGTCGCCGGCCTGCGCGGCGACATCGACACCCACGAGGTCCCGCACTACGCCCCGGCCGGCGACACCCGGCCCCACCACGCTGACAGCCGCTACCGCTACTGCACCAACTTCATCGTCACCGGCGCCGGGCTCGACGGGCGCTCGTTCCTCCCCCGGCTCGAGGGCCTCGGTGACTCCGTGCTGGTCGTCGGCGACGAGGCGACGATCAAGGTGCACTTGCACACCGACGATCCCGACGACGCGGTCGCCCTCTTCGACGGCGCCGGGGACATCTCGCAGCTCGACGTGGCCGACATGCGCGAGCAGGTCGCCGAGCGCTCGGCGAGGCTTGCCGCGGGCCGCTGCGCCGTCGTCGCGGTCGTCGCCGGGGACGGCGTCCGAACGCTGTACGAGGAGATGGGCGCCTTCGTCGTCGACGGCGGCGAGACCTTCAATCCCTCCATCTACGACCTGCTGGCGGCGATCCACGAGGTCCCCTGCGAGGAGGTGATCGTGCTCCCCAACAACCCGAACGTGGTGATGGCGGCCGAGCGGGCCGCTGAGCTCTCGGACAAGCAGGCGAAGGTCGTGCCCTGCACCTCCCAGCAGGCCGGGCTGGTGGCGATGCTGGACCTGGATCCCGCCGCCCCCCTCGACGCGAACGCCGGGCGGCTGGGCGCCTCGGCGGCGGCGCTGCGGGTCGGGTCGGTCGCTCCCGCGGCCAGGGACGACGCCCAGGGGCGGTTCGGCGAGGGCGACGCGGTCGGCTTCATCGGCGACGAGATCGTCGCCTGGGGCGATCCGGCGGCGACGCTGGCCCAGACGCTCGGCGGCATCGGCGACGGGGCCGAGCTGATCACGGTCGTCTGCGGGGAGGGCGCCCCGATCCACTCCTCCCAGCTCGATGCGTACGTCCCGGACGGCGTCGAGCTCGAGGCCCACCAGGGCGGCCAGCCGCACTACTGGTGGCTGCTGGCGGCCGAGTAGGCGGCCCGGACGAGGGCGCCACCGGATCGAACGCGCCCGGCGGGTACGGCCGCCGTCGTACGTCGGATCTGTGCCGCTACCAGCCCTCGCTGCCCGGCTCGCCCTTGTACGGCCCCTCGATCTCGGCGCTGACCCAGCCTCCGTAGAACTCGCCGCCCTGGGGGACGACCCGCTCTTCGTCGAGGTAGCAGGCGTCCACGCGCCCGGCGTAGAACGCGATGTGGTCCTTCAGCGCCTCGAACCCCGGCCGTGGCTCGGGGTAGTGCCAGGCCGCGCGCTCGGCGCGGGCGCCGCCCGCCTCGGCGTGCAAATAGTGGGCGTGGCCCTTCCACTCACAGTGGGTGCGGTCGCCCTCGGCGGGGCTGAGCAGCTCCTCGCGAACGTCCGAGCGCGGCACGTAGACCGTCGGCGGGCTCGCCGTCTCGAGCACCCTCAGCGCCCGGGTGCTGTCGGCGACCGTCTCCCCGCCCAGCTCGACCCGCACGCGCCGTCCCTCGGGCTCGACCCGGGGCGGGCGCGGATAGTCCCAGACCGACTCCATCGGGCGCGAGCCCGCTCGCGACGAGGCCACCCCCGGAGGGTAGACGAGCGGTTGCATCGGCACCCGGGCCTAGCCTTGTGCCGATGGAGGCCGCCTACGAGCAGCCACCCGGCGCCGGCGCCTCGGCCGGCTCGCCGGGCCAGGTCGGGCCCTGCCCCCGGGGAATCGGCGGCGGCGAGCCGCTCGGGTGCGAGCGGCTGCTGGAGGCCCCGGTCCGCTCGCTGCCCCGCCCGGAGCTGCTCGATGGGCCGCTGACGGCGCTCAGGGGCGCCGGGCCGAAGCTGTCCGAGGCCGCGGCCGAGATCGGGATCCGCACCCTCGGCGACCTGCTGCGCCACATTCCGCACAGCTACCGCGACCGCGCCTCCCCCGTCGGCCTGGGGCGGCTGAAGCTGGGCGAGGAGGCCACGGTGGAGGTCGCGGTGACCAAGGCGGGCAGGGTGCGACCCACGCGCCGGCGCCGGCTGACGATCCTGGAGGCCGAGGTCGGGGACGAGTCCGGGCGCGTCACCGCCACCTGGTTCAACCGGGCTTGGCTTGCCGACAGGCTGACCCCGGGGACCCGGCTGCTGCTGCGGGGCAAGCTCGACAAGCGCGGCTTCAACGTCGCCGAGCACGAGGTCTTACCGGAGGGATGGCCTGGCCATGACCCGGCATCCTCCGCTTCGCGTCCGGTGCCTGGCCATGACCCGGCATCCTCCGCTTCGCGTCCGGTGCCTGGCCATGACCCGGCATCCTCCGCTTCGCGTCCGGTGCCGGTGGGGCTGCACACGACGGGGCTCGTCCCGGTGCATCCGGCCTCCGAGCGCCTGCGCTCGCATAAGCTCCGGGACTGGGTCTGGCAGGCGCTGCCGCTGGCGCGGCATGCGATCGAGCCGCTGCCGGCGAGCCTGCGCGCCGGCCTCTCGCTGCCCGGGATCGCCGATGCGCTCTGGTCCGCTCACTTCCCCTCGGATCCCCGCCGGGCCGCCCTGGCGCGCCGCCGTCTTGCCTTCGAAGAGCTGTTCCTCCACCAGGCGGCGCTCGCGGCCAGGCGCCGGCGCCGGGCGGCGGCGGGGGAGGGTGTCCGCGTCGGGCCCGCGGGGGAGCGGGTCGGGCGCTGGCTGGACGCGCTGCCCTTCGAGCCGACAGGGGACCAGCGCCGCGCGCTCGACGACGTCGACGCAGGGCTCGCCGGGCCCGACCCGATGCAGCGGCTGCTGATGGGCGAGGTCGGCAGCGGCAAGACGCTGGTCGCCGCCTACGCGATGCTGCGCGCGCTCGAGGCGGGCCACCAGGCCGCGCTGATGGCTCCGACCGAGACCCTGGCCGAGCAGCACTTCCGGACGCTGGAGGCGCTGCTCGCCCACGAGCCGGCGCCGCTGGCGCTGCTCACCTCGGCGACCCCGGCGAGCCGTCGCCGGGAGCTGTTGGAGGCCCTGGACGGAGGCCGGCCGGCGCTGGTCGTGGGGACCCACGCCCTGATCGAGGAGTCCGCCGGCTTCGCCTCGCTCGCGGTCGCGGTCGTGGACGAGCAGCACCGCTTCGGGGTGCGCCAGCGCGCCGCCCTCGATGCCAAGGGTCCGGGCGATCTGCTGCCCCACGTGCTGCACATGACCGCGACGCCGATCCCGCGCACGCTCTCGCTCACCGCCTACGGCGACCTCGACACCACGGAGTTGCGGGAGCTGCCCGCCGGGCGGCGGCCGATCCGCACCTGGGCGGTCGGCGAGGACCGGCGCGAGGGCGCCTACGGCCACATCCGCGACCAGCTCACCCAGGGTCGCCAGGCCTACGTCGTCTGCCCCCTGATCTCGGACTCCGAGGAGGTGCAGGCGCGGGCGGCGGAGGAGGAGGCCAAGCGCCTCGCGGCGGGAGAGTTCCGCGAGTTCGAGGTCGCCCTGCTGCACGGCCGCATGTCCTCCGAGAGCAAGGCGGCGGTGATGGGCCGTTTCGTCGCGGGCGATCTCCAGGTCCTGGTCGCGACGACGGTGATCGAGGTCGGGGTCGACGTGCCCAACGCGACGGTGATGCTGGTCGAGGGGGCCGAGCGCTTCGGGCTCTCCCAGCTTCACCAGCTGCGCGGCCGGGTCGGCAGGGGCGAGCACGACTCGGTCTGCATCCTCTTCGGCGACGCCGAATCCGAGGCGGCGCGCACCCGCCTGCGCGCGATGGAGGAGCGCAGCGACGGCTTCGAGCTGGCCGAGGTGGACCTGGCCCTGCGCGGCGAGGGCGAGATCCTCGGCACCCGCCAGCACGGGCTGCCGCGCTTCCGCGCCGCCGTCCTGCCCGAGGACACGCCGCTGCTGCTGGAGGCCCGCCGCCGGGTCCTGGAGCTGCTCGAGCGGCACGGCACGCTCGAGGCCCCCGAGCTTGGCCCCCTGATGGACGAGGCGCGGCGCCGCTTCGGCGACGAGCGCAGCGAGGCGCTGGCGGCGTGAGGGCGGTGGCCGGGTGAAGCTGCGGATCAGCGGCGGCGAGTTGCGCGGCCGCCGCCTGGCGGGCCCCAGGCGCGGCGACGAGGTCAGGCCGACCACAGAGCGCGTGCGCGAGGCGGTCTTCTCGATCCTCGGCGACGTCGGCGGCGCCCGCGTGCTCGATCTCTACTGCGGCACCGGGGCGCTCGGCCTCGAGGCGCTCTCGCGCGGCGCCGCGAGCGCGGTGCTGGTCGACTCCGATCCCGGATTGGCGCACAGAAACGTCGACGCGCTGGGGGTGGGCGAGCGGGCGCGGGTGGTGCGCGACGAGGCGGTGCGCTTCCTCGGTCGCGCGCCGGAGGGCGGCTTCGATCTCGTACTCTGCGACCCCCCGTATGAATCGATCGGCGACCGCCTCAGCGCCCAGCTCGACCCCCTCCTGCGCCGCGTGCTTGCGCCGGGAGGACGCGTGATGGTCGAGAGCTCGACCGGGGCGCCGCTGGCGCTGGAGCTGCCGCTTCTCATCGAGCGCCGCTACGGCGAGACGCTGGTGCAGGTCTACGGCGGGCCTGAGGCCGCACCGCCGGAGGGCGGGGAGTGAGCGCCGAGAAGCCCCGCATCGCGATCTGTCCGGGCAGCTATGACCCGGTCACCAACGGGCACGTGGACATCATCACCCGCGCCTCGCGCGTCTTCGACAAGGTCATCGTCGGGGTGGTGGACCAGCCGATCCGCAAGCAGAAGACGCTGTTCACGGCCGCCGAGCGCAAGGACTTCCTTGCGCAGGCGCTGGCCGAGCTGGAGAACGTCGAGGTCGAGGTCTTCTCCAACCTGCTCGTCGAGTTCGCCCAGCAGAACGGCGCCACCGCGGTCGTCAAGGGCCTGCGCGCGATCTCCGACTTCGAGTACGAGTTCGAGATGAACCAACTGAACCGCAAGCTCGCCCCTGAGATCGAGTCGATGTACATCTTCGCCTCCGCCAACTACAGCTTCCTCAGTTCCACGGGCGTGAAGGAGATGGCCATGTTCGGCGCCGACGTCAGCGACCTGGTGCCCGCGCCCGTGGCGGCCGTGCTCGCAGACCGGTTGCAGCGCTAGTACTCGTGGGCCGCGCCTGACGCGGTGGGCAGAAGATTGCATTTCGGAGCCGAAAGCCCAAAACGTGGCTCTGAGGCCGCGCAGCACCCCTAAGCTTTACACGCACTCATGGACGTTCTCGTACTCATCGACAAGCTCGACGACCTGGTCCACAACGCGCGGCCGGTGCCGCTCACCGACCAGGTTCGCGTCGACCGCGAGGAGATCTACGACCTCCTCGACCAGATGCGCGCCACGATCCCCGAGGAGATCAAGCAGGCGCGCTGGATCGTCAAGGAGCGCCAGGAGATGCTCGCCGAGGCCAAGCGCGAGGCCGAGCGCATCGTCAAGGAGGCGCGCGACCAGCAGCAGCGTCTGGTCGCGAACGAGGAGATCACCCGGCAGGCCGAGCGCGCCGCCGAGGAGATCGTCGAGGAGGCCCGCGAGCGCGAGCGCGAGATCCGGCTCGGCGCCGAGGACTTCGCCGACGACATCCTCTCGACGCTCGAGGTCAACCTCCAGAAGTTCCTGCAGGCCGTGCAGCGCGGCCGCGACCGGCTCCAGGGCCGCGACCGCGAGCCGTCCGAGATCGGTTAGCGCTCTCCGCCGCGACTAGTGTCCCTTCCCAACCGAGGGAAGGAGCGTCCGTGGGCGAGAGGTGGTTCAGCGATGAGCAGCTGGCCGAGATGTCGCGGCCGACGATGGACGTGGCGGGCGAGGCGATCGAGGCCGGTGAGGACGAGCGCGCGAAGGAGCTGTGCGAGCGCGAGAAGCACGAGTCCCAGTTCATGCACGACATGCTGGTGGACGGCATGGCGGGCCTGATCTCCTTCGTCAAGGAGAAGCTGGGCGACGAGGGCGTGCGCGAGGCCTGGGAGTGGAGCCTGGAGCGGAGCTGGAAGCAGACCGTCTCCAAGATCGACGCGATCGACCGCCGCACGATCGCCCAGTCGCTCGCGGCGACCTGGCGCGCGCACTCGACGGCCGGCGTCGGGCCGAACCCCGGCGCCTTCGAGGTCTCCGAGGACGAGGAGAAGCTGACGTTCACGATGAACCCCTGTGGCTCGGGCCAGAGGCTGGTCCGCAACGGCCGCTACGGGCCGGAGGGTTGGGGGCTGACCGACTCCGCCCACGACTGGTCCTACGGCCGCGCGGGCTTCCCGCTCTACTGCACCCACTGCGCCTTCATGAACGAGCTGGGGCCGATCAACTGGATCGGCTACCCGGTCTACCCGTCCGAGCCGCCCGAGGACTTCCACACCGACCCCTGCGTGTGGCATTGGTACAAGGATCCGGCCGCGATCCCGGATCGCCACTGGGAGCGCTACGGGCTGGAGCGCAAGGGAGCCGCTTGAGCGTCGAGCCGGGTCCGAGCGTCCACGCCTGGGACCCCTCGGCCCCCGCCGCCGGGGTGAGGGAGGTGCTGGCGGAGCTGCGGGAGGCGGATCCGGGAGCGCTGGAGCTGTCGCCGATCCCGGGCGGCGCCTCGCGCGAGACCTGGGTGGTGCACGCGAAAGCCGCCCCCGGACGCGTGAGCTGGCCGAGGGGCCCGCGACACACAGGTGTTGGGGAGGAGGCGGCGTTGTGTGTCCTGCGGCGCGACCCGCCGGGGTCCGAGTCGCTGGTGCCGATGCGCGAGGAGTTCGAGCTGGTGCGGCTCGCCGCCGAGGCCGGCGTCCCGGTGCCCGAGCCGCTCGCCTTCGAGCCCGACGGAGGGCGCTTCGGCTCGCCGGGGATGCTGCTGGGGTTCGTCGAGGGAACGTCGGTGGCGCCGCGGATCCTGCGCAGGCCCGAGTACGAGGCGGCCCGCGGGGCGCTGCCCGAGCAGCTCGCCGAGGCACTGGCCCTCGTCCATTCGATCGAGCCAAGGGCGCTCGAGGGGGTGTTGCCGCCCACCCCCGCCGATCCGGCGCTGGCCCAGATCGAGGAGTGGGAGCGCCAGATCGACGCCATCGGCGAGCCGATGCCGGCGGTCGAGCTGGGGCTGCGCTGGTTGCGTGCGAACGCCCCCCAGCCCGCCCAGCCGAGACTCGTTCACGGCGACTTCCGCCTGGGGAACCTGATCGTCGGCGGGGAAGGCCTGGCCGCTGTGATCGACTGGGAGCTGGCGCACCAGGGCGACCCCACCGAGGACGTCGGGTGGCTCTGCATCCGTTCCTGGCGCTTCGGCAGCGACGCGCTCCCGGTCGCGGGGGTCGGCGAGCTGGAGACGTTCGCGGCGGCTTACGAGCAGGCCGGGGGGGAGGCGCTCGACCTCGAGCGGGTGCGCTACTGGGAGGCGTTCGGCAACGTCAAGTGGGCGATCATCTGCGCCCGCCAGGCGAACGACCACCTGACCGGCGTGCGCCGCAGCCACGAGCTGGCCTCGCTCGGCCGCCGCGTCTGCGAGCCGGAGTGGGACCTGCTGGAGCTGATCGGGGACCCCGCCGCATGACGCAGGACCGGCCCGAGGCCGCCGAGCTGCTCGAGGCGGTCGCCGAGTACCTGTTCGCCGAGCTGCGACCCGAGGTGCCGAGCGAGCAGCGCTTCCGCCTACTCGTCGCTGCCAACGCCTGCGCGGTCGTCGCGCGCGAGCTGCGAATGGGGGAGGGGCCGGCAATCGCGGACGACGAGCTCTTCGCCGAGCTGCTCGGGCCGGGGGCGGGCGCCCCGGAGGTCGCGCAGGCGATCAGGAGGGGGGAATTCGATGACCGCCTCGGCGAGCTGGGCGAGCGGCTGGCCGAGCACGTCCGGCGCAAGCTCGACGTCGCCCGTCCCGGCTACGCCGACGGGGGGGCTAGGAACCAGAGCTAGCCGGGTCGCTCTGAGCCCAGGGTGAAGGTGTTGAGGCCGGCTCCGCCGTCCACGGCGATCTCCTGGCCGGTCACCTGGGCCGACTCCTCGGCGCACAGGTAGGCCACGGTGGCGGCGGTCTCGGCTGGCTCGACCATGCGCCCCGAGGGCAGCAGCGGCGTCAGCCGCTCGAGCACCTCGCCCGGCATCGCGCGGACCTTCTCGGTCGCGACCATGCCGGGCGTCGGTCTTGGCGTAGAAGCGCTCCAGCATCGCGCTGGTCTCCTCGGGACCGGCGCACGTGTAGGCGTTCCAGGCCTCGGTCCCGAGCTGTGAGTCCAGAGGCTGGCCGACGACGTCGAGGATCGTCTGCTTCGCCGAGCGCACGGCGTGCTGGGAGTTGCGCAGGATCTGGCGGGCGACGGTCTCGGCCTCCTCCATCAGCGACCCGTGGGGGACGACCTTGGAGACGAGGTTCCACTCCAGCGCCTGGCGGGCGTCGATCGGCTCGGCGGTGAGCAGCATGTGCATGGCGACGCCGACGCCGCCCGCGTTGACCAGCCGCACCGGCCCTCCGTCGCCGTGGTGGAATCCGCGCCTAGCCTCGAAGGAGCCGAACATGGCGCGCTCGGAGGCGATGCGGATGTCGCAGGCGAGCGCCGTCTCGAAGCCGCCGGCGAGCGCCCAGCCGCTTACGGCGCCGACGATCGGCTTCTCGATCCGGTGCATGCCGCGGGTGAAGCCGTTCAGCCCCAGCTCGACGATCTCGCGGAGGTCCGCGGGGGTCGAGTCCTCGATGATCGGAGGGATGTAGGTCTTCAGGTCGGCTCCGGCGCAGAAGGTCTCGTCGCCGGCGCCGGTCAGGATCGCGACGTCGACCTCCTCGTCGGCGGCGAAGTCGGCCCAGACGGCGATCATCGCCCGGTGGACCTCGGGGCTGACGGCGTTGCGCGACTCGGGGCGATTGATCGTCACGTGGGCGATGCGATCGCGCTTCTCGTAGAGGACGACGACGGATTGGGACTCCCGCGGCCCAGCAGGGGTGCCGTCCACAGGGACTCCGCTTGCCGACCATCGGCGAGGGCCTGCTTGTGATGACGGCGGTCGGAGGCGGTCCCACCAACGAGACATGGACGGATGAGATCACGGACCTGACCGCAAGCGGGCGCGCCTTCATCAAGGCCCCCGGCGATCCGAGCGGCCAGATCTTCTCCGGCCCCGGCTGGTCCGCATCAGTATCGCTGCGTGACGAACGCGACGAACTAGCGTCGCTCAGGCGTAGGTTGCGCGGACGACCGCGAGGTCGTCCGCGCGCCACGTCACCTCGCCGCCGCACCACTCGGCCAGCTGCTCCGGCGTGTCCGGGTAGTCGTGCTCGGGGTGGATCGGCGTCACCTGCCGCTCGGACTCGACGACGTCGCCGATCACGAGCGCGCGCGCCTGCTCGCGGACGCGGCGGAACAGGACCCGCTTCTGCTCGTCGGTCAGGTGGTGGATCGAGAGCACGGCGATGACAAGGTCCCAGGGGCCGTCCGGAAGCGGGTCCTCCATCCGCGCCAGCATCACCCCGTCGTACTCCTGCCGCAGGCGGAAGACCATCTCCGGGCTGGAGTCGAGGCCGGTCACCCAGGCGTCGGGATAGGACTCGAGCAGCACGCGCGTCGTCTCCCCGGTCCCCATCCCCAGCTCCAGCACCCGCTCGGGCGCGAACGGGATCGCCTCGATCGCGGCCCGCTGCAGCTCGTCGAAGCGCGGCACCTCCGCGCGGATCTCCTCGAGGTAGGTCGCCGGATTCCAATGGAACTGCGCTGCCATGGGCGCTCACCGTAGCTGAGGGCGCGGAGCGGGCTAAGGTCAGTGGCATGGAGCTGGAAGCCGGGATCGTCGACCTCGAGCGCCTCTCGCTCTCGTCGGGTCAGGCCCAGGCGCTGGAGCTGAAGCCGGCGCTGGCGCCGGTGGAGCTGGCGGGCCAGTCCTACGAGGCCGAGGGTGGTGGCGCGGCGGGCCGGCTCGACGTCTCGCGCACGACCAGCGGCTGGGCGCTGCGCCTGCGATACGAGACACCGGTCACCGGACCGTGCGTGCGCTGCCTCGAGCCCGCCCGGATCGAGCTGTCCGTGGACGCGCGCGAGGTCGACCAGCCCTCGGCACAGGACGAGGAGCTGCGCAGCCCCTATGTCATCGAGGGCAGGCTCGAGGTCGAGCGCTGGGCCAACGACGCGATGGTGCTGGGGCTGCCCTCGCAGCCGCTCTGCCGCCCCGACTGCGCGGGACTCTGCGCGGTCTGCGGGATCTCGCTCAACGGCGCCGACCCCTCCGACCACGAGCACGGCGGTGGCGGAGACCCGCGGATGGCGAAGCTGCGGGACCTGGAGCTCTGACTAGCTACCATCACGCGCCGATGGCCGTCCCGAAGAAACGACAGTCCCGGACCAGGCGCGACAAGCGCCGCGCAAACCACAAGGCGGCGCGCCCGCGCCTGAACGAGTGCCCGCGCTGCCACAGCCCGCGGCTGCCCCACCGCGTCTGCCCGACCTGCGGCACGTACGCGGGCCGCGAGGTGATCAGCCACGAGGCGCCGGACCTGACCGCGCCGCAGGGCGAGCCCGCAGCGGGGGAGTAGGCCCGTGACCGGGTCCCCGGTCGCGCTCGACGCGCACGGAATCGACGGCGGCCCGGAGCTGGCGGTCGAGGGCGCCCGCCTCGCGGCCGCCGACGGCATCGGCGTGCGCCTGTTCGGGCCGGAATCGCTCGCTCCCGCCTGCGCGGAGGCCGACGGGGTCGAGCTGGAGCCGGTGGAGGAGTGGATCGGCAACGACGCCGATCCGGTCGCCGCGGTCCGCTCCGCGCCGGGATCCTCGATCGTCCGCGCGGCGGCCGAGGTCGCCGAGGGAAGGGCATCCGCGCTCGTCAGCGCCGGCTCGACCGGAGCGACGATGACGGCCGCGCTGTTCGCCCTGAAGCGGATCAAGGGCGTCCACCGCCCGGCGCTCGCGGCCCAGGTACCGCTGCCTGCACCCGACGGCGCCTCCTCCGCTTTGCGTCCGGGGGCGGCCGGCGGCGCCGGCAGCCTGCTCTTCCTCGACGTCGGCGCCAACACGGAGGTCCGCCCCCAGCACCTGATCCAGTTCGCCTTCCTCGGGTCGGCCTTCAGCCGGGCCGTGCTCGGCGTCGAGCGCCCACGGGTGGCGCTGCTCTCGGTCGGCGAGGAGCAGAAGAAGGGAACCCCCGAGGTCGCCGAGGCCCACGCCGCGCTCGCGGCCCAGGACTCGATCGTGTTCATCGGCAACCTCGAGGGCCGCGACCTGCTGACCGGGGCCGCCGACGTGCTCGTCACCGACGGCTTCACCGGCAACGTCGCCCTGAAGACCCTCGAGGGCACCGCCAGGGCCGTGGCCGGCGCGGTTCGCGACGCGGCGCGCTCGGGCCCGCTCGCCGCGGCGGGCGGGCTGATGCTGCGGCCCGCGCTCGGCGGCCTGCGACGGCAGCTCGACCCGAACTCGGTCGGCGGCGCGGTGCTGCTGGGCCTGCGCGGCGTCGCCGTGGTCGCGCACGGCAGCTCCACGCCGGAGGGCATCGCCAACGCCGCCCGCCTCGCCGACCGGGCCGTGGCGGAGCGCGCGATCGAGCGCACGGCCGAGAGCCTGAGGGCCTCGGGAGCGACCCGCGAGGGGCTCCGCGACGACCCGGCGCCGACGGGATCGCGATAATGGCCGCCATGGAACGCGATGAGGTGATGAGCATGGTCCGCGACCACCTGGTGACCGAGCTCGAGGTCGAGCCCGGCCGGATCAGCCCCGAGACCAGGTTCCGCGAGGACCTCGACGCCGACTCCCTCGACCTCTACGAGCTGGTGATGGAGCTCGAGGACCGCTACGGAATCCGCGTCAGCGAGGAGGAGGCCGCCGAGATCAACACCGTCGGCGACGCCGTCGACTTCGTCTGCGCGCGGGTACCCGCGGGCTGAGGGGAGGCGAGCGGCCGGGCGACGATGACCTCCTCCGCCGGCCCGCTGGCGGAGCTGTTCGGGAGCGCTCCCGAACCGCTGCGCCGGCAGGCGCTCAGCCACTCCTCATGGGTCGAGGCGCGCAGCCAGAGCTACGGCCGGCTCGCGTTCCTCGGCGACAGCGTGCTCGGGCTCGCGATCAACGCCGAGCTGCTCGGGCGCCTGGCCCAGGCGCGCAGCGGCGAGCTGACCAAGATCCTGAACCAGTCGGTGAGCCAGCGCGCCTGCGCCGAGGTGGCGCGCGAGCTGGGGATCCCGGGGATGATCGAGGAGCTCGCGCCCGGGGACGCCAACGCGGTCTCGGCGCAGACGCTGACCTCCTCCGAGCACACTCTGGCCGAGGTCTGCGAGGCGGTGATCGGCGCCTGCTTCGAGGCGCACGGATTCGACACCACCGCGCCCGCCGTGGTGATGGCCTTCGAGGGGCAGATCGGGGAGGCGCAGAGCCGGCGCATGGACTTCAAGTCCGAGCTGCAGGAGCGCCTGGCTCGCGACGGCGCCACCGTAAGCTACGAGGTGAGCGACGAGGCCGGGCCCGCCCACAAGCGCACGTTCGAGGTCCGGGCGATGGTGGCGGGCGAGCAGGTCGGGGTCGGCTCGGGCCGCAGCAAGAAGGAAGCCGAGCAGGCCGCCGCCCAGCGGGCGCTCGAGGGCCTGAGGCGCTGAGGTTCCCGTGCCGGTCGTTTGCGTCCGAACCGTTCGCGAGCCTAGGGCGGAGCTGACGAGGCACTACGAGGTGAAGCAGGAGAGATGTACCTGAAGGCGATCAATCTCAAGGGGTTCAAGTCGTTCCCCGACCGCACCCGGCTGACCTTCAGCCAGGGCGTCAGCGTGATCGTCGGGCCCAACGGCTCGGGCAAGTCCAACATCACCGACGCCGTGCTCTGGGCGCTGGGCGAGCAGAGTCCGCTGGCCGTGCGCGGCCACTCGATGCCCGACGTCATCTTCGCCGGCGGCAAGGGCCAGTCCGGCCGGCGCTTCGCCGAGGTCGAGGTCGTGATCGACAACTCCGAGGGCAGGGCGGCCTCCGAGTTCTCGGAGATCTCGATCACCCGGCGCATCGAGCGCAACGGCGACGGCGAGTACCGCCTCAACGGCGCCCGCTGCCGCCTCGCGGACGTGCTCGAGGTTCTCTCCGACACGAACATGGGGCGCGAGATGCACTCGGTCATCTCCCAGGGCCGGGTCGAGGCGATCGTGAGCTCGAAGCCGCGCGACCGCCGTCTGCTGATCGAGGAGGCGGCGGGCCTCGGCAAACACCGCAAGCGCCGCCACCGCGCGCAGCTGAAGCTGGAGCGCACGCGCGAGAACCTCGACCGGGCGCTCGACGTCGAGCGCGAGGCGCGCTCGCGCCTGCGGCCGCTGAAGCGCCAGGCCGAGGCGGCCGAGCGCACAGCGAAGCTGGTCGCCCAGGAGGCCGAGCTGTGGGCCCAGCTCGTCGCCGCCGACCTGTGCGAGCAGGATGAGCAGCTGCGCGGCTCCGAAGCGAAGCTCGCCGAGGTACGGGGCAAGCGCGAGGGAATCGAGGCCCGACTGGAGGAGGTGCGCAAGCAGCGCGCCGCGATCGAGGAGCGGGTCGCCTCGGGCGAGGACGAGCGCCGCGAGCAGGGCCGGCGGCTGGCCGACGCCCGCGGCGCCGTCGAGCGCGTCCGCGCTCGCGCCGAGGCCGTGGACTCAGCCGTCCGCGACCTGAACGCGGGCCTGGGCGAGCGCCAGCTACGCCTCAAGCAGCTCGACGAGGGGCCCGAGGTGGGCCGCGCGGCGCTGGAGCGCGTGGCCGAGCTCGAGCGGGCCCTGGAGACGCTCGGCGCCTCCGAGCAGGGTGAGGAGCTGAAGCAGCTTCGCAACGAGGCCGCGGCCGCGGCCGAGCGCCGCAACGAGGCCGAGGCCGCGATGCCGGCGCTGTCCGAGGCCGCCGAGCAGGCCGCAGCCGCGCTCGAGCGGGCGACCCAGATGCGCGACCGCGCTCGCGCAGAGGCCGCCAAGGCGGCCGAGCGCCGCGCCGCGATGGAGGGCGATCTGGCCGCGGTCGAAGCGAAGCTCGCGCGCGCCGCGATGGAGGGATCCGACGAGGTCCTCGCCGGCCTGATCGAGACCGGGCCGGGGATCGAGCGCGCCCTGTCCGCGGCGCTCGGCGAGCGCCTGCGCGCCGCCGTCGTCGCGAGCGTCGACGAGGGCGTCGGCAGGCTCGCGGACAGCGACGGCGCCTCTCGCGCGCTCGTCTCGGGCCACGCCGCCCCCGGGGGCGAGCCGAGCCGCCCCGATCCTCCCGTCGAAGGTGCCCGCCCGCTGCTCGACCTCGTCAAGGCCGAGGGCGCCGCGCTCGAGGTCGCCGAGCGGCTGCTCGCGGACGCCTGGCTGGTGGACGTCCTGACCTCGCTGCCCGGTGACTTCGCGGGGATCGCCGTCACCGTCGACGGCGACGCCTTCGACGGAGCGGCCCGCGAGCTCCGGCGGCTGCCCCGGGAGGGGACCGACCCCGCGCTCGCCGCGCGCTCGGCGCGGGAGGAGCTGGTCTCTCGGCTGGAACAGCGGCGCAGCACCGAGCAGCGCGGGACGCACGAGCTGGAGCTCGCCGAGGAGGGCCTCGCCAAGGCCCGAAGCGCCCGCGACGACAGCGACCTCGCCCTGCGCGAGGCCCGCCGGGCGCTCGACGAGGCCTCCGAGGAGGCGACGCGCTCGGCCTGGTTGGCCGACCGGCGCGCCGAGCGGGAGGAGGAGAGGGGCGACGGCGCGGGCGCCGTCAAGCGCGCCCGCCTCGAGGCCGAGCTGGAGTCCGAGCGGCG
>VGBV01000015.1 GCA_016870325.1 Actinomycetota bacterium
TAACGCGCGCCCGGTCGTGCCACCGGACGAAGCACAGCCGCTGGACGCCTGATCGCCCCTACTGGCGCCGACTCGCACGCCGAGGGCTACGCCGGCCCGGTCCAGCGCTCGCCCCGGCTGAGGCGCTCCTGGCCGGTCCAGACGAAGTCCATCGCGACCTGGAGGATGCGCTTCCGCGGGACCTCGGGGTGCAGCTCCCACCAGTCGGCTAGCGACTGCATCGCGCCGACGAGCTGCTGGGCGACCATCTGCAGCATCTGCGCGCGCTCGGGGGCATCGGGAAAGTGGGCCTCGGCCTCCTCGCTCATCAGCGCGGCGACCGCCGCCGCGACGCCATCCCGCAGCTCCGCCAGCGAGGCCGCCACGTCGGGGTCGCCGGCGTTGCGGAAGATCACGCGCCAGCCGCCGCGGGGGTCCTGCACGAAGTCGAAGAAGGCGTTCAGCCCCGCCAGCAGCCGGGGCTCACCCGGCTCGGCGGCCGCGACGGCGGCGGCGATGCGGCCGACCAGATCCTGGGTGTGCATCTCCAGCATCGCCTGGTAGAGCGCGCGCTTGGAGCCGAAGTGCTCATACAGCAGCGCCTTGGAGACGCCGGCGCGCTCGGCGACGCTGGCGAGCGAGACCTCGTGGTAGCCGCCCTCCGCGAAGGCGAGGCGGGCCGCCTTCAGGATCAGCTGCCGGCGGTCGGTCGCCGACATGCGCGTGCGCGGCTGTTCTGTGGCCGGTGTCACAGAAGATCTCTACTAACTGACGGGTCAGTCAGTTATCATACGGAAGCCAGACGACGAGAGCGATAGGAGCGGGCATGGCCACCCAGACCGTCAACGGCAGGGCGAGCAAAGCAGACGACGTCTCCGCGCGCGCAGGCGACCAGATCTCCTACGAGGACCTCTACAAGCGCTGGGAGCAGGGCAACTGGAGCGCCTATGACCTCGACTTCAGCCGCGACCGCGCGGGCTGGGACGCGCTCTCGGAGATCCAGCGCGGCTCGGCGATCTGGATCTACTCGATGTTCTTCCACGGCGAGGACGCCGTCACCGACGGCCTCTCCCCCTACATCGACGCCGCGCCGAAGGAGGAGCAGAGGTACTTCCTCGCGACCCAGCAGGTCGACGAGGCGCGGCACGCTGTCTTCTTCCACCGCTTCTTCAAGGAGGTGATCGGCGCCGGCGACACGATCTCGGCCGGGCTCGCGTTCACCGAGCCGCACCTGGACTGGGGCTACCGCGGCGTCTTCGGGCGCCTGGAGACGATGTGCGAGGAGCTGCGGCGCGACCGCTCGCTGCCCAAGTTCGCGCAGGCGATCGCGCTCTATCACCTCGTGATCGAAGCCGCGATGGCCCAGCCCGGCCAGCACTACATCGAGGACTACTTCACCAAGGACGGATCGATGCCCGGGTTCTCGGAGGGCATACGCAACGTCAGCCGCGACGAGCAGCGCCACATCGGCTTCGGCGTCAAGGTCCTCTCGGAGCTGCTGGCCGAGTCCGACGAGTGCAGGGCCGCGGTGGTCGAGCTGCTGCGCGAGGTGATGCCCTACCTGACGGCGAGCTTCATCCCCCCGGGCTGGGACGAGGAGTACACGCGCTGCTACGGGTTCACGCTCGAGGACATGTTCGCCTTCGGGATGCGCTCCGTGCAGATGAAGTGGAAGGCGATCGGCTACCCGTTCGAGCAGATGCCTCCCCACATCTATCCGTTTGACCCCGAGATGCCCTACGAGCAGCGCGCGCGCAACCAGATCAAGCTGCTCAAGGCCGGCGTGCTGGGGCCGCCGAACGGGACGCCCCAGGCCTCGCCCGAAGTGCAGCGGATTTACTTCGACGTGGTCGCGCGCTCGGCCGACACCAGCGCCCTGGAGGCGCCGATGACGGTGCAATGGAAGTTCAGCGACGCCGATCCCTGGCACGTGCGCCTCGACAACGGCTCGACCTCCGCGCAACCCGGTCTCGCCGATGGCCCCGACGTGACCATGGAGACGAGCTGGCCCGACTGGATCGAGATCTCGATGCGGGGCGCCGACATGCGCAGGGCTGTGCTGCGCCGCAGGGTGCGCCCGCGTGGCTCGCTGCGCGCGCTGCGGCGGATGCGCTCGGTCTGGGTCCCGCGCAAGCACCCGGTGAGCTGAGCGGGCGAGCTCACGATCTGAGCTTCAGCCGCCCAGCATCCTGCGCTTCTGGGCCTCGAACTCGGCCTCGGTGATCTCGCCGGCGTCCCGCTTGGCGGCCAGGTATTCGACCTGGGCGAGCGGGTCCACCTTGGGCGGTGAGATGCCGCCGCCGAAGCCCTCGGCGTTCGGGATCTTCAGGCCCTCCATCCCGAGCGCACCCATGATCGCCTGCTGCAGACCGGGGACCGTGCTGGCGTCGATCGTCTGGCCCTTCTTGTCGGGGTCGATGCCGTGCCTTCGCAGCACCTCCTCGACGTTCTCCCTCGCCCCGGTCCCCCGCAGGTCGATCGTCTGCGAGCCGGCGCTCTGCACCTCGGCGTCGGCGGCGTCGACCCCGAGCCGCTTCAAGGCCTCGTCCGCGGCGCTCGTCTGGGCCCAGCCCGACTCCCCCATCTGCACCGACCCGGGCAGCGCCGTGCCCGAGACGAGCGCCTCAAACTCGGGCGTCCCCGGCTCGGGAATCGCCCGCTCGTCCTTGCCGCGGAGGAAGCCGAACAGGCCCATGACGCGATCCTACTCCGGGTCCCCCGCGCCCTCGAGCCCGTCGGCCTCCAGGTCGACCCCGGCCAGGTTCGCCGGGCGACCCGGCAGGTACATGCTCGATCCGGTCGCCAGGGCGACGGGCTTGCGCTCGGCGCTCAGCAGCTCGGCCGAGGCGATCGCGATCGTTCGGCCCGAATGCAGGACCCGCGCCCGCGCAACCAGGTCGCCGCTGCCCGGGAACACGGGGCGCAGGAAGTTGACCTTGAGGTCGAGCGTCGCCGTCGCCGTGCCCGCCGGCGCGGTCGTGAACACAGCTGCCGCCAGGGCGGCCTCGGCCAGCATCGCGGTGAAGCCTCCCTGCACGGTCCCGGCCAAGGTCGAGAGCCAGCGGCTGGTCGGCAGCGCCAGCGCCGCCTCCCCCTCCCGGGCGCTCTCGACCCGCAACCCGGTGAGATGGTGGATCGGGGCCTGGGGCAACTCACCCGAGGCGAGCCCGAGCAGCAATTCGAGGCCGCTGCGCTCGTCGAAGACGTTTTGGGGCAGCACCATCCCCTCGAGCGGGCGCCGCAACGGGTCTCGGGGGTCGGCGCCCGGCGCGGGCTCGCCCAGCACCGGAAGCTCCCCGGGGTGGTCCGGGACCGGATCGATCGGCGAGGGCAGCACGCTGCAACGCGATGTCCCGTGAGAGATCAGGTTGTCGTCGGGGTCGAACAAGAACGCCTCCGAGAGTCCCTGCGAGCGGCCACGGCTGATCAACTGTCCCGAGCCGGTCAGCTTGCGGCCCTCGTCGGGGAGCACCGGGCGCAGGAAGGTCATCGAGAGCTCGGCGGTCGTCATCACCTGCCCCGCGGGAAGGTCCCCGTGGACGACGGAGCCGAGCGCCGCGTCGCCGATCACGGCGAGGGTCCCCGCGATCACCCCGGCGGAATTCGCGAACCACGGCGAGGCCGGCATCTCGAACTCCGAGTGACCCTGGGAGCCCGCGGTCATCCGCAGCTCGCTCAGGTAACTCATCGGCGAGTGCGGCGTGCGCCCCTCGCGCCCGACCCGGTGGCGCTCCTGGCCCGAGAGCCCCAGCATGCGCGCGTCGGGGAACCCCCCCTTTGCGGGCTGCTGCCAGATCATCGCCTCGTCGCTCGGCACGGCGGCGACGCTAGCGGTCCTCGCGCCGGCGGGCGCCGCCGCTCCGAACCGCGAGCGAGCGGCGTCATCTTCGAGTCGCGCCGGGGTGGGACAGCGGTCCTGGCGGGTCTCCGCTCAGAGCCTCTGGGGCCGGGTCGATCTCAAGGCCCTGGCCAACTGCCGGCGCGGGATCCCTACGCCCCCGGCGATCAGCGCCAAGGTGGCGACCCGGCGACGCCCGAAGCGACTCATGATGGGCGGTCGCCAGCGACCCGACTGATGAGGGCCGCAGCGGCTCGGGCGGGTCAGGCCTGGGCCGGCTCAGCGGCTGAGCCGTCGCGGCGGTCCGAGCCGCCCTCGAGCTCGAGGTCGGGCAGCAGGCGGTCGAGCCAGCCCGGCAGCCACCAGTTCCAAGTGCCGAGCAGTTGCATCGCCGCCGGGACCAGGATCAGGCGCACGATCGTCGCGTCGAGCGCGATCGCGACGGCGGTGCCGAAGCCGAGCTCCTTGATCGAGGGCACACCGGTGAGCACGAAGACCATGAAGACCGCGGTCATGATCAGCGCCGCCGATGAGATCGTGCGGGCGCTGCTCGAGAGCGGCGCGGCGGCTGCGGAGCCGAGCACCGCCAGCAGGATCAGGGCGACGATCGGGAAGCCGATCACCTCGGCCTGCTCGAGATCCTCGCGCGAGAGCTCCTGCAGCCCGGCGTAGGCGGCGGGCTGCCCGCTGAGGTAGGTGGTGACGCCCTCGTCGGGCACCCCCAGCTCGATCTCCTCGCGCAGGTCCATCGCGACGTCGGTCAGTCCCGAGGCGGGAATCGAGGAGGTGAGCGGGACGACGGCGACGCCCTCCGAGAGCAGGCCCGCCCGGGCGGCCGCTGCCGCCTGCGGGGTCATGGCCGCGTCGCCCTGCTCGGCCACCGCGGTCCGCACCCGGGCCACGCCGGCGTCGATCTCGGCGGGCGTCGCTTCGGGCTCGGCGCTGAGGACGACGCCCATGCCCCCGCTCTGCGCGGGGTCGAAGTCGTCGGCGAGGGCGTCCTCGACGATCTGGGACTGAACGCCGGGGACCTCGAAGCCACCGCTGATCAGGTCATCGGTCTGCTTCGAGGCGAGCGGCATCGCCAAGGCGACGACCGCGATCCAGGCCGCCAGCACGAGCCACCGCCGCCTGGTCAGGAACTCCGAGAGGTTGACCATCCCCCGCCTCATCGGTTGGCTGCCAGCCAGTTTTCGCATGCAGGCAGCATCCGGGGCGCGGGCGCCCGGGACTTTGACCTGGGTCACGGTCCGCGGAGCGGAAACGTCCGCCCGGGAGAGGGACCGGCTAGGCGGTCAGCAGGTGGCGCGCCGCGGTGGTCCCGGCGGCGATCACGTCGGCGTGGTCGCGCTCGGGGTCCGAGAGCATCTGCAGCGCGAGGCCGTCGCCGAGCGCGAACAGGCAGCCGACGACCCCGTCGGGCTCGAAGCGCAACCTCAACACGCCTTCGCGCTGCTTCGCGGCGAAGATGTCGGCGACGTGGGCGCGGGTGCGGTTGAACAGCTCCCCCACCTCGCGCTGGATCTCGGGGTTGCGGTGCCCCGCCGTGAACAGCTCGAAGATCAGCACCCAGAAGCCCGGCTCGTTCTGGATCGAGTCCTGAAGGTTGGCGACGAGGACCTCGAGGATCTCGTCGGCCGACTTCGCCGCCTCCAGCGGCTCGTCCAGGCGGGCGATTCGGTGCTCGGCGTCGCGGCGAACGACCTCGACCAGCAGCGCCTCCTTGGTCCCGAAGTAGTAGTGCAGCAGCCCGCGACTGACCCCCGCGTCGCGGGCGACGTGCTCGAAGGTCGAGCCGGAGATGCCGCGGCGCGCCACGCTCGAGCGCATCGCCTCGACTATCCGGGTCGCCTTCTCCCCGCTCAGCTCCCGCTGGGTCGCAGCTTCCATGCGGCCGAGTCTAGTGGCCCTCCTCAAAACGTTTCACCGGAAATGACTGGTCCAGATCACCACCATGCTGCGTCCTCGGTCGTCCGGATAGCGCTGCTATTCGGACTCCCTGCCTCCTTGCCTGGCGGCGCCTGGCCTGCGTCATTTCCCGGCGAACGTTCCGAGAAGGGCCACTAGGGCGACGACCTCGCCTCTGCGCGCTGCCTGAAGATCGTCTGGATGTCCTCGAGGCGCTTGCCCTTGGTCTCGGGCACGAGCTTCCAGCAGAACCAGAGAGTGAACAGGCCGATCGCCGCATACAAGAAGAAGGTGCCGGCCTGGCCGAGCGCGTCGATCAGCAGCAGGAAGGTGAGCGAGACGATGAAGTTGAAGGTCCAGTTGGCCATCGTGCCCGCCGCGGCGGCCTTGCTGCGCACGTTCAGCGGATAGACCTCGGAGTTGAGCACCCAGAAGATCGGGCCGAGGCTGATCGCGAAGGCCGCGACGTATGCCATCAGGCTGGCGATGGCGATCACGGTCACGAGGGTGCCGGACTCGTCGCCGAGGAAAGCCCCGCCGAGCGCCACCAGCGAGGCGGTCATGCCGGCGACGCCCACCATCAGAAGCGTGCGGCGGCCCTTGCTGTCGATCAGGCGCAGGGCGACGATCGTCGCGATCACGTTGATCACGCCGACGCTCAGCGAGGCGAGGATCGCCGACGAGCCCGAGCTCACCCCCGTGTACTCGATGATCGTCGGCGCGTAGTAGATGACGGTGTTGATCCCCGTCACCTGCTGCAGGATCGCGAGCCCGACGCCGACCACGAGCGCCGCCTTCACGGCCGGCTCCAGCAGGTCGCGCCAGCCACCGGGCTCGACCTCGAGGCTCTGCTTGATCTCGGCGAGCTCTTTGTCGATCGCCTTCTCGTCGTCGCGGCGGATGCGGCTGAGCACGAGTCGCGCCTTGTAGTCCTCGCCGACCATCACCAGCCAGCGGGGGCTCTGCGGCATCCGCAGCATCCCGATCAGCAGCGCCAGGGCGGGAACGGCGCCGAGGCCGAGCATCCAGCGCCACTCCTCCGACGGCGAGAAGGCGAGCCCGACCAGGTAGGCGACCAGGATCCCCACCGTGACGGAGAGCTGGAAGTAGCTGACCAGGCGCCCGCGCTCCTCGGGGGGTGCGACCTCTGAGATGTAGACGGGAGCGTTGGCCGAGGCCAGTCCGACCGCGATCCCCAGCAGTGCGCGCGAGATGCACAGCACCGCGAGGGAGGGGCCGAAGGCGCTGCCGATCGCGCCGACGATGAAGACGATCGCCGCGGTGATGATCACATAACGCCGCCCGTAGCGGTCGGCCATCTGCCCCGCGAAGGCGGCGCCGAGGATGGCGCCCACGGGCACGCAGGCGACGACCAGGCCCTGCTCGAAGCTGCCGAGACCGAAGTCCGAGCGGATGAAAAGCAGGGCGCTGGCGATGATCCCCGTGTCGTAGCCGAACAGCAGGCCGCCGAGTCCGGCGATCGCCGCCGTCAGGACGACGTTGCGCTGGGCGCGCTTCGCGGACGCTTCTGCCGCGGCATCTCCCGTTGCGGCCATCGGACACAAAGCATATCGGCTCGGGCGTCGGCTGGGATACCGAAAGAGAAAGGGCGCCCGGAGGCGCCCTTTCTCGAAGGCCGGTGTGGTCCCCCTAGCTGGAGGTGCCGACCGACTCGGTCTCGGGCGCCGGGGTGGTGGTCGAGGTGTACTCGAACTCCTCCTCGGCCCCGAACAGCTTGTCGAGGACCGCGCGACGCGCGTCCTCGCTCAGGATCAGCACCAGCGCGGCGCCGATCACGGCGATCAGGATCGCCTTGCCCAGCCCGAAGCCGCCTCCGCGGCGCTTGCCCCGAAGTTGATCGGAGGCCTCGCGCAGCGATTCGGCGGCCGTGCGCAGCTCGCGCTGGACCTTCTTGTCGTCCATCAGCGCCTTCGCCGGGCCGTTGCCGTTCTGCATCCGCCCGTACGCGTTCTTGGCCGCCTCGAAGGCGACTCGGATGTTGTCGCGCAGCTCCTCGTCCTCGAGGATGCGCCTCACGTAGGGATTGGACGCGACGGACCGAGCTGCTTCGCTCGCCTGCTCGCTTCTGCTCTTTGCCCCCATGGATCTCCTCTTTCGCTTGCCAGGGTGCGGTCTGCAGGATATACCCAGGCTCCGAATCGCCGCGCCTACTTCTTGGCGGGCTCCAGCGCCCTCTCGAGCACCTCGCCGATCTCCGACGCGTACTCGAAGCTGAGCTTCTCGCGCTCCTCCTCGCGGATCTCCTCGACGTCGGCCTCGTTGCGGTCGGGCACGATCACCGTCTTGATGCCCACGCGCTGTGCCGCGAGCGACTTCTCCTTGACGCCGCCGATCGGCAGCACCTGCCCCGTCAACGTGATCTCGCCGGTCATCGCGATGTCGTTGGAGACCGGGCGGCCGCTGACGAGCGAGGCGAGCGCCGTCGCCATAGCCACCCCGGCCGAGGGCCCGTCCTTGGGGATCGCGCCGGCGGGCACGTGGATGTGGATGTCGTGCTTGGCGAACCAGTCGTCGGCCAGCCTTGGGGCGAGCTCGGTGGCGTGGCCGCGCACGTAGGTCAGCGCCGCCTGCGCGGACTCCCGCATCACCTCGCCGAGCTGGCCCGTGATCGTCAGCTTGCCCTCGCCGGGGACCGCGCTCGCCTCGATGAAGAGGATGTCGCCGCCCGCGGGCGTGTAGGCGAGGCCCGTGGCGACTCCCGGGTCCTTGGTGCGGCGCCTGGTCTCGGCGAAGACACGGCGCTTGCCAAGCAGCTCGCGCGCCTTCTTGGCCGAGACCTTGACCTTGCCCTCGGCCTTGCCCTCGGCCACCTGGCGCGCGACCTTGCGGCAGAGCGCCCCGATCTGGCGCTCGAGGTTCCGCACTCCGGCCTCGCGCGTGTACTCCTCGATCACCGCGGTGATCGCGGGATCGGCGATCTCGAGCTGAGAGGACTTGAGGCCGTTGCCCTCGAGCTGGCGCGGGACCAGGTACTTGCGAGCGATGTGCAGCTTCTCGTCGGTCGTGTAGCCCGCGAGCTGGATCGTCTCCATGCGGTCCTGCAGCGGCGGCGGGATCGGGTCGAGCACGTTCGCAGTGGCGATGAAGAGCACGTCGGAGAGGTCGAAGGGGACGTCCAGGTAGTGGTCGCGGAAGCTGGAGTTCTGCGCGGGGTCCAGGACCTCGAGCATCGCGCTCGCCGGATCGCCGCGGAAGTCGACGCCCATCTTGTCGATCTCGTCGATCATGAACACCGGGTTGCGGGTGCCGGCGTCGCGCAGGGCGCGGATGATCGTGCCGGGAAGGGCGCCGATGTAGGTGCGCCGGTGGCCGCGGATCTCGGCCTCGTCGCGTACTCCGCCGACCGAGATGCGCTCGAACTCGCGCCCCAGTGCGCGCGCGATCGACTTCCCGAGGCTGGTCTTGCCGACGCCGGGAGGGCCGACGAAGCAGAGGATCGGGCCCGGCGAGTCGGGGTTCAGCTTGCGCACCGCGAGGTACTCGAGGATCCGGTCCTTGACCTCCTCGAGGTCGTAGTGGTCCTCGTCGAGCACCTCGCGAGCGTTGGCGATGTCGAGGTCGTCCTCGGTCTCCTTCGACCAGGGCAGCTCGACGATCCACTCCAGGTAGGTCCGGATGACGCCGTACTCGGCCGCGGCGGGGGGCAGCTTCTCGAGGCGGCCCAGCTCGCGCTCGGCCTGCTTGCGCGGCTCCTCGGGCAGCTCCGCCGCCTCGATCCGCTCGCGCAACTCGGTGATCTCGGCCTGCTGCTCGTCGCCCTCGCCCAGCTCCTCCTGGATCGCCTTCATCTGCTGGCGCAGGAAGTACTCGCGCTGGCCCTTGTCCATCTCGGACTCGACCTGCGACTGGATCTTGGTCCCGAGCTTGACCACCTCGAGCTCGCGGGTGAGGATCTCCGAGAGGCGGCGCAGGCGCTTGGTCACGTCGGGCTGCTCCAGCAGCTCCTGCTTCTCCTCGACCGAGATCCGCAGCGCGCCCGCGATCAGGTGGCTGAGCGCCGAGGGGTCATCGAGGTTCGCGACGGCGAGCTGCAGCTCCTCGGGCAGGTAGGGAATCTGCTCGATGATCTCACTGAAGGTGTTCTGCACGTTGCGGCTCAGCGCCTCGAGCTCGGGCGAGGGATCGAGCACGTCCGGAACCGAGTCGATGCGGGCGACCAGATAGGGCTCGGTCGCGACGAAGTCGGTGATGCGGATGCGCTCCCCGCCCTGGACGAGGATCCGCAGCGTCCCATCGGGCACCTTCATCATTCGGGCGACGGTGCCGGCGACTCCGACCTGGTGCAGGTCGTCGGGGGCGGGCGCGTCGTTGTCGGGGTCCTTGGAGGCGACCATCGCCAGCAGCCGGTTGCCCGAGAGCACGTCGTTGACGAGCTTCATGGAGCGCTCCTGGCCGACGGCGAGTGGAGTCAGGGTGCCGGGAAAGGTGACGGTCTCGCGCAGCGGCAGCACCGGCAGCGCGTCAGGGAGCGGCTCGTGGCGGCGGATCTCCTCGGCCGCCTCGGGCATCTCGACCACCTCGATCTCGGGCAGCTCGACCTCGGTCTCGGTGACACCACCGGGGACGAGGATCTCTTCGCTGTCGTTCTCGGCCATACTCGCCTCCTGCCGGGAGTTCCGGGGGCTACTCGCCCGAGCGCTCGATCGGCACCTGGCGCGCCGGGCGCTCGAGCCGGACCGGAAGCTCTACCCGCAGGATGCCGTCCTCGTAGGTGGCCTGGGCCTGGTCGGCGGCGACGTCCACCGACAGCTCGATCACACGCCGGAAGGGGCCTGAGGGCAACTCGACCTGCTGGTAGGTGCGGCCCTCGGTGTCGCGCACGGGCCGGCGGCCGCTGAGGACCAAAGTCCGCCCCTGGACCTCGATGTTGACCGCGTCGGTCGAGACGCCCGGAAGCTCGACCTTCACGACCGCCTTCTCGGGACCGTCCTCACCGCAGTAGTAGACGTCGGCGCGGGGCACGAATGCCGTCTGCGGGCGGCGCGCCTTGTAGCCGGACTGGTCCCAGAAGTCGCCCAGCAGCTCGTCCATCTCGCGGCGCATGCGGGCGAAATCTGCGAAGGGATCTTTGCGCTGGCTCATCGGCTCAAGGGTAGCCGGGCAGGCCCGGCGGATCCGCCCTAGACCTCGTAGGCCTCGAACTCGCGCGCGAGCTCGACCGGGGCGCCGAATGCGGCCGATGCCTGCTCCCGCGCCCAGTCGGGGTCGAGCTCGTCGGAGATGTGGGTGAGCACGACCCGCTTCGCTCCAGCGAGCCTGGCTTGCTCGCCGGCCTCGGCGGGCGTCATGTGACCTCGGTCTCCCTCCGGCTCGGGGCTGTCGAGCGTCGCCTCGACGATCAGCAGGTCGGCGTCCCGCGCGATCTCGACGATTTCGGGGCCCGGGCGGGTGTCGGCGCTGTAGGTGACCTTGCTCTCGCCGCTGCTGAGGCTGACTGCGAACGTGTCAATGAAGTGCGGCACGGGGTGAAAGCCGGCCTTGATCGGCCCCACGGTCACCTCCTCTCCCGGCGCGTACTCCTCGAGCGCGAAGGAGTCCTCGATCAGCGTCTCACCGCCCCAGGCGCCGACGACCCGGCGGAACACCTGCCCGGCCCCCGCCGGGGCGATCAGGCGCGGCCTCGCCGGGCTGTCCGTGCCCTGATGGCTGTGAACCGGCACGGGCTGCTGCAGCAGCGAGTTGCCGAGCGCGTATGAGAAGGGGACGAGATCGAGGAAATGGTCGGCGTGCAGATGGCTGATCAGGACTGCGTCGATCTCGGTGTAGGAGATGCGCTCGCGCAGCTTGCCGAAGACGCCGTTACCGCAGTCCAGCAGCACGTTCGTGTCCCCCTGCTGGAGCAGGTAGCCGCTGCAGGCTCCCCCCGCGTCCTGCCAGGAGGGCGACTTGCCCAGGACGGTGACCCTCACGGGCGGGACTGTAGACAGCGCCCGGCGCCCGCACCGCAGGCCGGCTGCCGGCGGGAGAAGGCAGCCGGCCGTCGGGAGAGTGGACTAGATCCGCACGGCTGCGGCCTCCGGCCCCTGGGCCGCGGGGCGGTGTCGCATCAGCAGCGCGGGCTGGCGTGGTGGCACCAGGCCCAGCGGGGAGTCCGGGCGGAAGGTCGGGCAGGGCTCCTCGAGCGCGAGCGCACAAAGGTTGTTGCGCCTGAAGTAGCACCCCTCGCAGCTCGGTTTCTCGGCGCGGTCGCGCGCCTGGCCTGCGGCCAAGTCCACCCCGTTCCTCTCCGTGTGATCGCCGGCCCGGATCGAGCTTCGCCGATCCGGGGAGTCGCGGCAGGCTCGCCGCGACGGAATCCACTATGGCACTTACCCACGCACGCGTCAGGCACGATCACGCAAATGGCGCACTTCTTTTTCTCGGGGGCCCGGAGACTGTGGTTAGGGTCGCCTAACTGATGATGCGCCGATCTGGGGACGGCGCTAAGATTCCGGCCCGTGACTCAGCAGCGAACAGCGAGGCTGGCGGCATCGCCGCCGATGTTCGAGAGTCGCTTCCTCGACTTCTTCACGCGAGTCCACCCCGCGATGCCGGCCGTCGTCTTCGTCCCCGTCGTCGCCGCGACCGTTTGGCTCGTCCTGGACGCCGGCCTCGCCGCCGGAACCAGCGCGTTGCTGGTGCTGGCGGGCGTCGTGATCTGGACGCCGACCGAGTACTGGCTGCACCGGCTCGTGTTCCACTGGCGCCCGAGGTTCCGCGGCGGCGATCGCCTCCATTTCATGATCCACGGCGTGCATCATGACCACCCCAACGACGCGATGCGCCTGGTCATGCCCCCGGCGGCGAGCATCCCGCTCGCAGCGCTCTTCTTCGGGCTCTTCGTCCTCGTCTTCGGCACGCCGCACGCGTATCCGCTGTTCGCGGGCTTCATCATCGGCTACCTGTTCTACGACTACATGCACTACTACGTGCACCACCGCACGCCGAAGACGCGGATGGGCCGCAAGCTGCGCGAGCAGCACATGCGCCACCACTTCCAGGACCACCACTATGGGTTCGGCGTCTCCTCGCCGCTCTGGGACGTGGTCTTCCGCACCGTGCCGCGCGTGCGCCGCGCCGAGGAGCCCGCTCCCCGACAGACCGAAGACGCCTGAGGCAGACCCCCCGCCTCCGGGGCCCGCGCAAGCGAGCGACCAGCACGGCGTTCTTGGCTGCTTTCACCTGCAAATTATCTCTACAGTGAGTGGAAGTGACACTGACTGACAAACGACTGGAACAGGGAAAAGGAACAGGCAGATATGGCATCCGACACCGTTGACAAGGCCAGGGCGCTTCTGGAGCAGCGCAGAGACGAGCTGAACCAGGAGCTGAGGCAGATCGAGAAGGCGATCTCGGGATTGGGCGGCCGCAAGCGCGGGCCCGGCCGGTCCCGGGGTTCGGGAGGCGCCAAGCGGCGGGGCCGTCGAGGCGGCACCAGGGCCGACCAGGCCGTGAAGCTGATCACCGAGAACCCGGGAATCGGCGTCTCGGACCTGGGCAGGAAGATGAAGATGAAGGCTCCGAATTACCTGTACCGCGTGCTGCCCGACCTGCAGAAGGAAGGGCGAATCAAGAAGAAGGGCCAGGGCTTCTACCCGGGCTAGCGACCGTCAGGCCGCCCTCAGTGGAGCGGCTGCTTGCAGCCGCGACCGATGAAGGCGGCCGCCACGGTCGCGACCTGATGGCGACCGTCAGGCCGCCCTCAGTGGAGCGGCTGCTTGCAGCCGCGACCGATGAAGGCGGCCGCCACGGTCGCGACCTGCTGGCGAAGCCGGGTCGCGGCCGTAGCTATACGAGCCCGAGGCCCTTGACGGCGTCGCGCTCCTGCTTCAACTCGTTGACGCTGGCGTCGATCCGCTCGCGCGAGAAGTCGTCGATCTCGAGTCCCTCGACGATCTTCCACTCGCCGCCCTCGCAGGTGCAGGGGAAGCCGCTGATCAGACCCTCCTCGATTCCGTAGCTGCCGTCCGAAGCGACCCCCATCGAGACCCAGTCGCCCTGGGGGGTGCCCAGCACCCAGTCGTGGACGTGGTCGATCGCGGCGCTGGCGGCGGACTTGGCGGAGGAGGCTCCGCGCGCCTCGATGACCGCCGCCCCGCGCTTCTGGACCGTGGGGATGAACTCCTCCTCGATCCACTCGCGCTCGGTGACCAGGTCGGTCGCCGGCTTGCCCTCGACGACCACGTGGCTGATATCCGGGTACTGGGTGGCGGAGTGGTTGCCCCAGATCGTCATCTTCTTCACGTCGCGCGCGTGGGCGCCGACCTTCTTGGCGAGCTGGGCCTTGGCGCGGTTGTGATCCAGCCGCATCATCGCCGTGAAGCGCTCGGCCGGGACGTCGGGGGCGTGGGCCTTGACGATCAGGCAGTTGGTGTTGGCGGGGTTGCCGACGACGAGCACCCTGACGTCGTCCGCCCCGTGCGCGTTGATCGCCTCGCCCTGGGGCTTGAAGATGCCGCCGTTTGCCTCGAGCAGGTCCGAGCGCTCCATGCCCTTGCCGCGCGGGCGGGCGCCGATCAGCAGGCCGACGTTGGCCCCGTCGAAGGCGACGTTGGCGTCGTCGGAGATCTCGACGCCGTCGAGCAGCGGGAAGGCGCTGTCCTCGAGCTCCATGACCACGCCCTCGACCGCCTTCATCGCGTCGGGAATCTCCAGCAGCCGCAGCTGCACCGGGGTCTCGGGCCCGAGCAGCTGCCCGCTCGCGATCCGCGGCAGGATCGCGTACCCGATCTGCCCTGCGGCGCCGGTGACCGTCACCTTCACTGTCTGACTCAAGTTGATTTCTCCTTGTCGCCGAAGTTAGGGGGGCGAACTCCCGCCGAGCGACGACTTAGACGTCATATGGGACATGAAGTCGTCGCTGGAAGGCTGGAGCGCCTGGCGACGAGCCAGCACGGCGTCGTCAGCGCCCCCCAACTGTACGAGCTCGGGCTCTCGAGTGACTGGCTCAGGCGTCGCCGAGCCGCTGGCTGGATGCACCCGATCCTCCACGGCGTCTGGGCGGTCGGGCACCCGAGGCTCACCACGGAGGGCCGGTGGATGGCCGCCGTGCTGGCCGTCAGCCACGACGTGGACCCGGCCGGGGTGCCGCTGGTCGCGGCGCTCAGTCACGCCTCCGCGGCCGCGCTGCTGCGCATCCACTCAAAGGGCGAAGAGCGGATTCACGTAACCGTGAAAACGGCGGGGGGACGCGGGCATCCTGCGCTCACGGTCCACCGGCGGCCCGGCGTGCGGGCCGAGGACCTCGGTCGCTCGCGGGGGATACCGGTCACCTCTCCGGAGCTGACGTTGATCGACCTCGCCACCCTGGTCAGCGGACGGGAGCTCGAGCGCGCCGTTGACGAGGCCCACCGGCGGGGCCTGATCGATGAGCGGGCGTTGCGCAGGGCGCTGGTTCGCAATCGAGGGCGCCGAGGGGTTGCGCGCCTCGGCCGGGTCGTACGCGAGCACGAGATCGGCTCGACGGTGACCAGAAGCCGACTGGAGGAGCTGATGCTGGAACTCTGCCGGCGACACGACCTGCCGACACCGGGCGTCAACGTGGAGCTGCACGGATTCACGGTTGACATGCTGTGGCCCGCCGAGCGGCTCGTGGTCGAGCTCGACGGGCGGGCCACGCACGCCACGCCGGCGGCCTTCCAGCGAGATCGCGACCGTGACGGCGCCCTCAGCGCGCTTGGGTACGCGACCCTTCGCTTCACCTGGTGGGACCTGACCCGGCGTCCGGCGGTTGTCGCCCACCGCCTGCGCCGAACCCTGCACCGCCTGGCCGAGTGACGACCTTTTGGCGCTATCCGCCAAGAAGTCGTCACTCGGGCCGGGGGTTCAGGACATGGCCGACTGCAGGTTGGCGTCGATGGCCGCCAGAAACTGCTCGGTGGTGAGGAAGGGCTGGTCGGGGCCGACCAGCAGCGCAAGGTCCTTCGTCATGTGGCCCTGCTCGACGGTCTCGATGCAGACGCGCTCGAGGGCCTGGGCGAACTCGGTGACCTCGGGGGTGTCGTCCATGCGGCCGCGGGCGGCGAGACCGCGGGTCCAGGCGAAGATCGAGGCGATCGGGTTGGTCGAGGTCGCGTTGCCCTTCTGGTGCTCGCGGAAGTGCCGGGTGACGGTGCCGTGCGCGGCCTCGGCCTCGACGGTCTTGCCGTCGGGTGTCATCAGCACGGAGGTCATCAGCCCGAGCGAGCCGAAGCCCTGCGCGACGGTGTCGGACTGCACGTCGCCGTCGTAGTTCTTGCAGGCCCAGACGTAGCCGCCCTCCCACTTCAGCGCCGCGGCGACCATGTCGTCGATCAGCCGGTGCTCGTAGGTGAGGTCGGCCGCCTCGAACTCGTCGGCGAACTCGTCGTCGAAGACCTCCTGGAAGAGGTCCTTGAAGCGGCCGTCATACGTCTTCAGGATCGTGTTCTTCGTCGACATGTAGACCGGGAGCCCGCGCTCGAGCCCGTAGCGGAACGAGGCGCGCGCGAAATCGCGGATCGAGTCGTCGCGGTTGTACATCGCCATCGCGATGCCGCCGCCCTCCTCAGCGGGGAAGTCGTAGACGTCGAGCTCGATCGGCCCCTGGGTGTCGTCGTTGGGATGGAAGCTGAGCACGAGGCGGCCGCCCCCCTCGGGGATCAGCGTGTCGGTGGCGCGGTACTGGTCGCCGAAGGCGTGGCGGCCGATGATGATCGGCTTCGTCCAGCCGGGGACCAGGCGCGGGATGTTCGAGAGCACGATCGGCTCTCGGAAGATGACGCCGCCGAGGATGTTGCGGATCGTGCCGTTCGGCGAGCGGTACATCGCCTTCAGCCCGAACTCCTCGACCCGCGCCTCGTCGGGGGTGATCGTCGCGCACTTGACGCCGACGCCGTGCTCCTTGATGGCGTTCGCGGCGTCCACCGTGATCTGGTCGGAGGTCGCGTCGCGGCTCTCGATCCCGAGGTCGAAGTAGACGAGCTCGAGGTCGAGGTAGGGCAGGATCAGCTGGTCCTTGATGAAGGCCCAGATGATCCGGGTCATCTCGTCGCCGTCGAGCTCGACTATCGGGTTCTTGACTTCGATCTTCGCCACCAGAGGCGGCGATGCTAGCTAGCAGCCCTTCGTCTTGTCCTTCCCCGGGCCGCCGCGGCAGAGGTCATTCCCCTGGCCGCCGACCAGCCTGTCGCGGCCGGCGTCGCCATGAAGGCGGTCGTTGCCCTTGCCGCCCTGGATCACGTCCCGGCCGACACCCCCGCAGATCGCGTCGTTGCCGGCGAGGCCCTTGATGCTGTCCCGGCCCGACAGCCCGAGTATCCCGTCGGCTCGAGCGGTCCCGGTGATCTTGTCGCTTGCGTAGGTGCCGATCTTGTTGACCACCACCCCGGCGCAGAGCGTGCGCTCGTACGCGCCGACGTCCGGCTTGGTCAGGCGGGACAACCCCCGCTGATCTTCGGACCCGTAGACGTTCGGGATCACGACGCCCGCATCGATCGCCGGGCTTGACGGCAGCAACGCGTGGGTCATCGTCGGCCCGCCGTTGTCGGCGAGCGACCCGAGGCCGGCCGCGACGCCGGTCTTGTCGCCGCCCGTCGGCACCAGGCCGCAGCCGGTGAGGTTGCCGATCAGGTTGTGACCGAGGGAGGTGAGCGCGCCCAGGCAGTCCGGAGCCTCGGCCCCGGGCGAGGCGTCGGTGTTGCCCGCGACGATCGTGTCCTGGAGGCGGACGGAGCCGTTGGTGCGGCCAACGCCGCCACCGCCACCGGCCCCGCTGTTGTCGGCGTCGGCCGTGTTGGCGGTGGCCGTCACGTGCCTGAGCTCGGTCGTCGTCGCTGCGCCGGAGGTGTCGATCCCCCCGCTGTCCCCGTTCGCCCGGTTCCCCGAGACGGTCACGTTCGTGGCGCCCAGATCGCCTCCGATCGCCGCGATCGCTCCCCCGGAGGCCTGGGTGGAGTTGCCGGTCAGGGTGGAGTCCAACAGCAGAAGGTCGTCGTCGCTCCGAATCGCGCCGCCGGGGCCCGCCGCGTTGCCGTTGCGGAGTGTCACGGCCCGCACGTCCGAGACGGCGCCCGCTTGGATGTCGAGCAGGCGGTCGAGGCCGCCACCGTCGATGACCACCCCCAGGGATCCGACGCGCTCGAACGCGGCCTCGCCGAGGAGCTCGAAGGTGCCCGCCGAGATCACGTCGAGGTCGCCGTCGGCGTTGTCGTCGGGGGTCCCGTCGGGGGGGATCGTCAGCGCGTACGTGCCTTTCCGTAGGAGGACGCTGTCACCGCCCTGACCGGACGAACAGCCGCCGAACGCGGTGTTCGTGTTCGCGGACTGGACGGCCTCGCGCAGCGAGCAGCTCGCGCCTGTCCCGAACTCGTCGGCGGTCGTATTCGGCGCGATCGTCGCCGCGCTCGCCGTGGCGATGGGCAACGACGCGGCGGCGCCGAGGACCGCGATCGCCATCCGCCTCAGCATCCTCGAGCGACCAGCGTCAAGTCCCTGATCCCCCGAGTCCATCCCGTCGAACCTAGCCCGGTCGACCCATTGGAGCAAGGCTCTTGACTCAAGATGTGAATAGTGGTTCACTTCTTTGGATGGCCTACCGCAGCACCAAGCGGACCGAGGCGCGCCGCGCCGAGGTCCGCGGCCGGATCACGACCGCCGCGCGAGAGCTGATCGCCGAGGGGGGCTACGTGAACGCGCAGATGGCGGCGGTCGCCCGGCGCGCCGGCGTGGCCGTCGGCACCGTCTACCGCCACTTCCCCTCGAAGCCCGACCTGTTCGCCGAGGTCTTCCGCGAGGCCTCCCAGCACGAGGTCGACGCGATGCGCGAAGCTGCCTCCGAGCGGCCGGACGCCCCCGCGTCGGAACGGGTCGCGGCCGGCGTCGAGACCTTCGCCCGCCGGGCGCTGCGCGGGCGCCGGCTCGCCTGGGCGCTGCTCGCCGAGCCGGTCGATCCCGCGGTCGAGGCCGAGCGCCTGGAGTTCCGCCGCAGCTACCGCGACATCCTCGTCTCGATCCTCCAGGACGGGATCGCGTCGGGCGAGCTGCTCGCCCAGGACCCCGTGACCACCGCGTCGGCCCTGGTCGGCGCCATCGGGGAGGCGATGGTCGGGCCCCTCTCCCCCACCGCCAACGGCGGCGACCCCGAGGCCGCGATCGCGCCACTGGTCAACTTCTGTCAGAGAGCAATAGGAACGGAGCCCGCGCATGTCCACGCTTGAGAAGCCATCCTCGACCAGCACCCCCGGAGTCCGCACCCACGAGGTCGACAACCAGGCCGAGCCGCTGGTCGACTTCAACGTCTTCGAGGCGGACACGACGCTCGTCGAGGCCGTGAGCCGGGAGGGCGCGGAGTGGGCCAGCGACCGGATCTCGGCCGTCGGCGCCCACGCCGGCTCGGGCGACGTGATCGAGCTGGGGCGGCTCGCCAACGACAACCCGCCGAAGCTGCGGACCCACGACCGCTACGGCAACCGCGTCGACGAGGTCGAGTTCCATCCCGCCTGGCACGAGCTGCTCGGCGCCTCGGTCGGCTTCGAGCTGCACTCGCTGCCGTGGCGCGAGCCCCAGCCCGGCGCCCATGTCGCTCGCGGCGCCGCCTTCATCTGCTTCGGCCACGCCGAGGCGGGCGTCGGCTGCCCGATCTCGATGACCTACTCGGTGCTGCCGGCGCTTCGCCACCAGCCCGAGCTGGCGGCGGAGTGGGAGCCCCGCTTCCTCTCCGACAGCTACGACCCCTCGAACCGGCCCGCGCCCGAGAAGGCCGGGGCGCTGGCGGGGATGGGGATGACCGAGAAGCAGGGCGGCTCGGACGTCCGGGCCAACACGACGGTTGCGCGCCCCCTGAACGGCGGCGGCCCCGGCGCCGAGTATGAGCTCAGCGGCCACAAGTGGTTCATGTCGGCGCCGATGTGCGACGCCTTCCTGGTCCTCGCCCAGGCCGACGGCGGCATCTCCTGTTTCCTGTTCCCGCGCTGGCTGCCCGACGGCAGCCGCAACAACTTCCGCCTGCAGCGCCTCAAGGACAAGCTCGGCAACCGCTCCAACGCCTCATCCGAGGTCGAGTTCGACGGCGCCTGGGCGCGGATGGTCGGCGAGGAGGGCGCCGGCGTGCGCACGATCATCGAGATGGTCAACCACACCCGGCTCGACTGCGTGCTCGGGGGCAGCGCCGGGATGCGGGTCGGGGTCGCGCAGGCGATCAACCACGCGAGCCAGCGGGAAGCCTTCGGCCGCACCCTGACCGACTGGCCGCTGATGCAGAACGTGCTCGCCGACCTGGCGATCGAGTCCGAGGCCGCGACGATCTCGGCGATGCGGCTGGCGCGGGCCTATGACGAGGCGATCGCCGGGGATGAGGGCGCGCAGTCCTTCAAGCGCATCTCCAACGCGGTGCTGAAGTACTGGATCACGAAGCGCGCGCCCGTCCATGCCGGCGAGTCGCTCGAGTGCCTCGGCGGCAACGGCTACGTGGAGGAGTCGGGGATGCCCCGGCTCTATCGCGAGGCGCCGCTGAACTCGATCTGGGAGGGCTCGGGCAACGTCCAGTGCCTGGACGTGCTGCGCGCGATGGTCAAGAGCCCCGGCTCGCTCGAGGCCTTCTTCGCCGAGGTCGCCGAGGGCGAGTCCGACCCCCGCGTCGCCGCCGCCGCGAAGGAGCTGCGAACCGAGCTCGGCGACATGGCCGAGCTCGAGGCGCGGGCGAGGAGCATCGTCGAGCGCATGGCGCTGCTGCTGCAGGGCTCGCTGATGGTCCGCTACGCCGACGAGGCCCCGGCCGACGCCTTCTGCGCCTCGCGCCTGGGCGGCGACTGGGGCCGGGCCTTCGGCACCCTGCCCGCGGGAACCGACTTCACCCGGATCATCGACCGGGCCAGAGCCGCCACCTAGCTAGGCGAAACGGGCGGCGGCGCGGGCGCGGCGCTTCTCGGCCTCGACCTCGCGGTTCTTGGGAGGGGCGCTGGTGACGAGCGAGTCCAGCAGCTTGCGCGTCGCCGCCGAGACCTCGGCGACGGCGCGGTCGAAGGCCTCCTGGTTGGCCCGGGAGGGCTTGCTCGAGCCGCTGATCTTGCGCACATACTGGAGCGACGCGTCGTTCGCCTCCTCCTTGGAAGCCGGCGGGTCGAAGTCATGGAGTTGTCTGATGTTTCTGCACATGCGGCCAGGGTAGCGCTGCTGCGGGGCCCTCTAGCCGGGTTGCTTGGCGGGCATCAGCGCTCCGATGATCCAGAACAGCGGGATGAAGATGCCGATGATGAACGTCACCCAGTGGCCCTTGCGGATGGACACGATCCCCAGCGTGACCAGCAGGATGAAGTAGATTCCGCCGATCACGAACTCCACGATCGATTCCTTTCGTCGTTTGCAAGAGCGACCCTACAGCCCGTGGTTCGGCCACACGGGGGCGCGGCCCTGCTTGAAGGCGCGGGCGCCGATCGCGTGGGAGTCGCGGCGGGCGAGCATCGACATGCAGTTCTCGGCCTCCTGGCGCAGCTGCTCCTCGTAGGTGCGGCCGACGCTGCGGACCATCGTCTCCTTGTCGGAGCGGATCGCGCCCTGGGGCAGCTCGGCGATCTCGTGCGCGAGCTCGAGCGCCCGCTGCAGGGACTTGCCCTCGGGCACGACCTCGTTCGCGAGCCCGATCCGGAGTGCCTCGTCCGCGCCGACGGGTCTGCCGGTGAGGATCATCTCCATCGCGCGGCCGTAGCCGACGGTGAGGGTCAGGCGGACGTTCATGCCGTCGCCGCCGACGATGTCCCAGCGGCGCTCGAGCGCGCCGAAGACGGCGTTCTCGGCGGCGACTCGGATGTCGGCGAGCAGGGCGTTCTCCAGCCCGGCCGCCACGGCCCAGCCGTTGACGGCCGCGATCACGGGCTTGAACACGTCGACCTTGCGCGTGTAGCCGCACTCGCCCGGCGAGTTGAAGATGCTGGTGCGGAACTCGTCCCAGTCGGGCCGCGGGCCCTCCCCCAGCTCGGCCGCGTCCTGCAGGTCCCAGCCGGCGCAGAAGGCGTCGCCTGAGCCGGTGATGACCAGCACGAATTCGTCCGGGGCGTCGCGGAAGCGCCGACAGGCGTGGTGCAGCTCGGAGTTCATCTTGCGTCTGACCGCGTTGCGCTGCTCGGGGCGGTCGTAGGTGAGCACGGTCACGTGCCCCTCGGTCTCGTAGCGGAGCGTCTCGTAGGCGGTCGCCATCTGGGCTCGCCTCCTTGGTGGCAAGCCGCCCCCGGCGCAGGGGCGGCGGTGGAGCCCGGGCCCTAATGAATTGGGGCTAGACCCAGCCGGCGTCGAGGCGGCGGATCACGGCCTCGGCCAGGCGGATGGCGTCGGCGAGGGTGTCGTAGTGGACGTTCTCGGGGGTGTCGGTCGGCCAGTGGTAGTCGGAGGGGTTCTTGAGACGGTTGACCGAGCAGACCGAGACGCACTGGTAGCCGGCGTGGAGTGGGAAGACGCCGTCGGTGGCGTTACGCAGGCGCAGGTTCGGGACCAGCTCGATGCCGAGCCGCTCGGCCTCGGAGTCGATCAGGGCGAGGGATTCGGGCGGGTAGTCGCGCATCGCCAGCATGCCCTCGCCGCGCAGCACCGTCAGCTTCGGGGAGCCGATCGTGTCGAGGCAGAGGAAGAAGGTGCTCTCCGGCGGCAGCTCATGGGCGTGACGGTCCATGAACAGGCCCATCCCCTCGCACAGCGCCTCTTCCGAGGTGGAGAGGAACAGGACCCGCACCGAGCTGGTCGGGTCCTCGGCCAGCGCCCGGGCCAGGGCGATCTGGGCGACACAGGCGCTGGCGTTGTCGTTGGCCCCCGGAACGGCGTCGCGGGAGCCGATGTCGGCCATGAACGCGACGATCCCCGTCGAGACGGCGACCCCGGCGGCGGTCAGGGCGCGGGATCCGAGCGCGGCGCCGGCGGCGACCAGCGCCGGGCCCGCGACGACCGGCCACATCAGGGGCGGGCTGGTCTCGCCCTTCTCCAGCACGCCGGGGAAGCGGTCGGCGACCGCCTCGGTGATCGCGGGATTGAAGAAGAAGGCGCTGTGGGCCGTGTCGTGGTGCGCCATCAACACGACGGTGCGCTCGGCGTCGGGGCAGCCGAGCTCCGCGAGCACGTGGTGCGCGGTGCGCCGGGGGAGCCGGCGGCGGAAGCGGCGGCGGCCCGGAGGCATCTCGTCGGCGGACAGGGCGGCGGCCGCCGCCGCGACCGCGCTCGCGGCCGCTCGCGTGCGCCGCCCGCCGCGCAGGGTCGCCACTCCGGCCAGCAGCCCTGCTGCGGAGAGAGCGCCGAGCGAGACCCAGAAGCCGCCGTTCGCCTCCGGCTCGGCCTCGATGCGGACATCACGGGCGCCGGCGTCGCGAAGCTCCGAGGCGAGCCATTCGGCGGCCTCCCTCTCGCCCTCGGAGGCCGAGGGGCGGTCGATCGCGCAGAGCCGCTCCAGGCGTTCCCGCAGCCAGGGCTCGTCGAGGCCGGGGCGGGCGGGCGCGGCGCTGGTGTCTGGGTCCGCCATCGGCGCGAACGGTAGAGACCGGGACCTCAAGCTGGGCCCGCGCGCAGCCGATCTGAAGCTCATGCATGCGGACAAGGACACGAGGCGAAGGGCCCCGCGCGAGCTCGCGGTCCAGGCGATGGGCGTGCTCGGGGCCGCAGGGGGTGGCCTCGCGGTCGCGACGGCGTTGCTGCCTCCCCCGGCCGAAGGCTCGGAGGCGTCGATACTGATCGCCGGGGTCGTCGCGGGACTGATCGGGGCCGTGCTCCTGCTGAGGCGGCCCACGCTCAGCGACCCCCTGCTGGGCGTCCTGACGCTCGTCGGTACCGCGCTGGTCACGATCTCGACGCACGAGGGCGGCGTCATCGGCGGCGCGGCCGACAACCAGATGCTCTACCTGTGGATCGTCCTCTACGCCTTCTACTTCCTCTCGCTCCGGGGCGCCCTGCTGCAGACGGCGATCGTCGGCGGGGCCTACGCCTGGCTGCTGTCCACACAGGAGGTGACGAGCAACCAGGCGACCACCCAGTGGCTGGTGACGATGACGACGTTGCTCGTCGTCGGCTTCGTGGTCGCGCGGCTTCGGGGCAACATCTACCGCATGGTCGAGGAACTCTCCGAGCGCGCGTACAAGGACCCGCTGACCGGCCTGCTGAATCGCTCGGCCCTGAAGGATCGCGTCGCCGCCGAGCGCGCACAGGCGGTTCGCGACGGGATCCCGCTCAGCGTGCTGGCAATCGACATAGACGGCTTCAAGGAGCTGAACGACAGCCTCGGGCACGCGCGTGGCGACGAGGTGCTGGAGGAAGTGGCGGCTGCGCTGGTGCTGTCAACGCGAAGCCATGACGTGGTCGCGCGGATCGGGGGCGACGAGTTCGCCGTGCTCCTGCCCGGCGCCACCGAGGCGGCCGGGCGCGCCGTCGCCGAGGGCGTGCGCAGGGAGGTCGGTCGGGCGCTGCGCCGCGAGAACGACGGCATCACGGTCAGCGTCGGGGTCGCGACGGGCCAGAACCCGATGCCGTCCTTCGAGGATCTCCTGCGCAAAGCGGACCTCGCGATGTACGCGGGCAAGAGGGCCGGCGGGAACCGCGTCTCGGCCCAGACGCGCTGAGCGCGCGGCGAGTCCCCCGAACACATCCCCGTCGCCTGAGCCGCCGCTGGGTCGGCGGCGACGCCTCCGTAAGATCAGCTCATGCCCGCCGGCGCCCTGACGCTCTTTCACGTGCGCGGGATCAGGATCGGGGTCGACTACTCCCTGTTCTTCGTCCTCTTCCTGATCATCATCTGGCTCTCGGGCTTCTACCGGGATGTGCTGGGTGCCGACGAGGGCGCCACCGGGCCCTACCTGCTGGCCCTGGCCAGCGCCCTGCTCTTCTTCGGCTCGATCCTCCTGCACGAGCTCGGCCACGCCTTCGTCGCGATCCGCCGCGGGATCGGCATAGACGGGATCACGCTGTGGATGTTCGGAGGCGTCGCAAGGCTGCAGCGCGACAGCGACTCGCCCGGCACCGAGTTCAAGATCGCGGTCGCCGGGCCTCTGGTCACCGCCGCCATCACGCTGCTCTGCGTGGGCGCCGGGATAGCGCTGGCGGGGCCCGACGCGTTTCGCGAGGCGGCGCTGACCGACGGCCAGACCGAGAGCTCGGGGATCGCGGCGCTGATCGGCTGGCTCGCGGGCATCAACCTGCTGGTGCTGCTGTTCAACCTGGTGCCGGCCTTCCCGCTCGACGGAGGGCGAATCGCCCGCGCGATCGCCTGGAAGCTGACCGGGGACCGTGGCCGCGCGACCCGATTCGCCGCCACCCTGGGGCGCGGCTTCGGCTTCCTGCTGATCGGCTTCGGCGCATACCTGTTCGTCCGCGGCGACCTGATCGGCGGCCTCTGGCTCGCGGTCGTCGGCTTCATCCTCAACGGCTCGGCGCGCGGCGCGATCGCGCAGACCCAAATCACCGACCGGCTCGAGGGCGTCTCGGTCGGGGACGTGATGGACCGGGAGCCGGTTGCGATCCCCGAGGGGATGTCGATCGAGCGCGCCTTCGACGAGTACTTCCTGCGCTACCGCTACACGTGGTTCCCCGTCACCGACTCGGCCTCGCGCTTCGCCGGTCTGCTCGATCAGGCGACCGCCGAGGCGGTGCCGGAGCCCGAGCGGGGCTCGACCACGGTCGGGGAGATCCTCGCCCGCGACGAGGGCTCGCTGACGGTCCGCGAGGACGCGCCGCTGGAGTCGCTGCTGGGCAACGAGGGGCTGCGCCGCCTGGGCGCGTTGATCGCCGTCGACCCGGAGGGGAGGCTGCGGGGCGTGGTCACCGTGGAAGCCGTCGGGCGGGCGCTGAATGACCCCGCGACCGGCGAATCGCTCCCCTCCTGAGCACCGCCGGGCGGCTCTTCCTCGAGCGCATCGCGGCGCCGGGCGCCGAAATCCAGCTCCGAGACTCGGTTTCCCTGCAGATGGCGGAGTAAGCCGCCCGTATAGGATCGGCCCGTGCCGGATCACGACGTACTCGTCATCGGAGCGGGCCTCGCCGGGCAGCGGGCCGCGCTCGCCGCCGCCGAAGACGACGTCTCGGTGGGGATCATCAGCAAGGTCCACCCCGTGCGCTCGCACTCGAACGCCGCCCAGGGCGGCATCAACGCGGCGCTCAACCCCGACGACTCCTGGGAGTCGCACGCCTTCGACACGATCAAGGGCTCGGACTACCTGGCCGACCAGGACGCGGTCGAGATCATGACCCAGGAGGCGCCCAAGGAGCTGCTGCACCTGGAGCACCTGGGGGTCACCTTCCACCGCAACGAGAAGGGCGAGCTCGGCACCCGCGCCTTCGGCGGCGCCTCGGCGGCGCGCACCTACTACGTCGCGGACATCACCGGCCAGGCGATCATGCACGTGCTCTACGAGCAGCTGATGAAGTACTCGGACGAGGTGGCGCGCTACGAGGAGTACTTCACGACCGGGCTCGCGATCGACGACGGCGGCGCCTGCGTCGGAGCGGTCTGCCGCAACGTCAAGGACGGCTCGATGGAGTTGTTCGGCGCCAAGTCGGTGATCCTCGCCACCGGCGGCAACGGCCAGGTCTGGCAGCCCACCACCAACGCCCTGATCTGCACCGGCGACGGCATCTCGATGGCCTACCGCGCCGGGGCGGTGCTGATGGACATGGAGATGATCCAGTACCACCCGACGACGCTGGCGGGCAAGGGGTTCCTGATCACCGAGGGCGCCCGCGGCGAGGGCGCTCACCTGCTGAACGCGAAGGGCGAGCGCTTCATGGAGCGCTACGCGCCGAACAAGATGGAGCTGGCCAGCCGCGACGTCGTCAGCCGCGCCGAGCAGACCGAGATCAACGAGGGCCGCGGCTTCCCCGATGGGACGGTGGCGCTCGACATCACCGTCGTGCCCCGCAAGCGCATCCACGAGGCGCTGCGCGAGATCGTGCTCGTCGGCCAGGACTTCGCGGGCGTGGACATCACCAAGGAGCCGATCCACATCAAGCCCGGCAACCACTACACGATGGGCGGCGTCAAGACGGACGTCTGGGGGCGCACGAACGTCGAGGGCCTCTACGCCGCCGGCGAGGTCGCCTGCGTCTCGGTTCACGGCGGCAACCGCCTGGGCGCCAACTCGCTGCTGGACACGCTGATCTTCGGCCGTCGCTCGGGCGAGGATGCCGCCGAGCGCGCCAAGGGCCGGGAGCCGGCGAGGCCCTCCCAGTCGGTGCTCGACGACGAGCAGGCCCGGATCGGGGAGATCCTCGGCCGCGAGAAGGGCTCCGGCCGCCGCGTCTCGGAGGTCCGCAAGGAGCTGGGCGAGACGATGGACAAGCACGTCGCCGTGTTCCGCGACGAGGCCGGCATCAACACCGCCCTGGAGACGGTCAAGCGCCTGCAGGAGGAGGCCCGGTCCTGCTACATCGACGACCGCGGCAGCGTCTTCAACCAGGACGCGCTCGGCGCCCTCGAGCTCGGCTACATGCTCGACAACGCCGAGGCCACCTGCGTCGCGGCGCTGCACCGCACCGAGAGCCGCGGCGCCCAGTACCGGACCGACTTCCCCGAGCGCAACGATGAGGAGTGGCTGAAGCACATCGACCTCTCGCACAAGGACGACGCGCCGGAGATCAGCTACTCGGACGTGACCATGACCCAGTGGGAGCCCCAGGAGCGGACGTACTGATGGCCTCGACCACGCACATGGATAGGGTGGACTAGATGGCCGCGTACACGCTCAAGGTCCGCCGCTTCCAGCCCGAATCCGGCGACGGCCCCTATTGGGAGACCTTCGACGTCGAGCTCGACCCGACGCTGTCGGTGCTGGACGGCCTGCTGCAGGCGAAGGACCGCGACGACGGCTCGCTCGCCGTGCGCTGCTCCTGCCGCGCCGCGATCTGCGGCTCCTGCGGGGTCAAGATCAACGGCCAGTCGGCGCTCGCCTGCAAGACGCAGATCGGCGAGGCGAAGGAGATCGCCAACCGGCGGGATGGCGGATCCGAGCCCATCGTCGTCGAGCCGATGGGGAACATGCCCGTGATCAAGGACCTGGTCACCGACATGGAGTCGACCCACTGGACCAAGATCCGGCGGGTGACGCCGTGGCTGCTGCCCGAGGGCGATCCCCCCGAGCGCGAGTACATCGTCCCGCCCGAATCGATGATCGACATCACCCAGTCGATGGCCTGCATCCAGTGCGGCGCCTGCGTCAGCTCCTGCCTCTCGATGGAGGCCGACCCCGACTTCATCGGCCCGGCGGCGCTGGCCAAGGCCTACCGCTTCGTCGGCGACCCGCGCGACGCCGAGACCGAGGAGCGCCTGCACGACCTGGCCAACGACCCGCACGGGATCTACGACTGCACCCACTGCTTCAGCTGCATCGACGCCTGCCCCAAGGGCGTCGCGCCGATGGACCAGATCATGCGCCTGCGCCGCAAGGCGACAGCCGGCTACGAGATCGACGACCACAACAACGGCATGCGCCACGAGCACGCGTTCGTGAAGATCATCGAGTCGAAGGGGACGCTGGACGAGTCGCTGCTGCTGCAGGAGTCCTTCGCCCCGGGCCTCAAGGGCAAGCTGGCGCCGCGGCCGGGCGCGATCAAGGGCCTGATCGAGTCGATCCCGACGGCGATCAGGGGGCTGCGCAGCGGCAAGATGCGCTCGCTCCCGAAGCTGATCCCCGGGATCCACCCGAAGCTGCCGGGCGACGCGCAGGACAACGTCAGGCGGATCTACGCCCACGCCGAGGACCACTCCGTCGAGCTCAACCTCTACATCCGCGGCGAGGAGGCCGAGGAGGACGCGCCCGTCCCCGAGGCCGAGGCCGTGCCTGCGGCAGCGATCGAGCCCGAGCCCGACGAGGGAGGCGGCTGATGGCCGGCCTCAAGCTTGCGTATTGGCCGGGGTGCGTCAGCCGCGGCTTCACGACCGAGCTGCACGGCTCGATGGCCCTGGTCGCGGAGCGCCTCGGGATCGAGCTGGTCGAGCTCGACCGCGCCAACTGCTCGGGCGCCGGCGTCATCGCCGAGCACAACCAGGAGCTGGCCGACACCCTGAACGCCCGCACCTTCGCGCTCGCCCAGCAGACCGGGGCGCCGATGATGAACATCTGCTCGACCTGCCAGGGCGCCCAGTCCGAGTGCCAGCAGCGCCTGGACGCCGACTCCGGCTACCGAGCCCACATCAACGAGACGCTCGCGGCCGAAGGCCTGAGCTATGACCCCGACGGCTTCTCGAACAAGAACTTCCTCTGGGTGCTGGTCGAGGACTACGGCCTGGACAAGCTCAAGGCCGAGGTGAAGCGGCCCCTCGAGGGCCTCAAGGTCGGCCCCTTCTACGGCTGCTACATCCTGCGCCCTAAGCACCGCCTCGGCTACGACGAGCGTCCCGATCGCGACCTCTATCTGGAGCAGCTGATCGAGGCGCTCGGGGGCGAGGTCGTCGAATACGACGGCGCGCGGAAGTGCTGCGGCTTTCCGATCATCACGATGGCGCGCGAGGTCTCGCTGCGCCAGGCCGGCACCCACGTCGGCGACGCGCTCGACGCCGGCGCCGACTGCCTCGTCACGCCCTGCCCGCTCTGCCACCTGAACCTGGACATGCAGCAGCCCGAGGCCGCCAAGATCGTCAACCGCGACCTCGAGCTCGCCGTGCTGCACCTGCCGCAGCTCGTCGGGCTCGCGCTCGGCTTCGAGCCGAAGCAGCTCGGCATGGGGCGCCACATCGCCTCGACCGAGTGGGTGCAGGAGCGTCTCGCTGCCCCCGCTCCCGCCTAACCGTCCCTGACCTTGCGCTCGATCCAGCGCGCGCCGACGGTGTCGGTGAGCCCGTGGGCGATGATCGACGCGAGGATGACGAAGGCCGCGACCTCGAAGATCAGGTTGCGCTCATCCACCGCCGACTTCAGCACCAACAGCGCGAACAGCATCGAGGCGACGCCCTTGGGGCCGAACCAGGCGATGAATGCGCGGTGGGGCCCGGGCAGCCGCACCCGCAGCATCGAGATCGCGACCGCGAGGGGGCGGGCGACCAGGAGCGCGAAGGCCGTGAACACGATCAGCAGCCCTACCGTTCCCCCGTAGCCGGTGGCGACGATCAGGGCGCCGAAGACGAAGAAGGTGAAGACCGAGAGGATCGTGCTCACGTTCTCCGAGAAGATCTCGAAATCGTCCGCGATGTCGTGCTCGGCGACGGCGAGGGCGATCCCGCAGGTGAAGGCCGCGATGAATCCGTTTCCGAACGTGACCTCGGCGAGCCCGAACGCGAACAGGCCGACGCCGAGCGCGTAGATGCTGTCGTAGCGCCTGGAGATGCCGCCCATCGGCAGGTGCTTCGTGAGCCGGCCCGCAAGCACCCCCAGGGCGACTCCGATCACCGCCCCCACTCCGGCCTCGCCCAGCAGCTCGAGCCCCTCCCCGCCGGCGTCCCCGCCCGGCGACGCGAGAATGATGAAGAACAGAACCACGGGCAGCGCGAGGCCGTCGTTGAGACCGGATTCGAGGTTTAGGGTGTGGCGCACGGACTGCGGCACCCCGCGCGTCTTCACCACCGCCGAGGTGACGACCGGGTCCGTCGGCGAGAGCACGGCGCCCAGCAGGAACGCCTCCGCCCAGCTGAGGTCCGCGAACAGCAGCTTCGCGCACAGCGCCAGGAACAACAGCGTAAGGGGCATGGCAACGACCAGCGCGCGAACCGGCGCGCTCCAATGCAACCGGAGCAGCTCACGCTCGACGAGGAGCCCGTCGGAGAAGAGGGTGACGATCAGGGCGAGCTCGATCAGGTAGATGACGGCGTCGTCCTCCGCCGAGACCTCGATCACCCCGGTGCCCGCCAGCAGCAGCCCGGCCCCGACGCTTAGGACCGACACCGACAGCACGGTGCCGCGGAAGACGCCCGAGAGCGCCGCGGCAGCGGCCAGCAGTGCGCCGCCGAAGAGCAGCACCTCCTCGAAGCCGAGCTCCATCGCACGGCTTATACACGGAGTCGGCACCCCGCCCGATGCCCGGCCGTAGAATCCCCCTGTGCTCTCGGGAGGGCGGCTTCTTGCCGCGACAGCATCGGTCGTGACCCTGCTCGCCGTGCTGGCGGCCGGATCTAGTGCACCGGCCGCGCCGAAGGGCAAGGGCAAGGCGAGATGCGCCGGCCGGGTCGCGAACGTCGTCGGCACCGAGAAGCGGGACGTGATCAAGCTGGGCAAGGGCCGCACGGTGGTCGCCTCCCTGGGGGGCGACGACCGGATCATCGGCAGCGGCCGCGGCGACACCATCTGCGCCGGGGCGGGCAACGATCGGGTGCTGGGCCGCGGCGGCGGGGACGTGATCAGGGGCGGCGGGGACCGTGACGTGATCGACGCCGGCGCGGGCCCCGACCGGGTCTCCGCCGGGGGCAGCGCCGACCGGGCCTCGGGCGGCGGCGGAGCCGACCGGGTATCGGGCGGCAGCGGCGGCGACAGCCTCGCGGGCGGCGGAGGCCCCGACGTCCTCAGCGGAGGTCACGGCCCCGATGCCCTCTCGGGCGGGAGCGGGCCCGACCGCCTGCTCGGCGGTGGCGACCATGACCGAGGCACGGGCGGCAAGGGAGACGACGCCCTGTTCGGCGCCCGGGGCAACGACAGGCTCAAGGGCGGCGCCGGAGACGACACGGTGGACGGCCAGATCGGCTGCGACCGCCTGGACACCGGCGACGGAGCGGACGTGGCCGT